>NZ_JBVHXY010000098.1:0-1014 GCF_055569215.1 Kitasatospora sp. NPDC029312 | reverse complement strand
ACCACCTACCCGGTGACCGAGGCCGCGGCGGCCTTCCGCACCATGGCCCAGGCCCGCCACATGGGCAAACTCGTCCTGACCTGGCCCACCACCGGCGCCACCACCGTGCCCGTCGACCCTGACGACGTTGCCCTGGTGCGCGGCGACGGCAGCTACCTGATCACCGGCGGCCTGGGGGGACTTGGCCTGCTCGCCGCCCGCTGGCTCACCGAACACGGCGCGGGCACCGTCATCCTCGCCTCCCGCCACGCCCCCGACCGGGAGGCGGAGCGGGAGATCGAGCGCCTGAACGCGGCCGGCACACACGTGATCGCCCTGCGCGGGGACATCGCCGACCCCAACGTCGCCGACCACCTCGTCCAGGCCGCCATCGCGGCGGCCGGCCACCCGCTGCGCGGCGTGCTGCACACCGCCGCCGTCATCGAGGACGCCACCCTCACCACCCTCACCCCCGGCCTCATCGACCGCGTCTGGCGCCCCAAGGCCTGGGGCACCTGGCGCCTGCACCAGGCCACCAAGGACTGCGACCTGGACTGGTGGGTCGCCTACTCCTCGGCCGCCTCCACCCTCGGCAACGCCGGACAGGCCGCCTACTCCGCAGCCAACGCCTGGATGGAGGAGTTCACCACCTGGCGCCGCGCCCAGCACCTGCCCGCCACCTGCATCTCCTGGGGACCCTGGGCCGAAATCGGCCGCGGCGCGTTCATGGAAGAACGCGGCTACGACATGATCCGCCCCGGCGAAGGCATGGACGCCCTGCGCCGCATCCTCGCCCACGACCGCCCCCGCACCACCTACACCCCCACCGACACCCACCACTGGCTCACCGCGCACCCCGCCGCCGACCGCCTCACCTACTTCACCCCCCTCCTCAACGAGACCCCCCGCCCCGACGACGGCACCCCCAGCCTCCTTGCGGCCCTCGCCGAGGCCACCACCGACACCCACCGCCACGCCCTGCTCCAGCAGGCCGTCATCGAGCACGCCGCCACCGTCCTGCACCGCGACACCGAC
>NZ_JBVHXY010000097.1:0-1069 GCF_055569215.1 Kitasatospora sp. NPDC029312 | reverse complement strand
TTGAAAACCTGGGGGATGACCTGTGGTTAGGGGTGAAAGGCCAATCAAACTCCGTGATAGCTGGTTCTCCCCGAAATGCATTTAGGTGCAGCGTCGTGTGTTTCTTGCCGGAGGTAGAGCACTGGATAGGCGATGGGCCCTACCGGGTTACTGACCTTAGCCAAACTCCGAATGCCGGTAAGTGAGAGCGCGGCAGTGAGACTGTGGGGGATAAGCTCCATGGTCGAGAGGGAAACAGCCCAGAGCATCGACTAAGGCCCCTAAGCGTACGCTAAGTGGGAAAGGATGTGGAGTCGCAGAGACAACCAGGAGGTTGGCTTAGAAGCAGCCACCCTTGAAAGAGTGCGTAATAGCTCACTGGTCTAGTGATTCCGCGCCGACAATGTAGCGGGGCTCAAGCGTACCGCCGAAGTCGTGTCATTCATACAATAGGGCCAACGCCTGTATGGATGGGTAGGGGAGCGTCGTGTGCCGGGTGAAGCAGCCGCGGAAGCGAGTTGTGGACGGTTCACGAGTGAGAATGCAGGCATGAGTAGCGATACACACGTGGGAAACGTGTGCGCCGATTGACTAAGGGTTCCTGGGTCAAGCTGATCTGCCCAGGGTAAGTCGGGACCTAAGGCGAGGCCGACAGGCGTAGTCGATGGATAACCGGTTGATATTCCGGTACCCGCTGTGAAGCGTCAAACATCGAGCCCATTAATGCTAAGGCCGTGAAGCCGCCCTGATCTCTTCGGAGTTGAGGGGAGTGGTGGAGCCGCTGACCCAAGGTGGTAGTAGGTGAGTGATGGGGTGACGCAGGAAGGTAGTCCAGCCCGGGCGGTGGTTGTCCCGGGGTAAGGGTGTAGGGCGCTGTCCAGGTAAATCCGGACAGCATGAAGCCTGAGACCTGATGCCGAGCCGATTGTGGTGAAGTGGATGATCCTATGCTGTCGAGAAAAGCCTCTAGCGAGTTTCATGGCGGCCCGTACCCTAAACCGACTCAGGTGGTCAGGTAGAGAATACCGAGGCGTTCGGGTGAACTATGGTTAAGGAACTCGGCAAAATGCCCCCGTAACTTCGGGAGAAG
>NZ_JBVHXY010000096.1:0-1302 GCF_055569215.1 Kitasatospora sp. NPDC029312 | reverse complement strand
CTGAGGACAAGCCCTCGGCCTATTAGTACCGGTCAACTCCACCCCTCACAGGGCTTCCATATCCGGCCTATCAACCCAGTCGTCTACTGGGAGCCTTACCCTCTCAAGGAGGTGGGAGTGCTCATCTCGAAGCAGGCTTCCCGCTTAGATGCTTTCAGCGGTTATCCCTCCCGAACGTAGCCAACCAGCCATGCCCTTGGCAGGACAACTGGCACACCAGAGGTTCGTCCGTCCCGGTCCTCTCGTACTAGGGACAGCCCTTCTCAACACTCCTACGCGCACAGCGGATAGGGACCGAACTGTCTCACGACGTTCTAAACCCAGCTCGCGTACCGCTTTAATGGGCGAACAGCCCAACCCTTGGGACCTACTCCAGCCCCAGGATGCGACGAGCCGACATCGAGGTGCCAAACCATCCCGTCGATATGGACTCTTGGGGAAGATCAGCCTGTTATCCCCGGGGTACCTTTTATCCGTTGAGCGACGGCGCTTCCACAAGCCACCGCCGGATCACTAGTCCCTACTTTCGTACCTGCTCGACCCGTCAGTCTCACAGTCAAGCTCCCTTGTGCACTTACACTCAACACCTGATTGCCAACCAGGCTGAGGGAACCTTTGGGCGCCTCCGTTACCCTTTAGGAGGCAACCGCCCCAGTTAAACTACCCACCAGACACTGTCCCTGATCCGGATCACGGACCCAGGTTAGACATCCAGCACGACCAGAGTGGTATTTCAACGTCGACTCCACGACAACTGGCGTTGCCGCTTCACAGTCTCCCACCTATCCTACACAAGCCGAACCGAACACCAATATCAAGCTATAGTAAAGGTCCCGGGGTCTTTCCGTCCTGCTGCGCGAAACGAGCATCTTTACTCGTAATGCAATTTCACCGGGCCTATGGTTGAGACAGTCGAGAAGTCGTTACGCCATTCGTGCAGGTCGGAACTTACCCGACAAGGAATTTCGCTACCTTAGGATGGTTATAGTTACCACCGCCGTTTACTGGCGCTTAAGTTCTCAGCTTCGCCCGACCGAAGTCGAGCTAACCGGTCCCCTTAACGTTCCAGCACCGGGCAGGCGTCAGTCCGTATACATCGCCTTACGGCTTCGCACGGACCTGTGTTTTTAGTAAACAGTCGCTTCTCGCTGGTCTCTGCGGCCACCCCCAGCTCAGAGTGCAAGACTCATCACCAGGAATGGCCCCCCTTCTCCCGAAGTTACGGGGGCATTTTGCCGAGTTCCTTAACCATAGTTCACCCGAACGCCTCGGTATTCTCTACCTGACCACCTGAGTCGGTTT
>NZ_JBVHXY010000095.1:0-1539 GCF_055569215.1 Kitasatospora sp. NPDC029312 | reverse complement strand
GTTGTTGATGGGTCGGTCGGTGGATGTGGTGGTGGCCACGCTGGCGGTGTTGAAGGCTGGTGGGGTGTATGTGCCGTTGGACGGTCGTGCGCCTGTGGGCCGGTTGGTGGAGGTGGTGGCGCAGACTGCGGCGTCGGTGGTGTTGGCGGATGCGGGTTCGTTGGTGGTTGCGGGTGAGGTGGTGGCGGCTGCGGGGGTGGCGGCCGAGGTGGTGCTGGTGGGTGCCGGGGATGGTTTGGAGGAGTGGTCGGCTGAGGGTTTGGGGGTGGTGAGTGAGCCGGGGGCGTTGGCGTATGTGATGTTCACGTCGGGGTCGTCGGGGGTGCCGAAGGGCGTTGCGGTGGCGCATCGTGATGTGTTGGCGTTGGCGTTCGATTCGGCGTTCGCGGGTGGGGCGCATGAGCGGGTGCTGGTGCATTCGCCGCATGCGTTCGACGCGTCGACGTATGAGGTGTGGGTGCCGCTGCTGTCGGGTGGTACGGCGGTGATCGCTCCGCCCGGTGATCTCGACGTGGCCACCTTGACCCGGGTGATCGGTGAGGAGCGCATCACCGGCCTCTGGATGACGGCCGGCCTGTTCCGTCTGGTGGTGGAGGAGGCGCCGGAGGCGTTCGCGGGTGTGCGGCAGGTGTGGACCGGTGGTGATGTGGTGCCGGCGGAGGCGGTGAGGCGGGTTCTGGAGGTGTGCCCGGGGACGGTCGTGGTGGACGGTTATGGTCCGACGGAGACGACGACGTTCGCGACGTCGTTCCGGATGGATTCGGTGGGGTCGGTGCCGGAGGTGGTGCCGATCGGCCGGCCGTTGGACGGCATGCGGGTGTATGTGCTGGATGGTGCGTTGCGGTTGGTGGCGCCTGGTGTGCTGGGTGAGTTGTATGTCGCGGGTGAGGGTGTGGCTCGTGGCTACGTGAACCGTCCGGGTCTGTCGGCGGAGCGTTTCGTGGCGGATCCGTTCGGGCCGGCGGGTGGGCGGATGTATCGCACGGGTGACCTGGTGCGTTGGGGTGTGGACGGGCAGTTGGAGTTCGTGGGCCGGGCTGATTTCCAGGTGAAGGTGCGGGGTTTCCGTATCGAGCTGGGGGAGATCGAGGCGGCGGTCGGCGCCTTCGGGGGTGTGGCGCAGGCGGTGGTGCTGGTGCGTGAGGACCGTCCGGGTGACCAGCGGATCGTGGCCTATGTCGTGCCCAAGGACGGTTCCGTGGTGGTTTCGGAGCTGCGTGGCCACTTGCAGTCGGTGTTGCCGGAGTACATGGTGCCGTCGGTGTTCGTGGAGCTGGGAGCGTTGCCGTTGACGCCGAACGGGAAGTTGGACCGTAAGGCGCTGCCGGTGCCGCAGTCCGGTGGGGCGACGGTGGGGCGGGCGCCGCGGACGCCGCAGGAGGAGATCCTGTGCAGTCTGTTCGTCGAGGTCCTGGGTGTGGACGGGGTGGGGATCGACGAGGGTTTCTTCGATCTGGGTGGTCATTCGCTGTTGGCGACGCGGTTGGTGTCGCGGGTGCGGTCGGTGTTCGGTGTGGAGGTGCCGATCCGGGCGGTGTT
>NZ_JBVHXY010000093.1:0-2794 GCF_055569215.1 Kitasatospora sp. NPDC029312 | reverse complement strand
CGACGGCACCATGTACTCCGGCAACACCGACTGGAGGTGGCCACGCAAGGACTCCGCCGGAATGGACGCGTCCTTCGGGACCACGTAGGCGACGATCCGCTGGTCACCCGGGCGGTCCTCCCGCACCAGCACCACGGCCTGAGCCACACCCTCAAGCGAGTTCAGCGCGGACTCGATCTCGCCCAGCTCGATACGGAAACCCCGCACCTTCACCTGGAAATCAGCCCGGCCCACGTACTCCAGCTGCCCGTCCACACCCCAACGCACCAGGTCACCCGTGCGATACATCCGCGCACCCGCCGGCCCGAACGGATCCGCCACGAAACGCTCCGCCGACAGACCCGGACGGTTCAAGTAGCCACGAGCCACACCCTCACCCGCGACATACAACTCGCCCAGCACACCAGGCGCCACCAACCCCAGCGCACCATCCAGCACATACACCCGGGTGTTACGGATCGGACGCCCGATCGCCGGCGCACCCGCACGCCCGTCCAACACCGCCGCCGACGACCAGATCGTCGTCTCCGTCGGCCCGTACACGTTCAACACCCGGCCGCCCAACGCCCGCATCTCCTGCGCCAACGCCGCCGGCAACGCCTCACCACCCACCAGCATCCGCAGCCCACGCACCGACTCCGGCACATGCGCCACCAACGCCTGCCACAACGACGGCGTCGCCTGCAACACCGTCGCACCGCTGCCGGACACCAACGCACCCAGTGCCGACGGATCCACCACCGTCTCCCGCGACGCCAAAACCACACCCGCACCCGAGACCAGCGGCAGATACAGCTCCAGCCCCGCGATGTCGAACGACACCGTCGTCACCGCGACCAGACGATCCGCACCCGACAACGGGACCAACTCACCCATCCCGGCCAGGAAATTGTCCAGACCACCACGCGTGACCACCACACCCTTGGGCCGACCCGTCGAACCCGACGTGAAGATCACATACGCCGCATCCGACCCACCCACCGAGACGGCACCCGGATCAGCATCCGACAGCCCCGACAACTCCTCCACCACACCGGACTCATCCAGCACCAGCACCGGCGACGACGAACCGGCAACCACACCGGCCGTCGACCCCACCGCCAGCACCACCACCGGAGCCGAATCCGCCAACACATACCCGATCCGCTCCGACGGATGATCCGGATCGATCGGCACATACGCCGCACCCGACTTCAACACCGCCAGCAGCGCCACCACCAGATCCACCGACCGCGGCAACACCACACCGACCAGCCCACCCGGACCCACACCACGACCCACCAGCAGACGCGCCAACCGGTTCACCCGGGCACTCAACTCCCGGTACGAAACCTCGACACCCCCACACACCACAGCCACCGCATCCGGAGCCAAAGCCACCCACGCCTCGAACAACTCCGTCACCGAACCCGGCACCACCGCCGCAGCCGTGTCATTCCACTCCACCAGAACCCGCTCACGCTCCGCAGGCTCCAACACCTCCAACTCACCCACCGGCAACCGCGGATCAGCAACCGCAGCCTCCAACAGACGAGTCAAACGCTCCACCAACCGCACCGCCGACGCCTCATCGAACAGATCCAGACTGAACTCCAGATCCCCCCGCAAACCCGCCGGCGCACCATCACCACCCCGCACCTCCACGAACCCGAACGACAAATCGAACCGGGACATGCCGATGCCGATGGGTTCCGGGGTGATCTCCAGTCCCCGGATGCCGACGGTGGAGTCCGTCACGGTCTGGACGTTCAGCGCGACCTGGAAGAGCGGGTGCCGCGACAGCGAACGGGCCGGGTTGACCACCTCGACCAGGCGCTCGAACGGCACGTCCTGGTTCGCGTAGGCGGCCAGGCCGGCCTCGCGGACGCGGCCGATCAGCTCGCGGAAGCTCGGGTTACCGGAGGTGTCGGTCCGCAGCACCAGCATGTTGACGAAGAAGCCGACCAGCTTGTCGAGCGCGTCGTCGGTACGCCCGGCGATCGTGCTGCCGATCGGGATGTCCTCGCCGGCACCCAACCGGGACAGCAACGCCGCCAGACCCGCCTGCAACACCATGAACAGGCTGGCCTCGTTCTCGCGGGCAAGCTTGATCAGGGCGCTGTGCAGCTCCGGGCCGATCTGGAAGTAGTGCATGTCGCCGCGGTTGGTCGGCACGGCGGGGCGGGGGCGGTCGGTGGGCAGCGCGAGCTCGTCCGGCAGGCCGGCCAGCGCCTGCTGCCAGTAGGCCAGTTGGCGCGAGACCGCACTCTGCGGATCGTCCTCGCTGCCCAGCACCTGCCGCTGCCAGAGCGTGTAGTCCACGTACTGCACCGGCAACGGAGCCCACGCCGGAGCCCCACCATCGACCCGAGCCGCATACGCCGCCGCCAGATCCTGCGCCAGCGGACCCATCGACCAGCCGTCACCCGCGATGTGATGCAGCACCAGCAACAGGACGTGGTCCTGCTCACCCAGGGTGAACAGGCTCCCCCGCAGCGGGGGCACCCGCTCCAGATCGAAACCCGTCCCCGCCTCCGCCGCCAACAGCCCCGCCAGCGAACCATCCGACGCCTCCACCACCCGAAGCACCGGCACCGCATCCCCCGCCGCCAGCACCTGCTGGTACGGAACGCCGTCGATCTCGGGGAAGACCGTGCGCAGGCTCTCGTGCCGTTCCACCACGTCCGCCAGAGCCGCCTGCAGCGCGACCCGGTCCAGCCCACCCGAAAGCCGCATCGCCAGCGGCATGTTGTACGTGGCACTCTGCCCGTCGAACCGATTGATGAACCACAGCCGGCGCTGGGCGAACGACAGC
>NZ_JBVHXY010000092.1:0-2976 GCF_055569215.1 Kitasatospora sp. NPDC029312 | reverse complement strand
TACGAACGCAAGGGCGAGCACTTCGCAGCCTTCGCCAGCATCGCCGTGGCCGTCATCTGCTACCGCAGACTCTCCAAATGAGATGACTCCTAAGCTCGGCCCTGTTCTCGCGGTTGTCCGGCCCCGCCGTTCTCCATGGAGGCTGGGAAGGCCTTCTCGAGTGCCTCCCAGCTCATGTCCTCGGCCCGCTCGCGCTCCACCGCCGGCAGGCCGCCACGGAGCCCGAACAGGCGCTTGGCATGGATGAGATAGACGACGACGGCGACGTTGACGATGAGGGCCGCGACCTTGAAGAAGGTGACCCGGCCGGACAGTTCCCACACCTCGGGGACCAGCAGGACCGTGGTGGCGACGAACGTCAGGTACTCCGCCCACCGGCGCGCCAGCCACAGGCCGACCGCCTCCACCCCCTCCAGCAGTGCGTAGGCACCCAGGGCGGCGCCCAGCAGCCACAGCTTGGAGGACGACGCCTCGAACGCCCTCTCGAGTTCGCCTGCCACCCCGGTCCCGGGGCGCGCACCGAGCCCGCCGGCACCGTTCTGGAGCGCGTCGACGACCCGGTAGAACGGCCCGGACAGGCGGCTGCGGTCGGCGGTGAACAGCAGTACCACGACGGCAGCCGCGCTCAGGAGCAGGAAGTGCAGCAACCGGTCCAGCGCGATCAGCTTCAGTACGTACCGGTCACGCAGGGCCCGCCCGCGTTCGGGGACGACGAGGTGCGCGCCGTTCGCCACCTCGCGCGGGCGCTTCCCCTCTTCGCCCGCGACTTCGCTGGCAGCCGTGACGGAAGACCGGACGGAGGCCGGGCCGACAGCCGTGCCGGAATCCGCGCGGAAAGGGAGCCAGGCGTCGCAGCGCAGGCAGCGGCGCCAACACAGGCCGTCAGGCGTCCGGCGCACGAGCTGGGGGAGGTCGGCCCCGGTGCCGTGGAGGAAGTGCCCGCGCCACGCGCAGGTCAGCAGTTCCAGGTTCATCCTGCGCCGCGCCATGATCCGCGCTCCTCTCGTGCCCGTTACCGGGCGCCTACCCGGCCCCTCGTCCCTCGTGCGTCCGCGGAGGCGACAACTCCCACCTTCCCGGACGGACCGTCCTTCCGTCGGCCGGCAGGGCAGCGGAGGGGCGTGCGGTCACCGGACCGGCCGATGGGGGGTTTGCATCGCTGCGGACGGGCCGCGCTGGACGAGGTCTTCGATGCGGGCGGCGCCTGGCGGCTGGAGGGCACGGCCGGACTGGATGAGGCCGAACGCGTCCTGCGGCTGCCCCGCGCCGAGATGGGCTCAACAGCCGGGCGCCGGCACCTTGGGCGCCCCGCACGCGGTGGCTGTCAACGGGACTGTGGTGGCGTTCGTGCGTGGCGGCACCGCCCCGGGCGCCCCGGGCGGTGTGGGCACCGTGACCGACTGGGCGACCGGGGTCGAGTTCCTGCTGCCGGGCGGCAGTGGGGACGACCGGATCGTGGACCGGGTCCGCGAGGCCCGCGCCGAGGATCCGGCGCGGGCCTGTGTGGTGGTCACCGCTGACCGTGAACTGCGCACCTGGGTGGGCGCGTTGGGTGCGGCCATCCCTGTCCCCGGGAGCGTCCGGGCCCGGGGCCCGGGATCCGGGTCAGTGGGCCGGCCGGATCTGGAGGGCGTTGATGCCCCAGTGGATCGACGGGTCCGAGGTGTGCACGGTGAACTGGAAGTCCCGGCCGGGACGGGCGGGGATGTCCACCGAGCCGACGCCGACGGAGTCCACTGGGCACTGCACCGTGAAGTCGGCCGGTGCCAGACCGCTGACGTGCACCTGCACCGAACCGCCGCCCTGACAGCCGACGGTGACGGCGATCGGCAGCGTCTCGATCACCGAGGCCGTCACCGCGCTGCCGTTCCCGATCCAGTCGGGGATCGAGAACATGGTGTCCTCGTCCGGGGCCGGCGGCAGGATCCGGCCCGTCCCCGGCTGACCGAAGGGCTCGTCCGAGGCCGGTGCCAAGTCGGCGGGCTGCGCTGATGCCGTCCCGGCGAACGCCAGCGTCACCCCCAGCACCCCGGCCGCTGCGGTGAGCGTGCGTGCCTTCGTCCGCTTCATCGTGGTCCCCCCTGCTGTATTCACGTTCGTACGGGTGTTTGGCACACGAAGTTGATCCTAGAGCGCGGCACCGTCCGGCGGCACGACAACGACGGGGATGACTGGCGTGAGTACGACGACGCCGTACCGGTCGTCGCGACCACGCTGGAGCTGCTGGCCGAGCACGGCCCGCTCGGGCCGGTGTGGTGGCGCTTCGGCCGCGCCGGCCTCTACAACCTGACCGACGACGACCGCCAGGCAGTCTGCGACCTCACCCACCACCTCGATGCCGCCACGCTGCGCCAGGTCGTGAGCTGGCTGGAGCACCTGCACCGGGGCCCTCGCGCTGTGCGGCACCGAGCCCGCCGGGCCCGGCTCGGCCCGTTCATCCCGGGCCCGGCTGAGTCCGGGCCGCAACCTCAGTGCCCGTCTGCCCGTCCAGGCCGTCGCCGCTGTCCTCGTGCCCCCGGCGGCGTCCGGTCGTTGAACCGGGTGAGAGCTTCCCCCAGAGGCGCGCGGCGGAATGTCCTGCTCGCACTGTTGCCCGGCTCGTACACCCCCACGGCTCCGGGCAGCCCAGGCACCGCCGCTCCCCGGCCGACCCGCCCCGAGGCCGTGCCCGCCTCACCGAGACCGGCGGGCACGGCCCCGGCCCTGGTCACAACACCGCTGCGCCCCCCCGCCGTAGGAAGGCTGGTTCTCGCGGGTCCTGTGTCGTGGCCCGCATGGCCGTGGTGTGCGGGGGCAAGCTGTCGCCCATGACGAAACGGTGTCCCCGTCGCAGCCGGAGGCTGTCACGCGCCAAGGCCCTTGGTGTGCCGCTGGCCGCCGCGGGGCTGGTGCTGTTGATGGCCGGGGCGGCGGTGGTGCGGGTACGGCGCCGGGAGTACGGGCTGGTCGTGGTCGACGTGGTCTACGTCCTGCTGG
>NZ_JBVHXY010000091.1:0-3672 GCF_055569215.1 Kitasatospora sp. NPDC029312 | reverse complement strand
ACACCGAACTCGTCCCCGAAATCGCCGACGAGCCGAACTACGAAGCCGCCCTCACCACCCTCAACTGAACCCGCACTCACGAACACCGGCCGCCCTTTGCGGCGATTTCCGACCGTCGGGTGAGTGAACCCAGGGCCGCGGTGTTCCTGAGCACGCGTGGGGCCTCCTGAGCCGCTGCTGCCAATCCGGCAGGCTCAGCTGTTCCTGCTCCTCCAGGCGGGCCGCCTGGCGGGTGAGTCGGCCGTTGTCCTCACCGCGGCAGGGCTACGGCCGACCGATCGATGCGACCGACCACCGAACGCGCCGGCGTCAGATCACCACGACGCGGCGCCCACGGGTGTGACCGGCATGGCTGTCGATGTGCGCGGCCGCCGCTTCGGCGAGGGCGTATGACTTCTCGACCGGGATGTGGAGCTTCCCCCGTGAGATGAGGTCGACGGTCTCCGCGAGGGCGTCCGACATGTTCCCGGCCACGCCGGAGAAGCGGACACCCAACTCCGGCGCGCTGAGGTCGGCGATGGAGACCACCTTGCCCGGGTCGCCGGTCAGCTCGACCAGCTCGCGGATCACACCCGAACCGGCCAGATCGAGAGCCGCGTCGACCGGGCCGAGCTGCCGCACCCGCTCGACCCAGCCCTCGCCGTACGTGGTGGCCAGGGCGCCGAGGCTCCGGAGGTAGTCCTGGTTCCCGGGCCCGGCCGTGCCTATCACCGTGATGCCGCGGTCGCGGGCGACCTGCAGCACCGCCGACCCCACTCCCCCGGACGCGCCACTGGCCAGCAGCGTCTGGCCGGGCTCCACACCGACCTGGTGGAGGATCCGCAGCGCGGTCTCCATCACGGACGGGTATCCGGCCGCCTCCTCGAACGTCAGGCCCTGGGGCATGGGCGCCCAGGCCGAAAGGACGGCGAACTCGGCGTAGGTCGCCGAGCCTTCGCCGAACACGTGGTCGCCGATCTCGACCCCGTCGACGCCTTCGCCCACCTCGTCGACCACGCCGGCGGCGTCCTGTCCGACGCCGGCGGGCAGTTCGATCGGATGGGTCTTCCTGAACTGGCCTTCTCGGATCCTCCAGTCGACGGGGTTCACGCCGGCAGCCCGCACGGCGATGCGTATGCGGCCGGGGCCCGCATGGGGCTCCTCGGCGTCGGTGAGGTGCAGGACATCGGGGCCGCCGTACTCGGCGAAGCTCATCCTCTTCATGCGGCGACCGTAGCACTAACGGTTAGTGTTTCGAAACGGTTAGGGAGTCGTATCTGATAGCGTCATGCCATGACCGCGCCACCCGGACGCCGTGAACGCAAGAAGGCCGCGACCCGCCAGAAGATCGCCGACACCGCACTACGGCTCTTCCTGGAACGCGGGTACGACGCGGTGGGCATCCGCGAGGTGGCCGCCGAGGCCGACGTCGCCGTCACCACGCTCTTCTCCCACTTCGCCTCCAAAGAGGCCCTGGTGTTCGAGCAGGACGAGGACTTCGAGCAGCGCCTCACGGCGACGGTCACCGGCCGGGCACCGCACGAGCCGCTCGTTCCCGCGCTGCGCCGCGAGATCCTGGCCCTGGTACGGCACTGCACGGCGGACAGCGCCGCACCGATCTGGCGCATGATCGACGAATCGCCCGCCCTGCGGGAGTACGAGGAGTCGATGAGGCTGCGCCATGCGGAGTCGCTGGCGGCGGCGATCACCGCCGACCCCGAGCTGCCGCTGACCGCGACGGCCGGGCGGGCGATCGCGAGGTTCGCGATCGACGCCTACTCGCTGGCCCGCGAGGCGCCGGAGCCTGAGGCCGCGGTGGACGAGATCTTCCGGATGATCGAGGCCGCCTGGCAGGCCGCCTGCCCGTGAAGTGCCGGGCCTGACGACCGAGCAGGGTCAAGTCCCCGTGGGTCACGGGAACGCGCCACTTCCCAAGCCGGGCCCCAAGTGGCGGCCCGCGGTGTCGCGTTACAGGCCCTGACTCGGCAAAGCGCTGCGGTCGGCCGCGCCGTTCGTGATCGTCGCCATCGGCCTCGCCCTCACCGTTCTCGGCTTCGTCCGGTTCACGGACACCTTCGGGGAGATGAGAGCGGCCGGGTGGCCGGGAAGTCGGGGGAGGCGACGGTGAGGCGCCGAACCCCGAGGGGTTGTCAGGTCTAGCACAAGGGAAGGGTCTTCCCCACACGACCACCACCGGGAGGGCCACCCGTGCACTCGAAGTCCCAGACCGCCACCAGGGCGGCAACCGCTCTGGTCACCACCGCCCTAGCCGCGACCCTCCTCGGCGCCGCCCCCGCCGGAAGCGCGCCGCCCGGGGCGGCCCAAGCCCGGCAGCAGGTGGAGGTCTTCGCCGAGGACGGCGGCATCTCCCGCACCACCGCACCGACCGCCTCTCCCTACCTCGCCAGCCCGGCCCCCGGGCTGACCGCGCCGAGCGGCGACGGCGAGGTCACCCCGCTGGTGCGCAACGGTGACACCGCCTCCAAGCTGGACGTGGTGGTGATAGGCGACGGTTACGCGGCCCAGGAGCAGGAGAAGTTCCGCACCGACGCCGCCGAGAAGTGGCGCGAGATCACCGCCGTCGAGCCGTACGCGACCTACCGCGGCCTGTTCAACGTCTGGGCGGTGTCCGCCGTTTCGCCCGAGTCCGGCGTCTCCGGCGATCCGGACCAGGCGACCGTCCGGCACACCGCGCTCGGCTCGTACTTCTGGTGCGACGGCGTGGAACGGCTGCTCTGCGTGGACGAGAAGGCGGTCGAGCGCTATGCCGCGAAGGCCCCGCAGGCGGACCTGGTGATCGTGGTGGCCAACAGCGCCAAGTACGGCGGCGCCGGGTACAACGACGTCAAGTCCCCGCTGGGGTACGAGGGCATCGCCACCGTGGCCGGCGGCAACGCCAAGTCCGGACAGATCGCCGTGCACGAGACCGGGCACTCGCTGGGCAAGCTGGCCGACGAGTACGCCTACGACGGCCAGGGGACGTACCAGGGCGAGGAGCCGGCCGAGGCCAACATCAGCACGCTGACCGCCGACCGGATGCGCGACCAGAACGTCAAGTGGTCCCGCTGGCTCGGGAAGTCCTCGCCCGACGGCGGAACGGTCGGGACGTACGAGGGCGGCGGCTACTACCCGACGGGGCTCTACCGGCCGACCGAGAACTCGATCATGCGCTCGCTCGGGCGCGAGTTCAACCTGCCGGGACGGGAGGCGATGATCGCCGGCTTCTACCGCCACGCCACCCCGCTGACCAGCCCGACGCCCACCGGCACCTGGCTCACCGCCGCCGACCGCCTCACCGTCGACCTGCCGGTCCCCGGCACGCAGTTGCGCTGGTACCTGGACGGGCGCGAGCAGCCGCAGCTGCGCGGCCGTACGGCGCTCGACCTCGACGCCCTGCACCTGACCGGTCCGCGGTCACGGCCCCACCTGCTCAGCGCCGTCGCCACCGATCCCACTCCGGCGGTGGCGGACCCCGCACTGCGACGGGAACTGACCGGCAGTCTGTCCTGGCTCCTCACCCGGTAGCTCCGCAACTCGACACGCCCCGAAGTCCGACACGGCCCCGAAGCGCCACACGGCGCCGGGGCCCGACAACGCGCCGGGGCCGGCGGGAGGGTGTCGCCGGGGCCCCCCCTGCTCCCCTCCCGAGGCGCGCCTCGGCAGGCCCCCCCGCCGCCGAGGGAGCAAGGGGTG
>NZ_JBVHXY010000090.1:2231-4013 GCF_055569215.1 Kitasatospora sp. NPDC029312 | reverse complement strand
CCCCCCCCCCCCCCCCCCCCCCCCCCCCCCCCCCCCCCCCCCCCCCCCCCCCCCCCCCCCCCCCCCCCCCCCCCCCCCCCCCCCCCCCCCCCCGGTGCCGCCCTCAGGAGGTCAGCGAGGTCTTGCGGGTGGAGATGATCTGGTCGACCAGGCCGTACTCGACGGCCTCCTCGGCGGTCAGGATCTTGTCGCGCTCGATGTCGTCGCGCACCTGCTCGACCGACCGCTTGGAGTGCTTGGAGAGCATCTCCTCCAGCTGCTCGCGCATCCGGAAGATCTCCCTGGCCTGGATCTCCAGGTCGGACACCTGACCGCGGCCGGTCTCGGTGTACGGCTGGTGGATCAGGATGCGGGCGTTCGGCAGCGCCATCCGCTTGCCGGGGGTGCCGGCGGCGAGCAGCACGGCCGCGGCGGAGGCCGCCTGGCCCATGCAGACCGTGGTGATGTCCGGCTTCACGTACTGCATCGTGTCGTAGATGGCCGTGAGGGCCGTGAACGAGCCGCCGGGCGAGTTGATGTACATCTGGATCTCGCGGTCCGGGTCCATCGACTCCAGGCACAGCAGCTGGGCCATGATGTCGTTGGCCGACACGTCGTCCACCTGCGAGCCGAGGAAGATGATGCGCTCCTCGAACAGCTTGGCGTACGGGTCGTACTCGCGGATGCCCTGCGTGGTGCGCTCCACGAAGCGCGGGACGATGTAGCGGCCCTCGGCGCGCATGTCCTCGACGCGGGCCTGGGCGGCCGACAGGCTGGGGATGTTCATGGGGGGTCCTTGTCCTCCGGGCGTTGGGGCTGTGGTCTCGTGGGCCGGGCCGGGCCGAGGCTCAGGCGCCCGTGCCGCCGCCGCCGGGGACGTCCGCGGCGCTGTGCATGATCGCGTCGATCAGGCCGTAGTCGAGGGCCTCCTCCGGCGTGAACCAGCGGTCACGGTCGGAGTCCCGGGTGATCTGCTCGAAGGACTGGCCGCTGTGGAAGGCGATCAGCTCGGACATCCGCTTCTTGGTGCGGAGCAGCTGCTCGGCCTGGATGCGGATGTCCGTGGCGGAGCCGCCGAGGCCCGCGGAGGGCTGGTGCATCAGGATGTTGGCGTTCGGGAGCGAGAAGCGCTTGCCCTTGGCGCCGGCGGTCAGCAGGAACTGGCCCATCGAGGCGGCCATGCCCATCGCGATGGTGACGACGTCGTTCTTGATGTACTGCATGGTGTCGTAGATCGCCATGCCGGCCGAGATCGAGCCGCCCGGGGAGTTGATGTAGAGGAAGATGTCCTTGTCCGGGTCCGCGGCCAGCAGCAGCAGCTGGGCGGTGATCTTGTTGGCGATGTCGTCGTCGACCTGCTGGCCGAGGAAGATGATCCGCTCGTTGAGCAGCCGGTTGTAGACCTGGTCGCCGAGGCCGCCGAGCACGTCACCAGCGGCGGCGTGCGGCGCCATCGGGCCAGGCATCTGCATCTGCGGGAACGTCACTTAGCCACCTGCTCAGTCGATTTGGACGGCCGCTCCGCGGCCGTCACGGTGTCGCACAGCTTCCGGGTATCACGTCGTGATTGTTGCTGTCCAAGGACCCTAACGCGCAGGCCGGGCCGCAGAATCCCTCACGCAGAACTGTTCGCTGTGAGCGCAGGGTCGCACCCGTCCCATGCGGGACGACAGCGGGCCCGGACACCGTACGGCGTCCGGGCCCCCTGTCTGCCCGGCGAAGGCTACCCGGGGACCCAAGCCCCGGTTTTTTCCTCAGGCTTTTCCTCCGTGCTCTTCCCCGCGGCGGCCCCCACGGTTTCGG
>NZ_JBVHXY010000090.1:0-2221 GCF_055569215.1 Kitasatospora sp. NPDC029312 | reverse complement strand
GGGAGAATGCAACCCCACCCCCCCCCCCCCCCGACCCCCTCCCCCCCCCCCCCCCGCCCCCCCCCCCCCCCCGCTGCCTGCCTGACGAGGGCTACCGGGGCACTCAGGCCTCGGTGTTCTCCTCGGCCTTGTCCTCGGTGCTCTCCTCGGCGGCGGCCTCGACGGTCTCGGCCGTCTCGTCCTCGTCGTCGAAGTTGATCTCGTTGCCCTCGGTGTCGACGACCTTGGCGGCCTCGACCACGGTGGCCAGCGCCTTGCCGCGGGCGACCTCGCCGACCAGCAGCGGAACCTGGCCGCCCTGGACGACCTGCTGGGCGAACTGGTCCGGGGTGAGGCCCGAGCCGGCGGCGCGGCGGATGAGGTGCTCGGTGAGCTCCTCCTGGTTGACGCCCAGCTCCTCGTTGGCGACGATCTGGTCCAGGACGAACTGGGTCTTGATGCCCTTCTTCGCCTGCTCCTCGATCTCCGCGTCCCACTCCTCGCGGGTCTTGCCCTGGGTCTCCAGGTAGGTGTCGAGGTTCAGACCCATCGGCTCCAGCTGGTGGTGCTCGACGTTGTGCTTGCGGGTCTCGATCTCGTCCTTGAGGAGCTTCTCCGGGTACTCGATGTCAACCAGCGCGAGCAGCGCGTCCAGCACCTTCTCCTGGGCCTGGGTGGCCTGGTCGTACTCCTTCATGCGCTCCAGGCGCTTGCGGGAGTCGGCGCGCAGCTCCTCCAGGGTGTCGAACTCGCTGGCCAGCTGGGCGAACTCGTCGTCCAGCTCCGGCAGCTCCTTCTCCTGGACGGCGGTCACGGTGACGGTGACCTCGGAGGTCTTGCCCGCCTGGGTGCCGCCCTTGAGCTCGGTGCTGAAGGTCTTCACCTCGCCGGCGGACAGGCCGGTCACGGCCTCGTCGATGCCGTCGATCAGGCGGCCCGAGCCGATCTCGTAGCTGACGCCGTTCGCGGTGCCGTCCTCCGGCACCTCGCCGTCGACCTTGGCGACGAGGTCGACGACCACGATGTCACCGGCGGCGGCGGCGCGCTCGACGTCCTTGACCGACGAGAAGCGCTCGCGCAGCTGCTCCAGCGACTTCTCGACGTCCTCGTCGGAGACGGCGATCGGGTCGACGGTCACCTCGATGGAGGAGAACTCCGGCAGGGTGATCTCCGGACGGATGTCCACCTCGGCGGTGAACTTCAGGTCACCCCCGTCGGCGATCGTCTCGACACCCTCGATGTTGGTGATGTCGGGCTGGCCGAGGACCTCGATCTTGCCCTCGTCGACGGCCTGCGTGTAGAAGCGCGGCAGGGCGTCGTTGACGGCCTCCTCCAGCACGGCGCCACGGCCGAAACGCTGGTCGATGACGCGAGCCGGGATCTTGCCCTTGCGGAAGCCCGGGACCGTGACCTGCTGGTTGATCTTCTTGTACGCCGCGTCGAGGCTGGGCTTGAGCTCCTCGAAGGGCACCTCGACGGTGAGTCGAACCCGGGTGGGGTTCAGAGTCTCGACGGCGCTCTTCACGGTTAGGTCTCCTAGGGGCTTGCGGTCAGATTGTCTCCGCCCGTTCCTACCGTTCGGCCGGAGCCGGTACGGGTGGTTCGGGCGAGACGGGCGATGGGCGGTTGGAGCTGCATCTCCCGTGGGCGGACGGTGAGCGTGACTCCTCGCCCTCGTGCGGTTGACCTGGGTGGACGCCACAGGGACTACCGCCAGCAGCCCATCCTACCGGTACCACGAAAGGCGGACGCCAGACGCCACCGTACCGCCCAACAGAACAGGGCCCCGCCCCGGTGGGCGAGACCCTGCCGCACTCACTGTCGGGGTGACCGGATTCGAACCGACGGCCTTCCGCTCCCAAAGCGGACGCGCTACCAAACTGCGCCACACCCCGTGGTGCCGAGCAGAAGCGTACACGCCGGGCCTGCACGGCTCGCCGACTATTTCGGGGCGGCGCGCAAGAGGGCGCGCGAAGAATCGGGTGTGCACGGGAAGGGGTGGACCAGGTACGCTGTCTCCCGAACTTCCGGCCGGGAACGGCTCGGGGGGTCGTGCGGGCGTAGCTCAATGGTAGAGCCCTAGTCTTCCAAACTAGTCGCGCGAGTTCGATTCTCGTCGCCCGCTCTTCCGGTCCGGGCCCGGGGGGTCCCACGCACCAGGGGGGGGGGGGGGTTCCGGGGAGCCCAACAGTCCGGGGGGGGTGTTTTGGCTGGGGGGGTCTGGGAAAAAAGAGGAGGACCG
>NZ_JBVHXY010000089.1:3369-4149 GCF_055569215.1 Kitasatospora sp. NPDC029312 | reverse complement strand
TCCGCGGAGACCACCACGGTGTGGGACACCCCGGGGGTGTTGTCCACGAAATTGGTGATCAGCCAGTTCAGGTTCTGTGCGGCCTGGCTCATCTGAGTCAACTCAACGCTCCTGGTGGTTCGAGCCGCCGAAGAGATCGGTGCTCCGGTTCTGTCCGTTGCCGGACTGGTCTACCTGATCGGGGTCGATCCGGAAGCTTCCGGTGTTGCCGGCGCTGCGGCCCTGCTCGACACCGCGGCGCAGGTTGGTGAGGCGGCCACGGACCTCCTCGGGGCTGCGGGAGACCTGCGGCCCGTCCTGCGGGGTGGGCTTGGCGTTGCCGGGCACCAGGTTCTGCCGCGGCACGCGCCGGGGCAGACCGGCACCGGTGGTGCCGCTGGTGGAGGGCTCGCGCACCTGCTCGGCGCGCTGCCAGTTGCCGTCGTTCGGCGACTGCCAGGCGGAGTTGGCGGTCGGGCCGGTCGGGCCGTAACCGCCGAGGGCGGACACGTCGTGGCCGCGCGGCTCCAGGGACGAGGAGGTGTCCTTGGCGCCGGCGAACCAGTTGGGGCTCTCACCGGTCGGGGCGGCGGGGGCCGGGGCGGCGCCGAGGCCACCGGCCGCCAGCTGCTGGCCGGGGCGGCGCTGGGGAAGCCCGGACGGCAGGGTGGCGGAGGAGCCCGCGGCGGGACCGGCGGCGGGCAGCGCCGGCGGCTCCGGGGCGTACGGGTGGCCGGCCGGGGCCTCGTCGGCCTGGCGGCCGTACCCGTCCTGGGCGTACCCGTCCTGCTGGTAGCCGCC
>NZ_JBVHXY010000089.1:0-3272 GCF_055569215.1 Kitasatospora sp. NPDC029312 | reverse complement strand
GCCCTGGTCGTAGCCGTACTGCTCGTCGGTGCCGTACTGGTCGTCGGCGTAGCCGCCCTGCTGGTCGTAACCCTGCGGGGCGTACTGGCCGTAGCCGTCCTGGGCGTACTCGTCCTGCTGGTAGCCGCCCTGGTCGTAGCCGTACTGCTCGTCGGTGCCGTACTGGTCGTCGGCGTAGCCGCCCTGCTGGTCGTAACCCTGCGGGGCGTACTGGCCGTAGCCCTGCTGGTAGTCCTCCTCGACCTCGGCGTCCACGACCGGCGCCGACTGGCCGCTCTCCAGGGCCGCGCGGCGGACCTCGTCGAGGCGCTGCGAGCGCTGGACGGCCTCCAGGGCCGGGCTGAAGCCGGAGGAGCCGGCGTTGCCGATGCCGGTGAGGTGGTCGTCGAAGCCCAGTTCGGCGGCGCTGCGGGAGCGGTCCTCGGGGGCCCACTCGGCGGTCGGCTCCTGGTCGGCGAAGATCCGGGAGACGGTGAACTGCTCCTCCGGCTCCGGCGCGGCGCCGGCCCGGGTGACGAACGGCGGGAGCATGACCAGCGAGGTGGTGCCGGCCGACTCGCCCGACGGGCGAAGCTGGACGCGGATGTCGTGCCGCTGGGACAGCCGACCGACCACGAACAGGCCCATGCGGCGGGAGATGGTGGCGTCGACCGTGGGCGGCTCGGCCAGCTTCTCGTTGATCTCGGCGAAGTCGTCGGCGGTAAGGCCGATGCCCTTGTCGTGGATCTCGACCAGGACGCGGCCGTCCGGCAGGCGGGTCGCGTTGACCAGGACCCGGGTCTGCGGGCTGGAGAACGAGGTGGCGTTCTCCAGCAGCTCGGCGAGCAGGTGGACGAGGTCGGTCACGGCGGCGCCGACGACCTCGACCTCCGGGATGCCGGACAGCTCGACGCGCTCGTACTGCTCCACCTCGGACGCGGCGGCGCGGAGCACGTCGACCAGCGGGACCGGGGTGTTCCAGCGGCGGCCGGCCTCCTCGCCCGCGAGGACGAGCAGGTTCTCACCGTTGCGGCGCATGCGGGTGGCGAGGTGGTCCAGCTTGAAGAGGTTCTCCAGCTGGTCCGGGTCGGCCTCGTTGTTCTCCAGGTCGGTGATCAGCGCCAGCTGGCGCTGGATCAGGCCCTGGCTGCGACGCGACAGGTTGGTGAAGATCGCGTTGACGTTGCCCCGGAGCAGGGCCTGCTCGGCGGCGAGCGCCACGGCCTGCTGGTGGACCTGGTCGAAGGCCCGGGCGACCTCGCCGATCTCGTCCTTGCCGTGCAGCGGGATCGCGGTCACCGAGGTGTCGACCCGGTCCGGGTCGGTCTTGGAGAGCTTCTCGACCAGGTCCGGCAGGCGGTGGTCGGCGATCTCCAGGGCGGCGCTGCGCAGGGTGCGCATGCCGAGGATCATCGAGCGGGCGACGTAGCCGGTCAGCAGGCCGGCCAGGATCAGCGCGGCGACGACGATGACGGTGTTGAGGATCGCGTCGTAGAGCGCGTTGTCCTTGAGGTTGCGGGAGTCGGTGAGGACGTCGTCCAGCAGCACGACTTCGGTATTCCGCAGGGCCTGGATGTGGGTGCCGGCGGCCTGGTTCCAGTTGTCCGGGGTCAGACCGGCGTTCTTGGCCTCGGCGTACGCGGCGTCGGCGGCGGCCTTGCCCTTCGACTGGCCCGCGGCGGCGGCCTCGGCGTAGTTGGCGCCGAGGGCCAGCAGGCCCTGCATGGTGGGCGCGGCGCCGTTGGGCATCTTGTACGCCGAGCGGTCCTGGGCGGTGGCCAGCGCGACCTGCGCGTCCGCGTACTTCTTGACGTCCTCGGGGGCGCTGCCGGTGGTGAACTCGCTGATCGAGACCTGTTCGAGCTTCTCGGCCACCAGGATCTGCTGGATGACGTCCTGGTTCTCGTACTTGGTGGTCGAGTTCTGCGCGATGCCGACGAGCAGGTTCAGCATCAGCGCGCGCTGGGTCGACGCGGAGGCCTTGGCCAGCGACATCGCGTAGATCGCGCGGCCCTTGCTGGTGGCGTTCGCGGAGCCCATGCCGACCGAGTTGTCGTACGCCAGCAGCGGGGCGAACATCGTCGAGTAGGCGTTGGCGGTGGCGCTGACGAACAGCTCCTTGCCGTACGCCGCGGCCCGCAGGTGCGGGAGGTCCACCACGAGGGTCTCGAAGGCCTCGTGGCGGCGCGGGAGCTCGCCGGACTTGTCGGAGGCCTGGTACGCGGCGTTGTAGGCCTTCAGGGCGGCGTCGGTGTCGGCGCGGCGCTTGGCGACCTCGTTGTTGGGGTCCTGCCCGGTGACCAGGGGTATCAGGGTCTTGTCGCGCTCGTTCTCGAGCGCCTCGGCGAGTTCGGTCGCGGCCTTGGCCAGCTCGGCCGTCTTCTCGGCGCGGGACGCCTTGATGTAGCCGTCGACCGAGGTGTTCACGCGCAGGCCGCCGAAGACGAGACTGATGATCACGGGGATCAGCAGGATCGCGATCAGGCGGGTCGGCACGCGCCAGTTGCGCGGGCGGAGGAAGTCGTACCGGCTGGAGCCGCCGTCGCCCGCCGCGCCGGCGGCGCCGCGCGGTTCGCCGGCCGTCGTCAGCGGCTTGGCGGCCGGGGTGGCCTGGGGGCGCTCCTCGGTGGGAGTGAACGCGGAGAATCCGGCCTGGTCCGCGGCGGTACCGTGCGGCTCGCTCTGGCGGGGCTCGGAGCGCCGCTGCGGGGCGGGTTGCTGCTTACGCCTCACTCGACAACTACCTCTCGGCCGACTTGCCGGCCATGGATCAATCCAGCGCTACCCCCGGGGCCCTGGCCCGTCACCGGACGGACCGAGGACGGGATATTCAGGGGTAGCTGGAATTTCAGCACGTGCAGGGATGGGGGACAAACAGCCCCGGTACGGCACCCGCGTCGGCACAATACGGACAATCAGCGACATGCTGGAGCAAATC
Source organism: Kitasatospora sp. NPDC029312 (assembly GCF_055569215.1). Lineage (NCBI taxonomy): Bacteria > Bacillati > Actinomycetota > Actinomycetes > Kitasatosporales > Streptomycetaceae > Kitasatospora > Kitasatospora sp. NPDC029312. The sequence continues at coordinate 355 of NZ_JBVHXY010000089.1, read as the reverse complement.
CGTGGTCATCTGGCGCTGAGTGACGCTGTTTCGCCACGCTGCGTCATTGTTGATCACAAAATGCCTACCGAACTGTTATCCGCTGCTTATACACGGGCCTTGCGCGGGCCCCTCGGAGGACACCGGCCGGTAAGCGTCGCCGCCCCGGCGGTCCGTCGGTGTGACGGTCCGCCGGGGCCGGCCGGTTCCCTTCCGAGCCGGACCCGGGTCAGCGGAGTCGGGCGAGGAGGGCGTGTTCGACGAGGGTGATGAGGGCGCTCTTGGCGCTGTCTCGGCGGCGGGCGTCGAGGGTGATGATGGGGGTGGTTTCGCCGAGTTGGAGTGCTTCGCGGACTTCGTCGGGGGTGTGGGGCTG
>NZ_JBVHXY010000088.1:0-4225 GCF_055569215.1 Kitasatospora sp. NPDC029312 | reverse complement strand
CAGGGGGGACCCTGTGGGAGAGTAGGACGCCGCCGAACAATTCTTCTGAAAAGGCCCTGCCCGGGTTACCGGGCGGGGCCTTTTCGCGTTTCCGGATCAGTTGTCCTGGAGGTCGTTCTCCTCGTCGTCCGGCTGCCCCTGTGCCTGAGCCGGCGTCGCCTCGGCCGAGGCCGTCGGAGCGCCGGGCTGTGGCGTCTGGGGTGCCCCAGGGGTCGGAGTCGCCCCGGGAGTTCCGGGAGCGCCCGGCGCCGCGGGGGTCTGGGACGCCTCGGGCGCTTGGGGCGACCCGGATGCCTGCGCAGGCCCGGCCGCGGTGCCCCAGACCGGTCGGCCGAGCCACTTGGCGGCGCTGTTGGTGAGCCGGGCGATGCCCGTGCCGTCCGGCCGCATGCTGTAGAGGTCGCTGCCGCCTCCCGCGGAGGCCTGGGTGAAAACGATGGCCTTGCCGTCGGGCGCGAAGGCCGCGCTTCCGTAGGCGGCGTCGGAGGGAGACGGGGTGAGGGCGCCGATGGCACTGCCGTCAGGGCGGACGGTGTAGATGCCACCGCCGGGGGCGTTGTCGGGGCCTGCGGGGTAGGTGGTGAAGAGGATCCGGGTGCCGTCGGGGGACCAGCTCGCGCGGTCGCCGGCGCGCAGTTCCCAGGGAGTGAGCTGGCGGAGCCCGGTGCCGTCCACGTTGACGATGTAGATGGCGCGGCCGTCGGCCGGCTGTCCGGTGGCGCTGGTGCGGTACTCGAAGGTGAGCTGCTTGCCGTCGGGGGACCAGCTGGGATTGCTGACCACGCCCGAGTAGGGCTTGTCGTTGGTGAGGAAGGTGAGCCGCTGGACGTTGGTGCCGTCCGGGCTCATCAGGTACAGGTCCGAGTACTGGATCTGGTTGGCGTGAGCCGCGTCGAGCGCGCCCCAGGAGCGGCTGAAGGCGAGCTGCTTGCCGTCGGGGGAGTAGGCGGGGGCGCGTTCGTCCTCGTTGGCGCAGTCGGCGGTGCCGCCGCCGGCGTCGCAGAGCTGGCTGATCTGGTGGGCGTTGTCGCCGCTCGGTGCGACCGACCAGAGACGGGCGGCGCCGCTTTGGGGGTCGGTTCGGTCGAAGGCGATGGCGCTGCCGTCGGGGGCCCAGTCGGGCCGGTCGTCCCGGACGTGGTCGGGCGGTTGGGTGACCTGTTGCTGGGCCGTGCCGTCGGGGGTGAGGGTGACGATGGCGCTGGTGGTCCGCGAGTCGTCGGTGTAGGCCCGGCTGACGATCAGTCCGTTGCGCGCCGGCGCCGCGGGGGTGGCGGCTGCCGCGCCCACCGCGGCACTGGTGGCGGAGGTCGGCTGGGGGGTGGCGGTGGGGGACTCCGGGCGGATGGCGGACAGGGGGATCTCCCCCGGTTCGGCCCCGCAGCCGGTGAGCAGGGTGCCCAGAAGCAGCAGGCCCGCACCGGCGGTTGCGCGGGTGCGGGCCTGGTTCGTGGGGGACTGCCGTGTGCCGGTGATCCGTGCCATCTCCGTCTCGACCTTTCCGACCGCTGCGACGTGTGCTCCGCCTCGGCGTCTCGGATCGAGGAGGAGATCCGGGACGGAGGCCCCTGGAAGGAGCTGTCACTCTGTCAGAAGGCAGGGTCGGTGGCTGGGCGACACGCGACGGCGCGCGTTCGCTCGGTCGCAAGGAGTAGAGGGAGGCGGGCCGGCTCCCGGCGGGTCAGCTCCCGGCGGGGTCGGTCTTGGCAGGATCGGTCGTGACGGGGTCGGTCTTGGCGGCGCGGCGCTCGGCCTTGGCGAGGGCCTCCGCCTCGTCCTCGGCCTCGGCGACCTCCAGGGTCGGCGCGGTGCCGCCGAGGTGCGCGGGCAGCCACCAGCTGTCCTCCGGACCGGAGGGCTTGGCGGGGTACTCGCGCTGGGCCCGGTCGAGCATCTCGCTCATCGCGGCGCGCAGCTTCCTGGTGACCATGACGGGCTTGTCACCGGGGCCCAGGTGAAGAGGTTCGCCGATCATGATCGTCACGGGGACGTGGCGCTTGGTGAGAGTCTTCGGGCGGCCCTTGGTCCAGAGCTGCTGGGTGCCCCACAACACGACGGGCAGCAGCGGGGCGCCGGAGTCGGCGGCCATCCGGGCGGCGCCGGTCTTGAACTTCTTCAGCATGAACGAGCGGCTGATGGTCGCCTCGGGGAAGACCCCGACGACCTCGCCGGCCTGGAGGGCGCGCACGGCGGCCTCGTAAGCGGGCTGGCCGTCGGTGCGGTCGACCGGAATGTGCTTCATGCCGCGCATCAGCGGGCCGGAGATGCGGTGCTTGAAGACGTCGTCCTTCGCCATGAAGCGGGTCTTGCGCTTCCCACCGCGGTAGGCGCCGAGGCCGGCGAAGAGGAAGTCGAGGTAGCTGATGTGATTGCTGACCAGCACCGCCCCGCCCTCGGCGGGGATGTGCTCGGCGCCCACGATGTTTATCCGCACGTCGAGCGCGCGGAAGGCGGTGAGTGCGGCGCCGATCACCGGCGGGTACACGAACTCGGCCACGGTCAGTCCTGACTTCCACGGGCCGGAGCCCGGTACGGCGGGACCCGCGCCGTTGCGAGGGAGCCGACCGGAGCACGGCACGCCGCGGCGGTCACGGGTGATACAGGGAGATGATCCCCCGAACGGGTGCCTGCTGTCACCTGAGCCGTGCGGTCAAGCGAGTATTCGCGGTGTGATCTCCGTGATGACTCCGGCCGGGAACTTCTGGCCCGCCGGTGCCGGTGGCGCCGTTTGGGGGTGGGGTGGACGGCGTGAGGCCGCCGATCAGGCCCCGGCGCCGAGGCGGCCCTGGGCACGCCGGACGATCGGGTACATCTCGCAGCCCAGGCAGTAGCCGAAGGCGGCGTTCAGGAAGGCCGCGATCAGGGCGAACGCGGTGGTCAGCACGCCGAGCCAGGTCACTTCGGTGAGGTAGCCGAGGGTGCCCACGGAGGTGAAGACGAGGCCGACCCCCTGGGCGAAGCTCAGCGGGCGCTCGTCCACCGTCTCGGTGGGCGGCTCCAGCCGGGGGAGGACGAACGCCTGGAACAGCAGGCCGTACGGGGAGAGCCGCAGCCCGCTGAACGCGGTGAGCGCGAAGACGAGGGCCTGGGCGGCGAGGAGGAGGCCGCTGCCGGTGACCAGGACGGCCGCCAGGATAGCGGCGGCGAGCGCGGAGGAGAAGCGGGGACCGCGGGGATCGGTCTGCACAAGGGCTCCGGGAGGGTCGCGACGGGCGGCTGCGGAGGAGACGCGACCGGCGTCAGCGGGAGGTGGTGGCGCGGCTCAGGTCGACGACGCGACGGGAGGTCAGCAACGGCGGTGCGGTGCGTTCGGAGTCCACCGGCCGATCGTACGCGCGGCCGGTGTCAGCGGTCGACCTCTCTTTTCGGCACCACTTTTCGGCCTCCGGGCGCGCTGCCTCAGACTGGAGGGGTGACGCGGGTCGGGCACGACGGAAGGTCGAGGGTGGGCACGGAGGACGGGACGATACGGCTGTCGGAGGCCGACTTGGGCGGGCCGCTCGGTGAGCGGGCGACACTGGTGCAGTTCTCCACCGCCTTCTGCCAGCCCTGCCGGGCCACCCGGCGGGTGCTCGCCGACGTGGCGGGGATGGTCGAGGGGGTCGGGCACCTGGAGGTGGACGCCGAGGCGCAGCTGGAGCTGGTCCGTCGGTTGGAGATCGCGCGGACGCCGACCGTCCTGGTGCTGGACGCGGGTGGTCGGGTGGTGCTCAGGGCGGCGGGGATGCCGCGGAAGGCGGACGTGATCGCGGCGCTGGGGCGGGTGGTCTGAGGGTGGCGGGCTGGGCGGGCGACGAACAGATTTCAGCGAACAGATGATGAAATCTGTTCGCTGAAATCTGTCAGTTGAAATCTGTTCGCCGTCACGCGCGGTAGGAGCCGCCCTGTGGGTGGAGTCGTGCCCCGCCTGGGGCAGGATGGGCGCGAGCGGTGTGGTGCAGCCCTCCCGGCGTAAGCTACTGGCCAGTAGTGACCACTGAACTACTGGCGAGTATGCTGCCAGGAAGTTCCGGACCGGCACGGGAAAGCCGCTGCCCGGAGCGGGTGCGTGGCAGGTCGCGCCCGCTTGCACAACCGCAGCCGCCGGACGAGACCAGTACAGGAGACAGGCCGTGAGCTTGAGGATCGTTGTCTGTGTGAAGTACGTGCCGGACGCGACGGGTGACCGTCGTTTCGCGGACGACCACACCACCGACCGGGAGGGCGTGGACGGCCTCCTGTCGGA
>NZ_JBVHXY010000087.1:0-4381 GCF_055569215.1 Kitasatospora sp. NPDC029312 | reverse complement strand
GGAAAAAAAAAAAAAAAAAGAAGAAAGGAGGAGACCACCCCTCCCCCGCCCCCCCCCCCCCCCCCCCCCCCCCCCCCCCCCCCCCCTGCCGGCTCCCCGCCTGCCGGTGTTCGGCGGCGTCCCCCTCCTGCACCCGCAGGCGAGGACGGCCGACTCGTCGGCGGGGCCGGGGTTCAGCTCATCACCGGCTCTGCCCGCTGATGAGTTCGATCAGGGCCTGGCCCACGTCCCCCTCGAGGCCGCTGCCCGGCAACGAGGTGGCGGCTTCCGCGCTGCGGGGGAACATGGCCTGCTCGTACTCGGAGAGCGCGGCCTCGACGTCGTCGGGGTGCGCGGCGAGCGCCCTGCCGAGCTCGGCGCCGTCGAGCATGGCGAGGTTGGCGCCCTCGCCGTTCGGAGCGGTGAGGTGGGCGGCGTCGCCGAGCAGGGTCACTCCCGGCACCCGGTCCCACCGGTGCTCGGCCGGGAGGGCGTAGAGGTGGCGCAGGACCGGCGCGGTGTCCGCCTCGGTGATCAGCGCGACGAGCTCCGGCGCCCAGCCGGCGAACTCCCGCGCGATCCGCGCGGTGGCCGCGGCGGTATCGCTGAAGTCGATGTCCGCGAACCAGTCCAACGGCTCGCTGATCCCCACGTAGGCGTGCAGGGTGTCGCCGCTCTCGCGGTGGGCGAAGATCTCCCGGCCCGGCGACGACGCGATCATGGACCCGCCGCCGACCGCTCGCGCGGTGGCCGGGTAGCGGGTGGGCGCGTCGATCAGGTGGGTCTCGACGACCGACCTGCCGGTGTACGCGGGCCTGGCGGCGGAGAGCAGCGGCCGGACGCGCGACCACGCGCCGTCCGCGCCGACCAGCAGGTCCGTGACGACGCTGTCGCCGTCCGCGAACGCCACCTCGTGACGGCCGTCGCCCAGCGGGCGGACGGCGGTCGCCTTCCGTCCCCACCGGACGGTCCCGGCGGGCAGCGAGTCGAGCAGGATCCGTCGCAGGTCGCCGCGTTGCACCTCGGGGCGTCCGCCCGTGCCGTCGTCGGCCATCTCGAACCGGACGGACCCGTCGCGGTCCAACACTCGCATCGCCTGACGGCCCTCCAGCACGATGGCGTGGAACTCGTCCATCAGACCGGCCGCCCGCAGGGCGATTTGGCCGTTGTAGTCGTGGATGTCGAGCATCCCGCCCTGGGTGCGCGCCGCCGGCGAGGGCTCGGCCTCATGGACGGTGGCGGGTATTCCGTGGAGGTGCAGGACCCGGGCCAGCGTGAGACCGCCGAGCCCGGCGCCGATGATCGTGACGGGTGTGCGCATGGTGACTCCTTCAGGATCGGGCCGCCCGATGTTTCCGACCGGCCGTCCCTGAAAGGTGTCAGGCGCCACTGTCATGTCGCCGTCGCGTCACCGTCATCCGGCCGGCGGCCGCACCGGGCGACCCGCAGCCCACCCTCAGCCCACCGGCAGGCGACTGTCAGACGACCGACACCGCAGGTCGCCGAGCTCCTGCCGGCCCGCGACCACGTCGGGTTCGGCGGAAGTCACCCCGTGATCCCCTCCTCAGCCGGTCCGGGGCCTCGGGCTTCCGCGGCCTCAGGCGGCCTCAGGCTTCCCGGCCTCGGGCGTCCTCGGCGAGATCCTGCTCGCACCAGATGGTCTTGCCGTGCACGGTCTGCCGGGTGCCCCAGCGCTGGGTGAGCTGGGCGACCAGCAGCAGGCCGCGGCCGCCCTCGTCGAACATCCGGGCCCGCCGCAGGTGCGGCGCGGTGCTGCTGCCGTCGGAGACCTCGCAGATCAGTGAGCGGTCGTTGATGAGCCGCAGCTGGATCGGGTCCCTGCCGTAGCGGATGGCGTTGGTGACGAGTTCGCTGACGACGAGTTCGGTGACGAAGGCGGCGTCCGCCAGGCCCCAGGCCGTCAGCCGGCTGACGGCGTCGGCCCGGACGGCGGCGACCGCCGCGAAGTCGGCGGGCACCGCCCAGGTCGCGACCCGGGCCGGGTCCAGGCGCCGGACCCGGGCCAGCAGGAGGACGGCGTCATCGGCGGGGTGGTCCGGCAGCAGGGCCCGGACGATCCCGTCGCACCGGGTTTCCAGCGAGCCGTCCGCGACGGCCAGGAGGTGCCGCAGCTCGTCGAGGCCGGCGTCCATCGTGCGCTGCCGGGACGCGACGAGGCCGCCGGTGTAGAGGGCGAGCAGGCTTCCCTCGGGGAGCACCGTCTCGACGGCTTCGAAGGGCAGCCCGCCCAGGCCGAGCGGAGGTCCGGCGGGCAGGTCCAGCACGGTCGTGGTGTGGTCCGGGTGGGCCACGGCGGGCGCCGGGTGGCCAGCGCTGGCCAGCGAGCAGCAGCCCGACACCGGGTCGTAGACCGCGTACAGGCAGGTGGCCGCGACGTCTCCGGCGGTGACGGAGTCCGGGCCGCTCGCGGTGTCGGCGGCCAGCCGGATCACGAGGTCGTCGAGCTGGGTGAGCAGTTCCTCCGGTGCGAGGTCGACGTCGGCGAGCGTCCGGACGGCGGAGCGCAGCTGGCCCATCATGGCGGGGGCCCGCAGGCCGCGCCCGGTCACGTCACCGACCACAAGCGCCACCCGTGCGCCGGACAGCGGGATCACGTCGACCCAGTCGCCGCCCACGCCGAGCCGGGGGTCGGCCGCGCGGTAGCGGAAGGCCGCCTCCACCGCGGACAGCTCCGGCAGCCGCTGCGGCAGCAGACTTCGCTGCAGGTCGAGGGCCGTGCTGCGCTCGCGGGTGAAGCGCCGGGCGTTGTCCAGCGCGACCGCCGCTCGGGCGACCAGCTCCTCGGCCAGGGCCAGGTCGTCGTCGTCGAAGGGCTCGGCGTTGCGGGAGCGGACGAACTCCACCACGCCCAGGGGCGTGCCCCGGGCGATCACCGGTACCTGGATCCAGGAGTGGAAGCCGTACGTGCGGCAGGTGGCGGCCCGCGGCGGGTCAGCGGCCAGCCACGCCGTGATGTCCGCGTCCGGCGTCCGGTGGAGTTCGGAGCGCCCGGTGGCCATGCTGCGGAGGTGGGGCGAGTTCTCCGGGTGGAAGTCGGCGTCGCCCTCGCGGACCACCGCCTCCGGCGCGCCCTCCAGCACGGACCGGTGGGCCACCCGGCACAGCACGGCACCGGTGACCGGCCCGGGGGCGGGCTCGTCGCCGCCCATCAGCTCCTCCAGGAGATCGACGCTGACGAAGTCCGCGAGCCGGGGCACCGCCACGTCCGCGAGTTCCCGCGCCGTCCCGACCACGTCCAGGGTGGTGCCGATCCGGTCGCCCGCCTCGTACAGCAGCCTCAGCCGTTCCCGGGTCTCCTCCGCCCGGCCCGCCACCGCGAGCAACTCGGTGGTGTCCCGCAGCGTCGCCACGAAGCCGGCGGGACCGTTGCGGACCGCCATCGGCCGCAGGTTGACGGCCAGCAGGCGGCCCCCGGCCGGGCGCACCTCGTCCGTGACGGTCCGCCCCGACGCCAGCAGGGCGGCCATGCCCGGGTCCACGCCCAGCTCGTCCGGCCGCCGGCCCTCCGCGTCCGGGGGCAGGCCGAGCAGCTGCCGCGCCTCGTCGTTGGCCAGGATCAGCCGCCGGTCGGCGTCCAGGATCAGCACGCCCTCGCGGACCGCGTGCAGCACGGCGTCGTGGTGCTCGTACATCCGGGTCATCTCGATCGGGCCCAGCCCGTGGGTCTGGCGGCGCAGGCGCCTGCTCACCAGCACCGCCCCACCGGCGGCCAGCACCAGCGCGCCCACCGCGGCGCCGATCAGGACCGGCAACTGGCGGTCGATCGTGGCACTGACGTCGGTGGTCTGCACGCCCGTGGAGACCAGCCCGACCACCGTGCCGTGCGCGTCCTTGACGGGGACGAGCGCCCGGACGGCGTTCTGCGGGGACCCCTCGAAGATCTCGGTGAAGGACTGCCCGGCCGTCGCCCGGCCGATGTCGCCCTCGACGCGCCGGCCGATCAGCCCCGGCATCGGATCGGTGTACCGGATTCCGTCGGTGCTGAGCACATCGACGAAGTCGACACCGGAACCCCGCTGGGCCGCCAGGGTGAGCGGCTGGAGCACCGCCGTGGGATCGGACGACCGCAGCGCCTCCACCAGGCCCGGAGAGTTCGCGAAGCCCTCCGCGACGGCGAGCGACTTGTGCCGGGCGTCGTCGTGGGCGTTGCTCGTGGTCTTCACCACCAGGGCGGCCATCCCGACCGCGGCGAGCACCAGCAGAACCGTCAGCTGCCACAGGAACGCCTGCCCGGCCACGCTCCGCAACCCGACGGGCGACGCCGCCCGCGTCCCGGGGGGGGGGGGGGGGGCCGGAACCCGGGCTCCGGGTATCCCCCCCCATCCCAGGAGGAGGGGCGCCCCCACCCCACGTGCCACCCATACCCAACCTAATCACCCAC
>NZ_JBVHXY010000086.1:0-5404 GCF_055569215.1 Kitasatospora sp. NPDC029312 | reverse complement strand
CCCCCCCCCCCCCCCCCCCCCCCCCCCCCCCCCCCCCCCCCCCCCCCCCCCCCCCCCCCCCCCCCCCCCCCCCCCCCCCCCCCCCCCCCCCCGGGCCCGTACCTCCCGAGTCTTTAAGAGTTGAGAAGGGACGCTGTGAGCGTCATGAACCTGGTCTCCTACGAGGACGCTCTCGCGTCGTACGACCCGGTGATGGGCCTTGAGGTCCACGTCGAGCTCGGCACCAAGACCAAGATGTTCTGCGGTTGCTCGACCGAGCTGGGCGCCGAGCCGAACAGCCAGACCTGCCCCACCTGCCTGGGCCTGCCGGGCTCGCTGCCGGTGGTCAACGCGGTGGGCGTGGAGTCGGCCGTCAAGATCGGCCTGGCGCTGAACTGCGAGATCGCCGAGTGGTGCCGGTTCGCGCGGAAGAACTACTTCTACCCGGACATGCCCAAGAACTTCCAGACCTCGCAGTACGACGAGCCGATCGCCTTCAACGGCTACCTCGACGTGCAGCTGGAGGACGGCTCGACCTTCCGGGTGGAGATCGAGCGCGCCCACATGGAGGAGGACACCGGCAAGTCCAGCCACGTCGGTGGCGCGACCGGCCGCATCCACGGCGCCACCCACTCGCTGCTCGACTACAACCGGGCCGGCATCCCGCTGATCGAGATCGTCACCAAGCCGATCGAGGGTGCCGGCGAGCGCGCGCCCGAGGTCGCCAAGGCGTACGTCGCCGAGCTGCGCGAGGTCATCCGCTCGCTGGGCGTCTCCGAGGCCCGGATGGACAAGGGCCAGATGCGCTGCGACGTCAACCTGTCGCTGCGCCCGAACGGCACCGAGACCTTCGGCACCCGTTCGGAAACCAAGAACGTCAACTCGCTCCGCAGCGTCGAGCGGGCCGCCCGGTTCGAGATCCGGCGGCACGCGACGGTGCTCACCGACGGCGGCACCATCGTCCAGGAGACCCGCCACTTCCACGAGGACGACGGCACCACCACCTCGGGCCGGATCAAGGACAACGCCGAGGACTACCGCTACTTCCCCGAGCCGGACCTGGTGCCGGTGGCCCCCGCCCGTGAGTGGGTCGAGGAGCTGCGCGCCGCCCTGCCGGAGCTGCCCCGGGTGCGCCGCGCCAGGCTGCAGGCCGAGTGGGGCCTGTCCGACAAGGACATGCAGTCGGTGCTCAACGCCGGTGCGGTGGAGCCGATCCAGGAGACCATCGCGGCCGGTGCCCCGGCCGACCAGGCCCGCAAGTGGTGGATGGGCGAGCTGGCCCGCCGCGCCAACGAGACCGGCACCGAGCTGACCGAGCAGCCGATCACCCCGGCGCAGGTCGCCCGGGTCGCCGCGCTGGTCGCCGAGGGCAAGCTGAACGACAAGCTGGCCCGTCAGGTCATCGAGGCCGTGCTGGCCGGCGAGGGCGAGCCGGACGAGGTCGTCGAGAAGCGCGGTCTGGCCGTGGTCTCGGACGACTCCGCGCTCGGTGCCGCCGTCGACCAGGCCATCGCCGACAACGAGGCGATCGCCGCCAAGATCCGCGACGGCAAGGTCCAGGCGGTGGGCGCGCTGGTCGGCGCGGTCATGAAGGCCACCCGCGGCCAGGCGGACGCCGCCCGCGTGAAGGACCTGATCCTGGAGCGGCTCGGCGTGGCAGGGCAGTAAGCCCCGGCCCGGGGAAGCCGGGGGCCCTCGGCCTGAGGGCCGCCTAGGCCGTAAACCCTGTCTTCCTAAGGAATCTAAGGCATCTAAGGCCCTCTAAGTAAGGCCTAAGGCCCGGTCTCACCTCCATATGGGGGTAAGACCGGGCCTTGAACCGTTTTCGGCACCCGATCTAAGGCATCCCGGCCCCTGAAGATCGGGCACGCTCCCGATGTGGCACCCCCGTCTGGGGGAGGAAGCTCTTACTCGTCAGCGGAACGCAGTGAAACCCGCAGGGGGAACCGAAGTGATCGAGTACGAGATCATCCAGCAGCACGCCCACGAGCTCGAGGCCCGCGCCGAGCACGAGCGCCTGGTACGCGAAGCCAAGCAGGCGAGCCGCTGGCTCCGCCGTCCGGTCGCCGCCCGCTTCCAGCGGCGTCCCGTGCGTCAGCCCGAATGCTGACGGTCCGGCACCACCGGGGTGCCGAAGGAGTTCCGGAGGGGGAGGCGCCGCAGGGGAGCGCCTCCCCCTCCGGGCGTTCGCCGCGGGAGATAACCCCTCCTCCCGCCGCCACCGGCTATGGCATGCTCGCCTCCATGCAGCAGATATCGGTCAGTCCCGTCTTCGTCGGCCGCGGCAGCGAGATCCTCGAACTGACCGACGCGCTGCGGCGGGCGGGCACCGGCAGCCCCCAGGCCGTCCTGATCGGCGGCGAGGCGGGCGTCGGCAAGACCCGGCTGCTGGAGGAGTTCCTGCAACGGGCCGGCGACACCGGAGCGGTCACCACCCTCGGCAGCTGTCTGGAGGTCGGCGCCGAGGGCCTGCCGTACGCGCCGCTGGCCGCCGCGCTGCGCCGACTGCACCGCTCGCTGGGCGCCGAACTGGAGGCGGCTGCGGCCGGCAGCGAGGGGCATCTCGCCCGGCTGCTCTCCGAGTTCGGCGAAACGGACGGTGAACCCAACGACGAGTACGGCCGGGCCCGGCTGTTCGAGCACACCGCGAGGCTGTTCGAACGGCTCGGCGCGGAGCGTACCCTCGTCCTCGCCGTCGAGGACCTGCACTGGTCCGACCGCTCCACCCGTGAGCTGCTGACCTTCCTGGTGCGCACGCTGCACCGCTCCCGGGTGCTGCTGGTCGCCACGTACCGCACCGACGACCTGCACCGCCGCCACCCGCTGCGCCCCTTCCTCGCCGAGCTCGAACGGCTGCGCACCGTCCAGCGGCTGGAGCTGGAGCGGTTCGGCCGCCGGGAGGTGGCCGCCCAGCTGGCCGGCATCCTCGGCACCACCGCCCCCGACCGCCAGCTGGTGGACCGCATCCACCGGCGTTCGGAGGGCAACCCCTTCTTCGTCGAGGAGCTGGCCACCGCCTTCCAGGACGGCTGCGGCGCCGGGCTGACCGACTCCCTGCGGGACATCCTGCTGGTCCGGGTCGAGGGGCTGTGCGAGGAGGCCCAGCGGGTGGTGCGGATCGCCGCCGAAGGCGGCTCGCACGTCGAGCACGCCCTGCTGGCCGCCGTGCTGGGGGACGACGAGGAGGAGCTGATCGAGGCGCTGCGGACGGCCGTCGGGGCCAACATCCTGCGCCCGGACAGCGAGGGCGAGGGCTACCGCTTCCGCCACGCACTGGTCCGCGAGGCGGTCTCGGACGACCTGCTGCCCGGTGAACGGCACCGGATCAACCGCAAGTTCGCGCTCGCCGTGGAGGCGCAGCCGCACCTCATCCCCGGGGACGCGCTGGCCGCCCGGCTGGCCAACTACTGGTACCAGGCGCACGATCCGGCCCGGGCCCTGCCGACCGCCCTGGACGCCGCCCGCGCGGCCCGCCGCCGCAACGCCTTCGCCGAGCAGCTCGGCATGCTGGAGCGCGCGCTGGAGCTGTGGGACATGGTCTCCGAGGAGGTGCTGGCGCACACCCTGCGCCCGTACGACTGGGCCGAGACCTACCCGCCCGGCTCCTGCGACCACGGGTCCGCCGGCGCGGACTGCGACCGCATCCAGCTGGTCGACGTGCTGGCCGAGGCGGTGGTCGCGGCCCGGCGCTGCGGGGACCGCGAGCGCGGTCTGAGCCTGGCCAAGCGGGGGATCCGGCTGGTCGACGAGGCCGAGCACCCGGCGCGCGCGGCCTGGTTCCGGATCAACCGGGCCCGGATGCTGGGCAACCTGCGCCGCTCCGGGGACGACGAGGAGATCGCCCGCGCGCACCGGCTGGTCGAGCACCTGCCGCCGTCCGCGGTGCAGGCCGAGGTGTTCGCGATGGCCGCCGCGACGGCCATGCTCAAGACGGCGGGCCCCGAGCACATCGAGCTGGCCGAGCGGGCGATCCGGATCGCCCAGCAGGTCGGCGCGCACTCGGTCGAGGTGCACGCCCGGATGACCCTCGGCGGCCTGCGCCACGGCGTGCAGGGCGACGCCGAGGGCGGGCTCGCCGAACTGGTCGCGGCGGTCGACGCGGCCCGCCGGCTGGGCGTGCCGGACGTCCTGCTGCGCGGCATCAACAACCTGGCCAGCGTGCAGCGCGGGCTGGGCCGGGCCGAGGAGGCCGTCCGGCTGACCCGGGAGGGCCTGGACTTCGCGGACGGCAACGGACTGCTGCGCAACATCGGCACGATCCTGACCGGCAACCTGGTCGAGGCGCTGCTCGACCTCGGGCGGACGCAGGAGGCCGCCGAGGTGCTCTCCGCCTGCGAGCTGAGCAGCCTGAGCAGCACCCACGCCGAGTTCCTGGACCGGCTGCGCGGCGAACTCGCCCTGCTGGAGGGTGACCTGCCCACGGCCGCGACCATGCTGGCGCAGGCCCGGGCGGCCAACCGGGTCGGCCAGGCGCAGCACAGCGTGCCGATCAGCCGGCTGGCGCTGCGGATCGCGGCGTACGGCGGGCGGCCGCTGGAGGCCCGGGCCGAACTGCTCGCCGCGCTGGCCGGGGACGGGCGGATCGGCCACGAGTTCGACGTCTACCCGCTGTTGGCGGAGGCCGCCGGGACGGAGGCGGACAGCCGCGGCCTGCCGGAGGCCGAGGCGGGCCGGGCCGAGGCGCTGGCCACGATCGCCACGGCGGCCGCCGAACTGCGGCCCAGAGCGCCGCTGCACCACGGCTGGGCCCGGCTGCTGGACGCCGAACTGGCCCGCGCCCGGGGCGCGGACACGCCGGAGCAGTGGGCCGATGCGGTCACCGGGCTGCGGGAGGCCGCGCTGCCGTACCCGCTGGCACTCGCCCTGCTGCGGGCCGGTGAGGCCGAGGTGCAGGCCGGGCGGCGCGAGGCGGCGGCCGAACTGCTGCGCGAGGCGGCCGAACTGGCGGCGGTCCGGGGTGACCGGCCGCTGGGGGCGCGGATCGGCGCCCTGGCCGAGCGGGCCGGGCTGAGCCTGGTCCCGGCGGGGCGCCCGGCCGTCGCGGCCGCGCCGAGCGGGGCCCGGGGGGAGTCCTTCGGCCTCACCCCCCGTGAGCGGGACGTGCTCCGGTTGCTCGCGCGCGGCTGGACCAACCGGCAGATCGCCGAGGAGCTGTACATCTCTCCGAAGACCGCAAGCGTGCACGTGTCCAACATCCTGGGCAAGCTCGGGGTCGGCGGCCGCGGCGAGGCGGCCGCGCTGGCCCACCGGCTGCGATTGTTCCCCGATGACCTGGCCCCCGTGGGCCGCTGAAACCGCAGGTCGTGGGGGGGTCCCGGACGGGCGGAGGGAGGGACGGGGGGGGGGGGGGGGGGGCGGTGGGTTGTTTCTTTTGCCGTTGGTTGGGCCCCCCCCCCCTCTCATCCCCCAAACAGGCGACCCCCTT
>NZ_JBVHXY010000085.1:0-5726 GCF_055569215.1 Kitasatospora sp. NPDC029312 | reverse complement strand
CGACCACTCCCCCAACAACCGCCCACGCTCCGACGGCAACACCACACCAACCCGCCCCACCAAAACCCCAGGCCCCTCCACCAAAACCTCGAGGATGCGGACCAGACGCTGGAGCATCCCGTCGACGGCGTCGTGGTCGAACAGGTCGGGACGGTAGGAGAGCCGCAGATGCAGTCGCTCGCCGGGGATGGCGAAGAAGGTCACCGGGTAGTGGCTGAAGTCCGTGCCGTCGTTCCCGACGACGCTCAGCCCGGTCCCGGGCAGCTTGGCGGCTTCGGAGTCGATCGGGTAGCTCTCGAAGACGGTCAGGGTGTCGAAGAGCTCGCCTTGCCCGACCAGGGCCTGGATCTCCGCCAGGCCGAGGTGCTGGTGGCGCAGCAGCCGGGCCTGTTCCTCCTGGATCCGGGTGGCGAGCCCGATCAGCGACTCGTCGGGCCGCATCCGGACGCACACCGGCAGCGTGTTGAGGAACAGGCCGATCATGTTCTCGATGCCGGGGATCTCCGGCGGACGGCCCGAGACCGTCGCACCGAAGACCACCTCGTCCTGACCGGTCAGCCCGCCGAGGAGGACCGCCCAGGCCGCCTGGACCAGGCTGTTGACGGTGATGCCGTTGCGCCGGGCCAGCCCGGTCAGGGCCGTCGTGAACTCGGGCGCGAGGTCGGTGAAGACGCGCTCGGGGGTGGTCGGCGCGGGCGCCGCGCCCGCCGGTCCGAGCAGGGTCGGTCCCTCCACGTCGCCCAGGGCCGTCCGCCACGCTTCCTTGGCGGCCTCGCGGTCCTGCTTGCCGAGCCAGGCCAGGTAGTCCCGGTACGGCGTCACCCGGGGCAGCGTGGTCGCGTCGCCACCGGCGGCATACAGGGTGAACAGTTCGCGCATGAGCAGGGGTACGGACCAGCCGTCGAGCAGGATGTGGTGGTTCGTCATGACGAACCGGTACAGCTCGGGAGCGAGCCTCAGCACCGAGAAGCGGACCAGCGGCGGGCGCGCCAGGTCGAAGCGGCGGCCGCGCTCCTCCTCGCACAGGCGCTTGGCTTCCGCATCCCGCTCGGTCTCGTCGAAGGAGGTGAGGTCGACGACCCGCCACGGCACGCGGACCTTGGCGGGGACGACCTGGACGGGGTTGACGAGCCGCTCGTGACGGAATCCCACCCGGAGGTTGGCGTGCCGGTGGATCACCGTGTCGGCCGCCTTCGCCAACTGCTCGGTGTCCAGCGGGCCGGCGAGGTCGATGCTGAACTGGGTGGCGTACAGGTCCGGACCCTGCTCGTCGTACAGGGCGTGGAAGAGCAGCCCCTCCTGCAGCGGTGTCAGCGGCAGCACGGCCTCGATCTTCGACTTGCTCATTCCGAGTCCCCCATGTCGTCGTTCAGGAAGTCCAGTTCGATGTCGCTCAGCCCGGCGAGGGCGAGGTCGACACCGTTCTCCGGATCGGCCCCGCCGTCCGGTTCCGTGGCCTCCGGCTCCTCCGGCTCGGTCGCGACGGCCGCCAGGCCCTCCACGGTCTTCGCCGTGAAGACGTCCTGCGGCGAGATCACGAGGCCGGCGTTCCGGGCCCGGCTGACCAGCTGGATGGAGATGATGCTGTCGCCGCCGAGTTCGAAGAAGTTGCCGTCCACGCCGACTTCCGCCAGGCCGAGCACCTCGCAGAAGATCGCGCAGAGCGCCTTCTCGCGGTCGGTGCGCGGAGGCCGGCCGGTGGCCACCGACCCGAAGTCCGGCGCGGGCAGGGCCTTCTGGTCGAGCTTGCCGTTCGGGGTGACCGGCAGGGTGTCCAGCGGCACGAAGGCCGTCGGCACCATGTACTCGGGCAGCCGCTCGGCCAGGAAGGACCGGAGGGACCGCACCAGTGCTCCGACGTCCCGGGAGGCCGCCGGGTCGTTGGTGTAGGCGGACAGGGGCGTCCCCAGGCTTCCGGCCGGATGTCCGGCCCGCCAGGCGCTCGGCTCGGCGTCGGGTGCGGTAGCCGGGTCGGTGAAGACCACGTCCATGAGCCCCACCGAGGTGCGCGACCAGGCGATGCTCACCCGGTAGCCCAGCCGGTCGCCGAGCGCGTACAGCTCCTCCGGGTCGACGCCGTCACGCAGGGCGTGGGCGGTCAGGACGTCCTCGCCGTCCCGACCGGAGTCCAGTGCCCGCAGCGCGGCGACCTCGCCGGCGAGTCGAAGATCCGGAACGTCCACCAGGCGCAGGCCGCCGGGCCCGGTGCTCTCCAGGTGGGCGACGACCTCGCTCGGCCGGGTCACATCGACGCCCCAGCGCCACGGCGACACCGGCTGCGGGGCCCGGTCCTGTTCGGCCGGCCCGGACCGCTTCTTCAGCAGCACGTCGTAGCGGTGGCGGCTCAGTTCATTGTGGTGGACACCGCGCTTGAGCTGGACGTCGACCGATTCCAGGCCGTCGACCAGGCTCTCGATCACGGCGAAGAGCTCCGGGTCGACGAGGAGTTCCTTCTCCATCACCATGCCCTGCTCGACACTGCGGCGGAGCGCTCCGGTCCCGTCCGAGGGCCGCCAGGTGTCGAGCTTGATGGCCGTCTGGAAGGCTCGCTGGGAGCGCAGGTTGCGCAGGTCGCCCAGGAAGACCGAACCTCCGGGCACGATTAGGTCCACGGCCTGCCGGATCACGTCGACCAGGTAGTCCGCGTTCGGGAAGTACTGGGCTACGGAGTTGACGACGACCAGGTCGAAGTACCCGGTGGGCAGTCCGTCCACGACATGGGCGGCCTGGGCCCGGAGCTCGACCCGGCCGGCCAGCTCCGGGCGGTCCTTCACCTGCTCCCGGAGCGCCTCGATCGCCTCGGCGGAGAAGTCGGTCCCCCAGTAGGCCTCGCAGTGCGGCGCGACCTTGGCCAGGATCAGCCCGCTGCCGACGCCGAGTTCGAGGACCCGCCGCGGGCGGGACGCCAGGATCCGGTCGACGGTGGCGGCACGCCACTCCCGCATCTCCTCCAGCGGGATCTCGGTGCCGTCGTAACTGCTGTTCCAGCCGGAGAAGTTCTCGCCCCACTCCGTCGCGCCGTCGTCGCCGTACTCGGCTTCGAAGATCGCCTGCCAGTCGTCGACCTGCTGCTCCTCGCGTGCCTGGTCGCGCTCCAGGGCGGCGGTCCCTTCCGGGACGACGTACCCGACCAGCTGCCGCTCCCCGGGGCGGTCCTCCCGGGCCACGACCGCTGCCCGCGCGACCTGCGGGTGCTGCAGCAGCACGGACTCGATCTCACCGCGCTCGATCCGGAAGCCGCGGATCTTGACCTGCTCGTCGGCACGGCCGACGAACTCCAGGTCGCCGTCGGCCCGCCAGCGCACCAGGTCGCCGGTGCGGTACATCCGCGTACCCGCCGGCCCGTACGGATCGGCGACGAAACGCTCCGCCGACAGAGCGGCGCGCCCGAGGTACCCGCGCGCCAACTGGATCCCCGAAACGTACAGTTCGCCGACGACGCCCGGCAGAACCGGGGTGAGGGCCGAGTCGAGCACGTACACCCGCATGTTCGGCAGCGGCCCACCGATCGGCGGGAGCTGTCCCGGCACGAGCGGGGAGCTCATCGTGGCGCACACGGTCGTCTCGGTGGGGCCGTAGGCGTTGATCATCCGGCGGTCGGCCGCCCACGCCGCGGTCAGCTCCGCCGAGGTGGCCTCACCGGCCACCACCAGGGTGCGCACCGACGGAAGACTGTCCGGCTCCGTCACGGCGAGTGCCACCGGGGGCAGCGTCGCGTGGGTGACGCCGTGCTCGGCCACGAGCACGGCCAGCGGCGCTCCGGGCCGCAGCCGCTCTGCGGGTGCCGTCACCAGGGTCGCGCCCGAGAGCAGGCCCATGCACAGCTCCCAGAAGGCCGCGTCGAAGCTGGGCGACGCGAACTGCAGGACCCGGCTCCGGCCGTCGACCTCGAACGCCTCGATCTGCGCCCGGGCCAGGTTGGCCACACCCGCGTGCGAGACGACCACGCCCTTCGGACGACCGGTCGAGCCCGACGTGTAGATGACGTACGCCGCGTTCGCGGGGGACGCCGCCGCCGGTCGGGTGCCCACGGCGTCGTCCGCCGGCGCACCGGCGACAAGGTGCAGCTCGCCTCCCGCTTCCAGGACGGCGACCCGCGCCGTCGCCGCGTTCAGCCGGCCCTCCGTCGACCCGTCGGTGATCAGCAGGGCCGGACGGGCGTCGTCGAGCATGTAGGCGATCCGCTCGGCCGGGTACGCCGGGTCGACCGGGAGGTAGGCCGCCCCCGTCTTCAGGACGGCGAGTACGGCGACCACGAGCTCCACCGACCGGGGCAGCGCCAGGGCGACGATGCGTTCGGGGGCGGCGCCGAGGGCGGCGAGCCGGTCGGCCAGCCGGGCCGCCCGCTCGTCGAGTTCGGCGTAGCTGACCTCGACGTCCTCGTACCGCAGGGCGACGCTCTGCGGGGCATCGGCGACCCGGGCGGCGAACAGTTCCGCGAACGTTGCCGGGGCCACGTCCCGCTCGGTGTGGTTCCACTCGACCAGGACGCGCCGGCGCTCGGCCGGTTCGAGCACGTCCAGACCGCCGAGCCGGCGGTCCGGGTCGGCCGCCACCGCGCGGAGCAGACGCCCGAGGCGTCGCGCCAGCGCGTCGATGGTCGGCTGGTCGAACAGGTCCGTGCTGAACTCGATGAAGCCGTCCAGACCGTCTGCGGACCCGTCCTCGGCGTGCCGCTCCCGGAAGCTGAACAGCAGGTCGAAGCGGGCCACCTTCATGCCGATCTGTTCCCGGACGGTGACCAGCCCGGGCAGATCCCAGCGCTCTTCGGCGACGTTCTCCAAGCCCAGCGCGACCTGGAAGAGCGGGTTCCGGGAGCTGGTCCGGTCGGGGTTCACGACCTCGACCAGGCGCTCGAACGGAAGGTCCTGACGCGCGTAGGCCGCCAGGTCGGTGCTCCGCACCCGGTCCAGCAGTTCGCGGAAGGTGGGGTTTCCGGACGTGTCGGTCCGCAGGACCAGGGTGTTGACGAAGAAGCCGACCAGGTCGTTCAGTGCCTCGTCGGTGCGCCCGGCGATCGCGGTCCCGATCGGGATGTCCGTGCTTCCCCCGAGGCGGCTGAGCAAGCCCGCCAGTGCGGCCTGGAGGACCATGAACAGGCTGGCACCGCTCTCCCGGGCCAGGGAGACCAGTCCGCGGTGCACGTCCTGGTCGATCCGGTGGAGGACCGCGCCGCCGCGGAAGCTCGACACGGCGGGGCGGGGACGGTCCGTCGGCAGCTCCAACTCTTCCGGGATCCCGGCGAGTTCCTGTGTCCAGTAGGCCAGCTGCGCGGCCAGCGGGCTGTCCGGGTCGTTCTCATCGCCGAGCGCCCGCTGCTGCCACAGTGTGTAGTCCACGTACTGCACCGGGAGCGGAGCCCAGGCCGGTGCCGTGCCCTCGACACGGGCGGCGTAGGCCGTCGTGAGGTCCTTCGCCAGCGGTGCCATCGACCAGCCGTCACCGGCGATGTGGTGCAGCACCAGCAGCAGCATGTGCTCCTGCTCGCCGAGGACGAAGAGGTGCGTCCGCAGCGGCGGGATCCGCTCCAGGTCGAAGCCCTGCGAGGCGGCCGCGGCGACCTGGGCGTCCAGGGTCTCGGCGGTGGCGTCCACCACCGACAGCTCGGGTCGGGCTTCGTCTAGGGTCAAGACCTGCTGGTACGGAACGCCGTCGATCTCGGGGAAGACCGTGCGCAGGCTCTCGTGCCGTTCCACCACGTCCGCCAGAGCCGCCTGCAGCGCGAC
>NZ_JBVHXY010000084.1:0-6217 GCF_055569215.1 Kitasatospora sp. NPDC029312 | reverse complement strand
GCTACGAACGCAAGGGCGAGCACTTCGCAGCCTTCGCCAGCATCGCCGTGGCCGTCATCTGCTACCGCAGACTCTCCAAATGAGATGACTCCTTAACGAGCGGACCCGACAGCCGTCACGGTAAGCACCGTTGCAGTACTAGGGCGGTGTAGAGGGGCTGGGCTCAGTTCTCTAGTCGTATGAGGGCTGGGGAGCTCGCGGTCTGGCGGGGTCGGTTGGAGGAGTTCGCGGCTGAGGTGTTCGCGCCCTTGGCCCGGCGTGATCAGCGGGCCAAGGGCGGTCTGTACCTGCGGGGGCTGTTGCTGGAGGGCCGGCGTAAGTCGATGCAGCCCATGGCCGAGCGGCTCGGTGTCGACCACTAGGCGTTGCAGCAGTTCATGACGTCCTCGACCTGGCCGGTCGAGGACGTGCGGACCCGCCTTGCGTGGCGGGCGGTTCGGGCGGTGCGGCCCGAGGTGTGGGCCGTGGACGACACCGGGTTCCCCAAGGACGGCAGGGCCTCGCCCGGGGTCGCCCGGCAGTACTCGGGAACCCTGGGCAAGGTCGGCGACTGCCAGATCGGCGTCCACGCGGTGTCCGAGACCGCTTCCTGCCCGTTGTCCTGGCGCCTGTTCCTGCCCGAATCATGGGACGGACCCCAGGCGGTCGGGCGGCGGGCGGCCTGCCGGATCCCCGAGGAGGCCCGTCACCGGCCGAAGTGGCGCCTGGCGCTGGACATGCTCGACGAGCTCGCGGGCACGGGGCTGCGGCCCGCCGTACTGGTCGCGGACACCGCCTACGGCGCGAACGCCGACTTCCGCCACGGCCTGGAGGACCGCCACCTGGTCTACGCGCTGCAGGCCAAGGGCGAGATGACCGCCTACGGCGAGGACGCCGAACCGTATCAGCCGGCCTACGGCGGTCTGGGGCCGCGGCCGCTGCCGCGCTATCGCGACCGCCCGGTCTACCTGCGCGAGCACGTGCTGGCCGCCGGACGCGGCTCGGGGCGGAGCGTGACCTGGCGCAAGGGCTCGAAGGCCGCGATGAGCTCGCATTTCGTGCTGCTGCGGGTCCGCCTGGCCGGGCGCCGTCCAAAGCCCGCCGCCGACGGCACGATCCCGCTCACCTGGCTGATCCCCAGTGGCCGGAGAACGAGGCCGAGCCGGTCAAGTACTGGATCTCGAATCTGCCCGCCGGCATCCCCGCCGAAGACCTGGTCCGGCTGGCGAAGTCACGCTGGCGCATTGAACACGACTACCGCGAGTTGAAGACCCGCCTTGGCCTGGACCACTTCGAGGGCCGTTCCTTCATCGGCTGGCACCGACACGTCACCCTCGTCAGGGCCGCCCATCTGTTCTTCACCGAACAGCGGCCCCTCCCAAAAGCCCTGGCCAGGGCCTGACCTTCGGCCAGGCCCTGGACCTCCTCCAACACCTCATCGCGACATGGACCGGAACCTGCCCCACATGCCGACAACTCACCTCATGGCAGTCCTACGACACCACCTAACAAAGCACTACTAGGAGCCCCCGCGACTGACACCGGGAATCCGCGCTCCAAGTCCCGCACCGTGGCATGGTGTGGCAACCCAAGTCCCGCCGCCACACCATGCCACTTCAGCCTGTCACCGAAGAGTTTGCGGTATCAGGAGCACCGATTCAAGAGCGGCTATCTTTACGGGTTGTCCGTCCTTAGGACCCACCCCATGTCGGCGAGCGTCTGGGAAATCGGGACGTACCACATCCCGTGAAAGCACCACGGCTTACGATATCCACCGTCAGAGGTCGTTCGGCCAGCGCAGTCCTGCTCCGACTCAAGAGAGGTGATGGTCCCGCGGGCCTGGATCTTGGTTCCGTTGTCGCTTGTCACGAAGACAGGTCCACCGCTGTCTCCGTTGGCGGCGGCGATGTTGTTGGGGTCCGTCTGAACGGCCTCATCAGCAAACTTACGCCAGACGCCGTTGGGCCCCATGATCTGCCGATCCACTTGGGCGACGCGAATATTGCAGTGCGCCCCCGAGTTGGCGGCGGACTGGCAGACATAGTCGCCTACATTGTTACCGCCGTAGCCGGAAACCTGCATGGCGTAATCGCTGGGTTCGTTCCACGCGAGGGTATAGACGTATCCACCCGAGTGCTGATCGTTTTTCGGAACGATCCCGATCGTGTCATCGGCCGCATTTCCGTCGCCCTCATTGGCGTAGCCCATGTACTGTCGACTGTACCAGGTGTTGTACGAGCCGGCGCCGCAGTGCCACGCAGTGGTGACGAAGTTCTTGTAATTAGCCGAGGGGCTGTAGACGCCGAAGCCAGTTGAGCAGATCGTCCCGCCCGGGGTCTGCACGCCGGCACCGCCGTACCAGGGCTCGGAGTCTGCGCCTCGCGACAGGTCTACAACCGTCTTTTGGTGGCGGGCATGGACTTCCACACCGGCAACGGCCGACGCGATGGCCTCCACCTCCGGCGTCAGCTCTTCGGTAGAAAGTGGCGCAAGGAACGCCTTAGGCACCCGCTCATCGTCCGCCTCGTAGCCGAGGTCAAGGCCACTTCCGTCAAGCGATGGCCCAATGCTGCTGATGTGACTTGCCCTCTTCGCCGCGAGGGGGATTGGCTTGCCGTTCGACAGCAGCTTCTCACGGGCTGCGTGCAGCTCCGCCTTGGAGTACTTGGCAGGCACGACCTGCACGCTCACGCCCTCCGGAAGGTCTTGAAGCACACCGCGAACCGCGTCCGGGAGCTCCCCCTTCCAATGCAAGGTGATGCAGTTGGCCCCCGGGTCGACCTCTACCTCGGAAAATCCTGGGATCCGATCCCGGGCATGTTCCTCGTGCCCGACGATCCGGTCGACGACCTTGTCCAGCGCCTCCTGCTTTTTCATGAGCTTGAGGGTCTCCGGCTTGGCGACCTCCGCCAGTGCAGCTGCAGTGGCACCGCCGGCCGGTTGCTTCTTATTGGACGTAGAGCCCGGCTGAGTCGGCGCTGGAGTGGGGGCGCCGTCCCCCGATATAGCCATAGCTGGAGCAATTGCAGACGCCGATGCCAGCAGAGCAGTGGCCAGAATTATCCACTTCCGGCCGGAGTTACTTTTTTGAGTCACTCAATTCCCCCCAGATGAGATGCGATCAGCCTTTTCGAGTGATCGCGCACCTAGCATGGTAGCTCCGGCAGGCACTTGCCGCACACAATTAAAAGCCCCACGAGCGCCTTTTCTGCGCGTTTTCGGACATAACAACCAAGAGTTTGCCATCCCTTTGCAAGAGTTAGGCGATTTGCCTGGCAGGCGGTAGGCACCGCGTCCCGTCTCGTTTGACTTCGCGCAGGCCCTGCCGCAAACATGGCCATGAACGCCGTGGAGGGGCCCATGAAGCAAGGTGCTGAGCGAAGTGCCGCCCGTCGGATGTCGAAGCGCAGACGACGGAATCGGTTGACCGCCGTGGCTGCTGTAGCCGTTCTCGGTGGCGGCTTCGCGATCAACGCATGGATGAACCGAGCCCCGGATACCAAGGTCCACGACGGCCCGATACCGAGCCAACTGCTGGTCAGTGCCGACGGTAAGACCCTGACACTCAACATCGGCTGGAGTTGCGAGAAGAAGCCCGAGCTCGTGGCCCACGAGACTTCCGGCGCGGTGAAAGTCGCCCTGCGGCACACAGTCCCTCCGGGATTCTGCGACCCCGGGGGGATCGGGCGAATCACGACCCACCTGAACAAGCCACTCGGAGCCCGCGCGCTGGACGACGCAGTCGCAGGCGGGCATGTCGTTCACTTTGATGAGCGCAACCTTCTCCGGCCCACCTACCTACCGGAGAACTACTACCCCTACCCGGCAACCAAGATGGTCGAGTTGCCCGGTCTGGACCCGCTCCCGACTGACGTACCTGCCTGGGCCAGCGGGTACCAGCTGGGAACAGATCCTCAATCCGGGTGGTCCCTAATTATCAGCCAGACCCTCCGGAGCAGCGCACTACCAGCCGGTCAGGCTGTCAGTGTCAACAAGAACCCTGCATCCATCACACAATCCAGTCCTACTCTTGGGCCGCGTTCGCTGACATGGTCTGATGGGACCTACACCTTCAGCATCACCACCGGCGGCCCGGGGTTGCTCTCAGCTGATGAACTCATTCGCGTTGCAGAAAGCCTCAAGTAGCAGCCATCACGGGCGGCCTGTGGTGGGGTGGCGTTCCTCGAACGGCCCTACCAGAGAATCCAGATTGCATGGTCGGGCAGGCTGAATGACGTCACCGCCACCTCTGCCTTAGGAGTTGGAAGCGCGCCGCGCCGAGTACACGCGCATGCTCCAGGACCGCCTGTTGCCACCGTACTGTCTTCCGCAGCTCGCTCAAGATCGCGTCCGCGCGGGCGGAGGGAACTCCATGATCTTGGAAGCAGTGCCTGCCTTCTTCACGCACGCTGCTTGGCGCCCGCGTACGATCACCAGCCGTCGCCGATGAAGTGAGGCTGGATCGATGCCCCGTACCCCAACGCCGATACACCTGACCGCTGTCACCCTGGCCTTGACCGCTCTGCTGGCTTGCGCAGCCTGCGCTGGACAGACCAATGTCGTACCGTCCGCTCCCGTGCCGTCCGCTCCCGTGCCGACGAGTGCCGCCGCGTCCGCCGTCGCCGCAAGCCCTCCGCCGAGCTCGGGCCGACCGGATCAGCAGCAGCTGGACACGGCCGCGGACGCGGTCTCACGCCTCGGCGGCTCCTACCAGGATGTCTTCACGGGCCTGATGGTGGACGTTCCGGACGGTCGCGTCATCGTCTACCGGAAGCCGGGCGGCGGCTTCGACGCCGCGCTCGCCCACCTGGGTCTGGGCGTGCGCGTGGACCTGCGCGACGCGCCGCGCTCGATCAGCGAGCTGGCCACCACCCGCAATCGGGTCACGGCACTGATAGGGCACACGAGCGACTACAGCATCGTCATGGTGGGCAACGGATCGGAGGTGAGCTTCACCCGCGGCGTGGTGGAGGTCGGCGTCAGCGGAAATCTGGCCAGCGCCCAGGCAGACCTGCGCGGCCGCTTCGGTGACCGGGTCATTGTCTCAGTCGCCCAACCGCTCTCGGGCTGACCGGACTCTCCGGCCCGCGTTCGGCTGTCAGATTTCGAGACAGAGGCGATGGACCATACAGGGTGGCCGCACGCAGCACGGCGAAGGACCACCCCCGGCGGCCACCAGGACCACTGGTGGCTCTGCTGCGGTCCTGGTGGCAGGGCCAGCAGCGGCCGCCGGGGCGGCGGGTCCAGTAAGCCGGGTGGTTGACGCAGGCGCGGCCGAGTGGCTTCCTGAAAGCAGGGCCACTCGTCTCCGCCTGGAGGCAGCAATGTCCGAACAGCGCCCTTCCGAGGATCCTCGGCCCGGGATGCCGCCAGCCGGCGTCGATGGCGGTTGGACCCGCTGGGACAAGGGAGCCAGACCCTCGCCGTCTCGGCCCCGCAAGCCTCGCAAACTGCTCCTGTGGATCTTCCTCGGGATTCAGACCTTGTTCGTGATCTGGATCATCACCGGCTCCGTGAGCAGCACCAGGTCAGCCGGCAGAAACTGCGCTGGCCTGACCGGCCAGGACTTCACCAATTGCGTCAGCGCGGGACACGTCGGTACGACCATTGGCGTCGGCTTGATCGTCGGGCTTTGGGCGGCAGTCGACATCATTCTAGGGATCACCTACCTCATCTACCGTCTCAGCCGCCGAGACCAGCCGTAACGTTTCGCATAGCGCCAGCCAGCGCGACCGGTCCGGCGTCGGCGCGGGTAGGGTCGCCCGGCCGAGCGGGGGTTCACGCCGGGTGTCGCCTGCGGCGCCACCGGAAACGGGCGCAGCGCGGGCGCGGCCGTGTGCCATGAGTGCGGTGATCCCGGGACTGCTCTGCGCTGGCGCTGCGGCCGGTACGCTCCGCTGGTCGTCGCCAACCAGCTCCGCCGCTGGGTCGTCGAACGCAGCTTCGGCTGGCTCATGAACACCGGCGCCGGGCACGCAACCATTACTGACTTCGGCTCGTCAGGGTGAACTGTCACGATTTGCCTGATGAGCTCGTTGCGGTGGCTCCGGTGGTGTGTGAGATATGCGGATGGGGGCGGCCTGACCGCTGCGGGACGGCTGCGCCGGGAGACGGTGCGGATGCAAGCGGCAGAGCCTCATGTCCCCCACGCCTCTCCGTCGTCGTTCCGCGCCGCTCCGTGCGCGGCGGCCGTTCTCGGCTCTCGGCCGGCTGTCCGTTCCCCCTCCCGCAGGTCTGG
>NZ_JBVHXY010000083.1:496-6638 GCF_055569215.1 Kitasatospora sp. NPDC029312 | reverse complement strand
GATCCGTGGAGGGGGGGTAGAAGAGGATTGGGAGAAGTGCGGGGGGAGGGGACACCCCGAAAAAAGGAGGCGGAGCCAGGGGGGGGGGGGCCCCGCCCCCCCCCCCCCCCCCCCCCCTCGGCCGTACGAACTCAGCCGTACGAAGCGGCCGTCCGACGCATCAGTGCACGAGCGTCAGCGCTGGGTGGGCAGCCCCGTGGGGACCTCGTTCGGGATCGCCCCGCCGAAGCGGCGGTCGCGCATCGCGAACTGCTCGCAGGCGCGCCACAGGTCGCGGCGGTCGAAGTCCGGCCAGAGCACGTCCTGGAACACCAGCTCGGCGTACGCGGACTGCCAGAGCAGGAAGTTGGAGGTGCGCTGCTCGCCGCTGGGGCGCAGGAAGAGGTCCACGTCCGGCATGTCCGGGTGGTACATGTACCGGGCGAGGGTCTTCTCGTTGACCTTCTTCGGGTCCAGCCTGCCGGCCGCGACGTCCTGCGCGATCGCCTGCGCGGCGTCCGCGAGTTCGGCCCGGCCACCGTAGTTGACGCACATGTAGAGCGTCACGGCGTCGTTGCCCTTGGTCTGCTCCTCGGCGACCTGCAGCTCCTGTACGACGCTCTTCCACAGCTTGGGCATCCGGCCGGCCCAGCGGATCCGCACGCCCATCGCGTCCATCTCGTCGCGGCGGCGGCGGATGACGTCCCGGTTGAAGTTCATCAGGAACTTCACCTCGTCGGGCGAGCGCTTCCAGTTCTCGGTGGAGAACGCGTACAGGGAGATGTTCTTGACGCCGAGCTCGATGGCTCCCTTGAGGACGTCCAGCACGACGGACTCACCGACCTTGTGGCCCTCGGTGCGCGGCAGCCCGCGCTCCTTGGCCCAACGGCCGTTGCCGTCCATCACGATGGCGACGTGGTTGGGCACCAGCTCGCCGGGGAGTTTCGGGGGCCGGGCGCCGCTGGGGTGCGGGGCCGGGGGAACGTACTCCCGTTGCTTGCCACCGCCGAAGAGCCGTCGCGCTGCCATGTGCTCACTTCTCCACGTATCTCATCGAGCGGATGCCCCGCTCCAGGTGCCACTGCAGATAGGCCGCGACCAGGCCGCTGCCCTCCCGCCAGTACCGTGGCTCGCAGGCGTCGGCCGTCGGCCAGTCCCCTGACAGCAGCGCCCCGAGCAGTACCAGTGTCTCAGGGGAGGGTACGGCACATCCGGGCACTCGGCAGTCCGCGCAGAGCACCCCGCCCGCCGGGAGGGAGAAGAAACGGTTCGGCCCCTCCAGGCCGCACTTGGCGCAGTCCGTGAAGCTCGCGCCGTACCCGTTCACCGCGAGCGAGCGCAGCAGGAAGGCGTCCAGCACCAGGTGCGACTCGTGCAGCCCGGCCGCCAGCGTGCGCAGCCCGCCCACCAGCAGCAGGTACTGCTGCACGGCCGGCTCGCCCTCGTTCTCGGCGAAGCGCTCGGCCGTCTCCAGCATCGCCGTGCCGGCGGTGTAGCGGCCGTAGTCGGTGACGATCGAACCGCCGTACGGGGCGATGGTCTCCACCTGGGTGCACAGCGGGAGGCCGCGCCCGACCAGGTCGCTCCCCCGGCTGAAGAACTGCATGTCCACGTGCGAGAACGGCTCCAGGCGGGCGCCGAACTTGGACTTGGTCTTGCGCACCCCGCGCGCGACCGCCCGCACCTTGCCGTGCTGGCGGGTCAGCAGGGTGATGATCCGATCGGCCTCGCCGAGCTTCTGCGCCCGCAACACGACGCCGTCGTCCCGGAAAAGACTCATGGGGTCCATTCTCCCCCAGCCGCGGGGGCGGCCGGAGCGCCCGGTGCCGGGCAGCCGTGTTGCCCGCACCGGGGCCGTGGGGGAGGACCACTGCGGTGCGGGTCACGGCGGGCCCGAGGTGGGGGGACCACCCGGCCGAGGGCCGGGGGCGGGTTCGGACCCGTTTGTGGGGGATTCGGAAAGTCTTCTCGGCAGGAGCGGAGGGGCGGCGGGGCGGCGGGAGCGGAGGGAGCTCTACAGGTTCTCGTACGGCGTCCGGGTCGCCGCCTCCAACAACTCCGTGACCCGGGACTGCGGCAGGTCCAGGCAGCGCCCGACCGAGGCCAGCGCCTCGCGCTCCTGCGGCAGGTAGCGCCCGTCGGCCAGGGCGATCGCGGCGCCCTGCAGCAGCAGGCGCTCCCGGCCCTGGCGGGCCAGGTGCGGGGCGAGCGGTTCGAGCACCGCGTGCAGTTCCACGGCGAGGCCGCCGCCCATGCCGTGGGCGTCGTGGAGTTCGCCGCCGAGCCCGGACAGCGCGGCGAGCGCGGCCAGCACCTGGGCCTCACCGCAGTCCTCGAAGCCGGCTTCGCGCACCGTGGCGCAGGCCGCCTCGCGGGCCGCCCGGTGGGCGGTGCCGCCGGCCGCGAGCAGGGCCAGCGCGACGGTGTACTGGCCGTCCCGCAGCATCCCGCCGAGGCGCAGGCTGGTGGGCTGTTCCAGGGCCTCGACGCCGTACCGGCCGTGGCAGCCGGTGCACTGCACGCTGCCGATCACCGGCCCGAGCGGGAGCACCGGGGCGCCGAGGAGGCGCAGCCACCGGCGGCCGTGCTGGCGGCGGTAGTTGCGGTCCCCGCCGCAGCCGGGGCAGAAGAAGTCACCGAGAACGTCAGTCCGCCACCGCGGGCGAAAACCCCACAACCTGGTCACGGCGCCACTCCCCAGACATGGCAGGCGGCCTGCACAACTATGGGCAGGTCACGCGACCGGACACCGAGGCCGTCCCACCGACCCCCGGCTTTCCGGTGGATCGATGTTGCCATGGTTACCGGCACGTGTCAGCACCTCGAACGGCTTCCGATCGGAAAAAATGTGGCGCAGGCCACAATCGGCGGCGCGGACGGCGAAGGGCCGCCCCGCAGGACGGCCCTTCGCGTACCACTCGTACGAATTACCCGCGCTGCGAGCGGTTGACGGCGCTGATCATCGCCTTCAGCGAGGCCAGCACGGTGTTGCCGTCGATGCCCACGCCCCACAGCACCTTGCCGTCCACCGCGCACTCCACGTACGCGGCCGCCTGGGCGTCGCCGCCCTCGCTCAGCGCGTGCTCGGCGTAGTCCAGCACGCGCACGTCCACCCCGATCCGCCCCAGCGCGTCCGCGAAGGCCGAGACCGGGCCGTTGCCGGTGCCGTTCAGCGTCACCGTCACGCCGTCCACCACGGCCTCGGCGGTCAGCGCGTCCCGGCCGTCCTCGGTGGTGAGGGTGCGCGAGCCGGTCAGCGACAGCCGGCCCCACGGGTTGGCCGGGGTCGGCAGGTACTCGTCCTCGAAGACCCGCCAGATCTCGGCCGGGGTGACCTCGCCACCCTCGGCGTCGGTCTTGGCCTGGATGATCCGGGAGAACTCGATCTGCATCCGGCGCGGCAGGTCCAGCTTGTGGTCGTTCTTCAGGACGTACGCCACACCGCCCTTGCCGGACTGGCTGTTGACCCGGATGACCGCCTCGTAGGTGCGGCCGACGTCCTTCGGGTCGATCGGCAGGTAGGGCACGCCCCAGGTGTGCTCCTCCACCGGCACCCCGGCCGCCCTCGCGTCCGCCTCCAGGACGTCGAAGCCCTTCTTGATGGCGTCCTGGTGCGAGCCGGAGAAGGAGGTGTACACCAGGTCACCGGCGTACGGGTGGCGCGGGTGCACCTCCATCTGGTTGCAGTACTCGGCGGTGCGGCGCACCTCGTCGATGTCGGAGAAGTCGATCTGCGGGTCGACGCCCTGGGAGAACAGGTTCATCCCCAGCGTCACCAGGTCGACGTTGCCGGTCCGCTCGCCCTGCCCGAACAGGCACCCCTCGATCCGGTCGGCACCCGCCATGTAGGCCAGCTCGGCGGAGGCCACGGCGGTGCCGCGGTCGTTGTGCGGGTGCACGGACAGGCAGACGAACTCCCGGCGGGACAGGTTGCGCGACATCCACTCGAACTGGTCGGCCTGGACGTTCGGGGTGGCCCGCTCGATGGTGGCCGGCAGGTTCAGGATGATCTCGCGGCCCTCGCCCGGCTGCCAGACGTCCATCACCGCCTCGCAGACCTCCAGCGCGAAGTCCAGCTCGGTGTCCACGAAGATCTCCGGCGAGTACTGGTAGCCGAAGACGGTGTCCTCGCCCAGCAGCTTCTCCGCGTACTCCATCACCAGCCGGGTGCCGTCGACGGCGATCGCCTTGGTGGCGGCCTTGTCGTTGCGGAACACCACCCGGCGGAACAGCGGCGCCGTCGCGTTGTACAGGTGGACGGTCGCCCGCGGAGCGCCGACCAGCGACTCCACGGTCTTCTCGATCAGTTCCTCGCGGGCCTGGGTCAGCACCGAGATGGTGACGTCCTCCGGGATCGCCCCCTCCTCGATCAGCGAGCGCACGAAGGCGTGGTCGGTGGCGCCGGAGGACGGGAAGCCGACCTCGATCTCCTTGTAGCCCATCCGCACCAGCAGGTCGAACATCTTGCGCTTGCGGGCCGGGGACATCGGGTCGATGAGCGCCTGGTTGCCGTCCCGCAGATCGGTCGAGAGCCAGCGCGGCGCCTTGGTGATCACCTTCTCCGGCCAGGTGCGGTCCGGCAGGTCGACGGTGCCGAACGGCAGGTAGCGCCCGTACCGCATGCCCGAGGGCCGCTGGCGGACGGAGGAGGCGGTGATCGGGGTCGGCCGGTCGACGAAGGCGCGAGCGGCGGGGACGGACGCGGCGGAGGTCTGCTCGGTCATGGAGAAAACTCTCGGCTTCCTGTGGATGCGTGGTGCGGGCGGGTCGGGAGGGATCAACACCGACTGGCCGGCCTCTGCTGCCGCTCGTGATGCGCCGTCGCATCGCCGATTCCGCGCACAGCTCGTTCCCCGCGGCGAGGGAGCCGGCCCGGTGGACTACAGGCCCTCGACGCGGCAGCTAAGAAGAAGCAGCCCGTTGCGCATGATGCCCCAGCGTAACCCAGCGCCGCGCGCCCCCGAAGTGATCCGGGCTACCGTTCCACGCCTTGAGACGGCAACTGGTCACATCCAAGGTGGTGACAACGAGTCATCGAGGCCTCACTCTGGGCGACATGAGCGAATCGGTACCGATCTGCGCGATCGTCCCGCCGTACGTCCTGGACCGCCTCGCCGAGGCCGGTCACGAACCCGCCGTCCGCTCCCTCGCCCTCGACGCCGCGCACCGCGCGGCCCGCCTGTCCGCTCCCGTGCCGGTCGCCGCGCACCCGGACCTCAACCGGGTGATCGCCGACTCCGGCCACAGCCAGCGGCTGCCCGGCCGCACCGTCCGCACCGAGGGCCAGGCCCCGGTTGCCGACGCCTCCGTCAACCACGCCTACGACGGCCTCGGCGACACCTTCACGCTGTACGCCGACGCCTTCGGCCGCGACTCGATCGACGGCCGCGGGCTGCGCCTGGACGCCAGCGTGCACTACGGCCGCGACTACGACAACGCCTTCTGGAACGGCCAGCGGATGGTCTTCGGCGACGGTGACGGCGAGATCTTCGGCGACTTCACCGCCTGCGTCGACGTCATCGGCCACGAACTCACCCACGGCGTCACCCAGTTCACCGCCAACCTCGAGTACCAGAATCAGACCGGCGCGCTCAACGAGTCGATCTCCGACGTCTTCGGCTCGCTGGTCAAGCAGTACGCGCTGCACCAGGACGCCGCCGACGCCGACTGGTTGATCGGCGCCGGACTGCTCGCCCCCGGCATCCACGGCGTGGCGCTGCGCTCGATGAAGGCGCCCGGAACCGCCTACGACGACCCGCGGCTGGGCAAGGACCCGCAGCCCGCGCACATGCGGGACTACGTGCGGACCTCGGAGGACAACGGCGGCGTGCACATCAACTCCGGCATCCCCAACCACGCGTTCTACCTGCTGGCCACCGCCCTCGGCGGCCGGTCCTGGGAGCGCGCCGGCCGGATCTGGTACGACGCGCTCACCGGCGGCCGGCTGCCCGCCGACGCCGACTTCACCGTCTTCGCCCGGGCCACCGTGGCCGCCGCCAAGGCCCGGTACCCCGACCAGTCCTCGATCGCGGACACCGTGACGGCCTCCTGGGCGCAGGTGGGCATCAGCCCGGGCTGACCGGACCACCGGCGCGGTCCGGGGAACTCCGGGCCGGGGCCGAAGGGCCCAGTCCGGGGAGAAAGCCGCAAAAGACGTCCCCGG
>NZ_JBVHXY010000083.1:0-486 GCF_055569215.1 Kitasatospora sp. NPDC029312 | reverse complement strand
GGGGTACGCCATACCCCCTCCCCCCCCCCCCCCCCCCTTCCCCCTCCCCCCCTCCCCCCCCCCCCCAGCCCCCACGGTCCGGGAAAAGCGCCGCAAAGGCCGTCCCCGGGTAGCACCATGGACACCATGCGTATCCAGGTGACCCGGACCGGCGGTCTTGCCGGAATCGTCCGCCACGCGGAGCTCGACACCGCCGACCGGGTGGACGCCCCGCACGTCCACGCGCTCGCCCGCGAGGCCGTCGCGGGCGGGCTGCGTGCCCCCTCGTACGGGGTACCGGACGGCTTCCACTACGAGATCACCGTCGACAGCCGGACGGTGTACTGCGCCGACCCCAAACTCACCGACTCGCAGCGCGAACTGGTGTCGCTGGTGCTGCGCGAAGGCGCCTGAGCCGGTCCAGGGGGGGGGGGGGGGGGCGGGGGGGGGGGGGGAAGGGGGGGGGGGGGGGGGGGGGCGGGCGGCGAGGGTTTCTGGTGGGGGTTT
>NZ_JBVHXY010000082.1:0-8917 GCF_055569215.1 Kitasatospora sp. NPDC029312 | reverse complement strand
CCGGTGGTGGGCCAGGTCAGGACGAGTTTGCCCATGTGGCGGGCCTGGGCCATGGTGCGGAAGGCCGCCGCGGCCTCGGTCACCGGGTAGGTGGTGGTCGGCAGGGCCGGGATCAGGCCCTGACCCAGTGCCCGGGTGAGCTGCGCTCCGGTCTCGGCCCAGGTGGGGCTGTCGGGGCGGGTGAGGTCGACGGTGTGGAAGGAGGCGTTGCGGGCCAGCGGCAGCAGGCTGATCCGGGTGCCCGCGAAGATGTCCTTCTTGCCGATCTCGATGAACCTGCCGCCGGGCGCCAGCAGGTTAAGGCTCGCGGCCTGGCCGGGCCCGGTCAGCGAGTTCAGGACGACGTCGACGCCGCGGCCGTCGGTGGCCCGGCGGATGTGGTCGGCGAAGGCGAGAGTGCGCGAGTCCATCACGTGCTCGATGCCCCGCTCACGCAGCCAGGCGCGTTTGGCCTCGGTTCCGGCGGTGGCGAAGACCTCCGCGCCGCACAGCCGGGCGATATTGACGGCCGCCAGCCCCGTGCCACCACTGGCGCTGTGGATCAGCACCCGCTCCCCCGCGCGCAGCCCGGCCAGGGTCCGCAGGCCGTGCCAGGCGGTGAGGTAGGCGCAGGGCAGGGCGGCCGCGTCCTTAAGGCTCATGCCGTCGGGCACCGGCATCACCCGCCAGTCGGCGTCCACGCACACGAAGGAGGAGGAGGAGGAGAGGGACAATTCGATCACCACAGCGGTGACCCGGTCGCCGGGGCGCAGATGCGTGACGCCGTCCCCGACGGCGCTGACCTGCCCGGCGCAGTCGAAGGCGGTCCTCAACGCGTCCTGGTCCTCCAGGCGGAACCTCTGGTAGACGCCCGCGGCGATCAGGACGTTGATGAAGTTGACGCTGGTGGCGCGGACGCGGATCTCGACCTGCCCGGGGCCCGGCGGGATGCGGGGCGCGGCGAGCAGTTCGAGGGAGTCCAGGTCGCCGACGGCCCGCGCCCGCAGGTCGGTGCGGTCGTGGGCGTGGTCGACCGCGCGGCGGCGCCGCTCCTCGGCGGTCAGGGGACGTGGGGTCAGGGCAGCGGTGAAGCGCCGGCCGCCCCGGTATGCGACGTGGTCGTGGATGTCGGGGCAGGCCAGCAGCTCCCGGCCGATCTGCGTCGGTGTGGTGTGTTCGTCGGTGTCGAGCAGGGTCGCCGTCAGGGCGGGGTGTTCGTAGCCGAGGGTGCGCAGGGCGCCGCGCAGCCCGGCCTGGGCCAGGTCGGGCACGTCGGTGGCGTGCACGGTTTCGGCGTGGCGGGTCAGGGCCCACAGCCGCACCCGGCCGCCGGTGTCCAGGCCGGCCAGGGCGCGGGCCAGGTGTAGCAGCCTGGTGGTGTTGTCCTGCGCGAGCGCCACCACCCGTTCCCCGTCCGCGGCCTGTCCGGGGGTGGGCAGGAACACCACCGCCGTGCGGGGCCCGCCCACCGTGCGCAGGGCCCGCTCCAGCGCCGTGCGCGTCTGACTCTCGGTGGGGGGCAGCGGGTGGATGGTGGCACGGCAGCCGGCACCGGCCAGGGCGTCGAGGAGTTCGCCGGCCGCCGGGTGCGGGCCGTGGGCGCTGAACAGCAGGACGTCGCCGGCCGCCTCACCGGCAGGAGCGGCGGGGCCAGGGAGTTCGGTCTCGCTCCAGCACACGTCCAGCAGCCGGGACTGGAACAGCTCCTGCGGGCTGTGCGTGGGCACGCTCGCCACCTCGACACCTTCCAGGACGGCCGCCACCGTTCCGTCGTCGGACAGGATCCGCACGCTCGCGCGCACGCAGCGGGGGCCGGCCTCCTCCACGACCACGTGATGCCAGCCAGCGGCCGGCAGATCACCGTGCAGGCGCAGCTTGCCGATCCCGTTGGCCACGACGGCGCCGCCGACGACCTCCGCGGCCCGCCGCCACGCCGCGACAGCGGCCTGGCCGGCGCTGTCCAGCACCACCGGGTGCAAGGTCAGCACCTGGGATCCGGCCCTGGCCTCATCGGGCAGTTCGAACCGCGCCAGCACACTCACCGGCCCCAGGCCGCCGCCGGCGTGCAGGGCGCGCAGAGCGCGAAACGCCGGCCCGTAAGAGGCCCCCAGCATGCTGCCGAAGAAGGTGTAGAAGTCGCCGGTGTCCAGGGGCTGGTCGTGTGCCGCGAGCAGGGCCGGAAGGTCCACCCGGTCCTCGCCCCCGGCATCCGGTGCGCCTTCGGGGTCGGCGGTGGCCTGGTGCAGGCGGGCGGTGGCGTGGCGGGTGCGTCCGTCGGCCGCGTTCCCGCTGAACAGGGCCCAGCCCGCCCGGCCCGGTCCCGTCGTGGTGGCCTCGGCGGCCACCTGCACCGGGCCGGCCACCGCAAGGGCGGCGTGGATCCGCAGATCGGACACCACCACCTGCCGGGGTGAGGTGGCGAACAGGTCGGCGGCGGCTCGCACGCACATCTCCGCATACCCGGTGCCCGGTAGCACGGGGGCCCCTTGGAAGGTGTGGTCGGCCAGCCACGGCAGGCGGCCCGGATCGACAGTGCCCTGCCACAGGTGCCGGCCCTCGCTGCGCGGGTCGCTCATCTGGACGCCCAGCAGCGGATGGCCGGCCACCGCATCGCTGGCGCGGGAGGGCGCATCGACGGCCAGGTGCCGGCGCTCCCACGTGGTGGGCGGCACATCCACCAGCTGCCCGTCCCCGTAGTGCCGGCCGAAGTCCACCGCCCCGCCGGCCACGTGCAAGGCGCCCAGCTGGGTAAGGAACGAGCGCCGCTCGGGGCGCCCGCGCAGCAACGAGGCAACGGCGGCCACCGGCCCGCCGGTACTGGCGTGGACGGCGCTGATGAGCACCGGGTGCGCACCCAGTTCGACGAACAGCCGGTACCCGTCCTCGTAGGCCGCGCGCAGCGCGGCCATCAGCCGGATCGGCTGGCGCTGGGCGGTGAACCAGTAGGCGCTGTCGAAGGCAGCCGCCTCGCGGGGGTCCTGAAGGACGGTGGTGTAGTGCGGCAGGCGGGCGGGGGCCGGACGGATACCGGCCAGCGCCTCGGCCAGTGGATCCCGCAGCGGGTCCATGCACGCGCTATGCCCGGCCGTATCCACCTTCATCAAGCGCACCGGGATCTGCCGCGCCTGCCATCGCGCCACCAGGGCACGGACAGTGTCGGCGCCACCACCGACCACAGTCAGCTGCGGAGCGGTGATCGACGCCACCGACACATCCCGCGCCCCTTCCTCGGCCAGGAGCCGCTCCACCTCCTCGCACCCCAGGGCCACGGACGCCATCAGACCCGTGCCCGCGACGGTCTGGATCAGACGCGAACGCCGGCAGATCACCCGCACCCCGTCCTCAACACTCAACGCCCCCACGACCACGGCCGCGGCGACCTCGCCCATGGACTGGCCGATGACCGCCGCAGGCTCCACCCCCCACGAACGCCACATCGCCGCCAGCCCCAACTGGACGGCGAACAACGCCGGCTGGACGCGGTCCATCCGCACCGCCTCCCGCGGCGCCCGCAGGACGCCGCGCACCGAGAACCCCGACTCCGCCCGGATCAACGGCTCCAACTCGTCGATGACCGCGGTGAACACCGCATCGGTGCCCAGCAGGCCCCGGCACATCCCGGCCCACTGCGAACCATGCCCGCCGAACACCCACACCGGCCCCAGGGCCGCCGCGCCCGGCACCACCGCCCCGTGCACCACCTCCTCGCGGTCCTCACCCCGGTGCAGGGCCCGCAGCCGCTCCACCAGCTCCACGCGGTGGCCCGCGACCACGGCCGCCCGGTAGTCGGCGTGCGAGCGGCGCACCGCCAGCGTGTGCGCCACATCCTCCAGCGCCGCCCCGGCGCCCTCCCCCTCCAGCCAGTCCGCCAGGCGCCCGGCGCCGCTCCGCACCGCGCCCAGCGTGCCGCCGGACAGCACGAACACCCGCGGCACATCCTCACACTTCCCCGCCGCCACCGCGGTGGCGGGCGCACGACGCCGGCTCCCAGACGGGAGCCGGTCGGGCGGCGCCTCCACGATCAGATGCCCGTTGCTGCCGGTGACACCGAAACCGGACACCGCCGCCAGCCGCGCCTCGCCCGCAACCGGCCACGCGGTCAGTTCTGTCGGCAGGAACAACCGGGATCCGGCCGGGTCGATCTGCGGGTTCCACCGCGTGAAGTGCAGCGTGGCCGGCACCGCGCCGTGCCGCAGCGCGGCAATCGCCTTCAGCAGCCCGGCCATCCCCGAGGCGCTCTCGCAGTGGCCGATGTTGGACTTCACCGACCCCAGCGCACACCGCCCCCGCCCCCGCCCGTACACCTGCGCGAGCGAGGAGAACTCCACCGGATCCCCCACCTGGGTGCCCGTGCCGTGCGCCTCCACCATCCCCACATCCGCCGGGTCCACCCCGGCCTGTTCCAGCGCCGCCCGGTACACCTCCACCTGCGCGACCTCGTTCGTGGCGGTCAGCCGCGCCCCCCGGCCGTTGACGTTCACCGCTGACCCGCGCAGCACCGCCAGCACCCGGTCCCCTGCCGCCAGCGCGTCCGCAAACCGCTTCAGAACCACCACCCCACAGCCCTCGGAGCGCACGAAGCCGTCCGCGGCGGCGTCGAACGGCCGGCACCGCCCCGTCGGCGACCCCGCCTCCAGGACCGCGTAGGGCACCGACCCCTCCGGGGACAGGACCAGGTTCACGCCGCCCGCCAGCGCCACGTCCGTCTCCCCCGCCCGCAGGCCCTGGCAGGCTGCGTGCACGGCCATCAGCGACGACGCACACGCCCCCTCCACCGGCATGCCCGGCCCGCGCGTGTCCAGCAAGAACCCCACCCGGCCCGCCATCTCACTGGCGAGAGCGGTGAAGACGACATAGGGGTCCGTGTCGGCCACCCCGCGCTGGACACGCAGCAGGTACTCCTTCGACCAGGAGCCGTAGTACTGCCCCAGCCGCCTGCCGGCCAGCCCCCGCGGCGGCACCCCGGCGTGCTCCAGCGCCTCCCACACCACCTCCCACAACAACCGGTGCTGCGGATCGGAGAACAGCGCCTCACGCTCGTTCATGCCGAAGAACGCCGGATCGAACGCGTACACGTCCCCGTCCAGGAACCCGCCGTGTGCCAGCCGCGCCGCCGTCTTCTCCGGCAGCTCCACCAGATCGGCGCGCGTCCACCGCTCGGGCGGAACCTCACCCACCAC
Source organism: Kitasatospora sp. NPDC029312 (assembly GCF_055569215.1). NCBI lineage: Bacteria > Bacillati > Actinomycetota > Actinomycetes > Kitasatosporales > Streptomycetaceae > Kitasatospora > Kitasatospora sp. NPDC029312. The sequence continues at coordinate 3,758 of NZ_JBVHXY010000082.1, read as the reverse complement.
ATCCCGCCCCTGCTCCAGCAACCGCCACAAGGCCGCCAGCGAATCCACCCCACCCGGAAAACGACACGCCGCCCCCACCACCGCGACCGGACCATCGAAGGAAACCGACACCACAACCACCACCTCTCATTCCAAAGAGAATTCCCCCGGATACGCGCCGGGCGCACAGAGAGAAGACGGCGCGCCCCCTTTTCCGTTCGCGTGCCCCATCGGCAACGATCGCTCGCACAACCGGACCCGAGAAACGGAAGACGGCAAAGAAAAACCAGGAAGCGAGACATGGCCAGCCGGCCGCGTGCCGTATCCATGGTCCACAGCGGGACCATGTTCATGAAAATCCGCCCGCTCATGGACGGGTACACACGCAGAAAAAATCATCGGCCACGGCACCGGAAAACCCGACACCACCCGGCGAAGGGCCTCCTTCACCCCGCGGATCCACCCACGCCGGCGGCGGCATGACCTCGGATCCACCCGATGCACTCGTCATCCGCCGACCGATTACCACCCGGACGGTGGGCGCAGGGAAAGCCGCCGGACAGCGTCGATTTCGGCTTCGCGGCCCTGGACACCGCGACCGCGGCGTCCGCCCCACTTCCCACAGCAGGCGGTCCACCGACCGGATGCACATCGCCGAGCACAACACCGCCAGGCGCCCCACCACGAACGATCCCCACCCAGCCCGAACCGGATCGACAGCGACCGCACCCGGCAGGCCACAGCACACGCCAGGCCGCCGCCCCCGGACGCCGCCAGGCGCCCACGGGCGGCGCCGCACCCCCGCACCCACAGACCCGCCGGCGCCCCCCGAGGCACGACCGCACCGCACCGGCCACGGCCTGCGGACACGAAGGACCATCCGCCGACAGCCCCGCAACCGCCCGCCGCAGCCGAAGGCCACCACGGACAATCCCGACCGAGCCGGCCAAGGAACACGGCTGCCCCGGCCCGGCCCGCGGAAAACCACCCGCGGGCCGGGGCTCACCGGCGCCGCACGCAACGCTGGCGGCGAGGACTAGAAGTCGTCGTCCTCGTCATCGTCGTCGCGGCGCTCGTCGGTCAGGTCCAGCGCGAACCACCGGTGCACCGAGGAGCCGTCGACCTCGAAACGGACCTCGGCCCACACGGCCCTTCCGTTCAGCTCCTTGAACTTCGGCGACTGGCTGATGATGACGCCCGCCCCCTTCCAGTGCTGGACGGCACCCGGCCGCTCGCGCCCCTCGCAGTGGAAGCCGCCGACCCCCTCCAGGAAGGCGACGTCGCACCCCTCCTTCGTCCGCAGGAAGCCGTTGAAGCTGGCGACCTCCGAACCGTCCGGCAGCACCTGCGAGGTGTGCGTGAAGATGGCGTGCACCGGGATCCCGGCGAGACGCCCTTCACCCGCCGCGGACGCCTCATACTTCTGCTTACCGCCCGGGAGGACCCGCTTACCGTCCACCTTCAGCTTGAACTTGGCGATCTGCTTCTGGCCCATATCTTTCCCTCGCTTCCCGAATGGAGCGGACTGGTAATTCAAGTCTGCATAGCCGCCCGACATAAAACAACGTGAATAACAAGCCCATAATGGACGGCTGATTAGTATGTAAATAGCTCATACCGCCGACGCTCGCCTGCGCTTACGCCGACAGACCAACCCCCGCATTCTCAGCCCGGCTTGGCCTGCTGGCCGGGGAAATCCATGCGGACCCTCCCCGACTGCAACGCAAGAGACCGGAAACAACTCGCCGGAAAGGCGAACCGCGTGGGGCGCCCGTGTACAAACAGAAGTCGGAGGCGTGGTACGGATGTGAAACCAGACACGTAAACACATCACAGAGACGACGAAGAAACGACCACGAACAGGCCGCCTGCGATGGCCGGAAACCTCCCCTTGGGAACTGCTGGCGGCCGCGGCTCTTTACGGTCGCCGCCAGCTTGGGCGTCGCCGACGATCTACCGGGCCTGCTCGGCATTATCCCGCTCGATGGTGTGCCAATCGAGGGCATCGCGGGCCGAACCGCATCTCCACACCGACTTCGCCATCCTCCAGGGGCTGAGCCTGACTGGCGTCACTCTAATTACAGAGAGCTACTAGTCACTCCACCGAAACGTCGGGAGGCAGGGCCTTCTCGGCGGCGCACGGGTCCGGGGGAGTGAAACCCATGCACCGCCGTCCTGCGGTCAGCAGGTAATCGGCTCAACGAGCGATCCCGGCCCAAGCAACGGACGTGTGCGGTGCCGGGCGATGGCCGGTCCCGTCCGCTGCTTCGAGCGATGATCAGATGAGTCAACACGCTGACTTGACAGGGAAGACGATGGTCGTTCGCTCCCCGGTCCGTGGGTGTGTCGCTGAACTACCTGGCCAACATCCCCGAGGCGATCGACATCGCGCACCGGGTGAAGCAGGTGCTGCCGGATTGTTTCGTGTTCTTCGGCGGCCACAGCATCTCCTTCGTCGCCGAGCGCGTCCTCGCGCAGGCCGCGGGCGCGGTGGCCCGGGGCGAGGGAGAGCCGGCGATGCAGCCGCTTCTGGAGGTCGTACGCGACGGCAAACTGGCGGATGTGCCGGGCATCGTCACCCGCGAGGGACGCGGGCCGATGCCCCGGATGATGCACGGCCTTGACGACCCTCGCCCGGCGCGGGACCTCACCTCACACCGCCGCCGGTACTTCATCGGTGAACTCGAGCCCTGTGCCTCCATCGAGTTCACCCGCGGCTGCCCCTGGGACTCCTCGTTCTGCCCCGCGTGGACGTTCTACGGCCGCAGCTACCGCAAAGCCACCCCCGAGGCGGCCGCCGCCGCACCCGCAAGCAGTACTACCTGGAGACGCGCTCCGATGTCGTGCTGCCCAACCGGGAGGTCTCCGAATGCTGGGCCCGGCTCGGCCTGCGGTACATGTTCCTCGGCATGGAGGCCCTCGATGCGGAGGGACTGGAGCTGTACAGCAAGCGCATCGACCCGGACGAGAACTTCCGCGCACTCGTCGCCCGGAGTCTGGGTATCAAGGTGGCGATCAGCCTTATCGTCGACCCCGGCTGGGACGCCGACCGGTTCCGCACAGTGCGCGAGTTCGCGCTGTCGATACGCGAGATCGTCCACCTCACGGTCATGACCCCCCTACCCCCGCACGGAGATCTGGCACACCGAGGCCCGGCGCCTGACCACCCTCGACTACCGGCTCTTCGACATCCAGCACGCCGCCGTGCCCACCGCGATGCCGCTGGAGGAGTTCTACCGCGAACTCGTCCGCTCCCAGGCCGTCATGAACCGCAAGCACCTGGGCGTGCGCACCGCGCTGGGCGCGGCCCGCATCCTCGGAGGCAACCCCCTGATCGGACAGACCAACTTCGCGCGGATGCTGTTCAAGTTCAACGGCGTCTACAACCCGCAGCGGCAGATCGCCGACCAGGCGGTAGACGCAGCCATCGTCTCCGAGGTGCTCGCGCACCGCCCGCACAGTGGCCGTGGTACGCGGGTCCGCGGCCGGCACCGCCCCGCGGACCGGGGACAGCAGGAGGGCAGCGTCGGTGCGCTGTCGTTGAGGGCGCAACCTGACCGCCCGGCCGACTCCACCACTCGCTGTCCGGGCCCGCCGCACCGCTGTGCCACTTGCGCTGGCTGCCGCCGCCGCAGCCGCGGCACTGCGTCGCGGCGGCCGCGGGACCGCCCGGGGCTGAGCGCTCGCCGTTCAGGGGTCTCAGGGTCCGTGGACGCGGTAGCGCTCCGCGTCCGCCCACCTGACCTCCAGGCCGAAGCCCGGGCGGCTCCGGTCGGGGC
>NZ_JBVHXY010000081.1:0-9674 GCF_055569215.1 Kitasatospora sp. NPDC029312 | reverse complement strand
GCGGCCGTCGGCGCCTCCCGCGCGGCCGTCGACGCCGGCTGGTACCCGCACACCAACCAGGTCGGCCAGACCGGCAAGCAGGTCTCCCCGCAGCTCTACATCGCGGCGGGCATCTCCGGTGCGATCCAGCACCGGGCCGGCATGCAGACCTCGAAGACCATCGTGGCCGTCAACAAGGACCCCGAGGCCCCGATCTTCGAGCTGGTCGACTACGGCGTGGTCGGCGACCTGTTCCAGGTGCTGCCGCAGCTCACCGCCGAGGTGAAGGCCCGCAAGGCCTGAGCCGTCGGACCGAATCGGATCGGACGGACACAGACCGCGAAGGGTGTGGCACCGGGTGCTCGGTGCCACACCCTTCGTCGTTCGCCCCGTCCGCGGGCGCCGGAGCGGCGGCCCGTAGAGTCGGCCCGACGGTGCGGGACCGCGGTCGGCGATCCGGCGGATGCGGCGGATGCGGCGCGACCAGGGTGAGACGAGGGCGAGGACGGAAGCATGGCACTGCTGACGGCACTTCAGGGCGGTCACGGCGACGCGGCGGACGCGCTGCGGATCGACGGCCGGGCGCTCTCCCGGGCGGACCTGCTGGGCGCGGCGACCGCCGTGGCCGACCGGGTGGCCGGGGCGCCCGCGCTCGCCGTGCTCGCCGGCCCCACCGTGGACACGGTCATCGCCGTGGTCGGCGGGCTGCTGGCGGGCGTTCCGGTGGTTCCGCTGCCACCCGACTCGGGGCCGAAGGAGCGCGCACACATCCTGCGCGACTCCGGCGCGGCGCTGCTCGCGCACGCCGCCGGGCAGGTCCCGCCGGAGGGTGTTCCGGTGGAGGCCGTGCCCGTCGACCCCGCCGAGCGCTCCGCCACCGCTTACGCCGAGCCGGCCGCCGACGCGACCGGCTTCGTGCTCTACACCTCGGGCACCACCGGCGCGCCCAAGGGAGCGGTGATCAGCCGGGCGGCGATCGCCGCCGACCTGGACGCCCTCGCCGCCGCCTGGCAGTGGACCGCTGACGACACGCTCGTCCACGGCCTACCGCTGTTCCACGTGCACGGCCTGCTGCTCGGTGTGCTCGGCGCGCTGCGCACCGGCAGCCGGCTGGTGCACACCGGACGGCCCACCCCGGCGGGGTACGCGACGGCGGGCGGCAGCTTGTACTTCGGCGTCCCCACCGTCTGGTCCCGGCTGGCCGCGGACCGGGCCTCGGCCGCCCGACTGGCCTCGGCCCGACTGCTGGTCTCCGGCAGCGCACCACTGCCCGTACCGGTGTTCGAGAAGCTGGCGGCGCTCACCGGGCATGCCCCGATCGAGCGCTACGGGATGACCGAGTCGCTGATCACCGTCAGCACCCGGGCGGACGGCGAGCGGCGCCCGGGCAGCGTCGGATTGCCGGTGGACGGGGTGCGCACCCGGCTGGTCGGCGAGGACGGCGAGCCGGTGCCGCACGACGGGGAGAGCGTGGGCGAGCTGCAGGTTTGCGGCCCGACGCTGTTCAGCGGCTACCTGAACCGCCCGGACGCCGATGCCGAGGCCTGGACGGCGGACGGCTGGTTCCGCACCGGGGACGTCGCGGTGATCGGGGCTGACGGCTTCCACCGGATCGTCGGCCGCGCCTCGGTGGACCTGATCAAGAGCGGCGGCTACCGGATCGGCGCCGGCGAGGTCGAGGCCGCCCTGCGCGATCACCCGGCGGTCGCCGACGCGGCGGTGGTCGGCGCGCCGGACGAGGACCTCGGACAGGCGATCGTCGCCTACGTGATTGCGGACGGCCCCGTGACGGGGGAACAGCTGACGGCCTTTGTGGCCGAGCGGCTCTCGGTGCACAAGCGGCCGCGCCGGGTCGTGCTGGTACCCGAACTGCCCAGGAACGCACTGGGAAAGGTGCTGAAGAAGCAGCTGCTCGCCGAGGCCGAGGGCCGTTGATGAGGGGTCGTCGGCTCACCTCGCGGTGACGGGACCTCACCCTGATGCCCCGTCGGTGCTCACCGCTCGTGAACCCTTCCTTTGGCGCACTCCGCTGCGCGCCGTGAGCGAACGCGTGCTTAACGTGACACGCAGGCAGAACTGAATCCCTGGCGACATGCCGCGGCTTCCGGTCGCAGGGCCGGAGGCCGTGGCATGCCGGAGGGGGTCTGCCGAGCGTACGAACCGGCGAGAGCCGGGGCGTACCGCGTGTCCGCAGCAGTTTCCGCAGCCGCCCGCCGGGCGGCCGTTCGCACCAGTGCGTTCGCAGCAGTGAAGGAAGTCAGCAGGATGACCACCGTCAACACCGGCTCGCCGGATTCCGCCGACGAACCGATCGGGCAGCACGCCTCCGCCTCCGCCACCGCCACCGCCGACCGTTCCGGACGTCCCGTCCGTCCCGCGCGGGCTGCGCGGGCTGCGCGGGTCCGTCGGGGGATAGCGATGGCGGCCGTGATCGCGGTCGGCACCGGGGTGATCGGCCTCGGCACCGGAGTGAGCCCCGCAGCCGCGGAGCGGGCACCGGCGCACGCCGGGTGGGACGGCTCGCGGTACTGGTTCAAGAACAGCCAGGGACAGTGGCGCTGGACCACCCACTACAGCGTCTACCTGGCGCGGACCGGCGCCAAGTCCTCGTCGGGCTCCGCGTCGAACTCCTCGGCGACGTCCTCCGGGAAGTCGGGCGGGGGGATCAAGCAGGGCTGGGACGGCTCGCGGTACTGGTTCCGCAACAGCAAGGGCGAGTGGCGCTGGACCAGCCACTACGACGTCTACCTGGCGCGGACCGGCGGGGGCTCGTCCTCCTCGGGCTCCTCCGGCTCGTCCGGCTCCTCGGGTTCGTCCCAGGGCTCGGTGGCGGCGGACCGGAACGTCGAGACCGCCGTCGAGTTCGCGCTCGCCCAACTCGGCAAGCCGTTCAAGACGGCGGGCAACGGGCCGGACGGGTACGACTGCTCGGGCCTGGTGCAGCAGTCCTTCCGGCGCGGCGGCATCCGCCTGCCCAGGGTCGCCAACGACCAGTACGAGGCGACCACGCCGATCAGCGCGAGCCAGCTGCGCCGCGGTGACCTGCTGTTCTGGTCGCCGAACGGCACCCGGCGCGGCATCCAGCACGTGGCGATCTACCTGGGCAACAACCAGTACGTCGAGGCCGCACGGCCGGGGACGAAGATCCGGATCTCGACCATCAGCAAGGGCTACTACCCGGCGTACATGGGCCGGCCGTAGCGGTCCGCCGGTCCGCCGGTCCGCCGGTCTACCGGTCAAGCGGTAAGCGCGTCGGGGGCGCCGGTACTCGATCCGGCGTCCCCGACGCGCCCTCACCGGGGGCGTCGGAGCCCCGCCGGGCGCGACGTCAGAGGTCGGCCGGGCGGGGAACCGCGCCGCGGGCGCCGAGCGCGGTGACGGCGAAGGCCCCGGCGGCCACGGCGGTGGCGGCCGCGTCGCCGAGCGCCGCGCCGCGAGCGAGCCCGGCGGCCAGGGCGCCGCAGAAGACGTCGCCGGCGCCGGTGGTGTCGACCACCCGGACGGCGGGCGCGGGCAGCAGCGCGACGTCCTCCCCGGTGACGACCAGGGCCCCCTCGCCGCCGAGGGTGACCACCGCTCCCTCGGCGGCGCGGGCGAGTGCCCGGGCGGCCTCGGCGACGGTCGCGGCGCCGGTGAGCTGGCGCGCCTCGACGGCGTTGGCGACCACCAGCGGCCGGCGGCCGGTGGGGCCGGGCCCGGGCAGCGCACCGGCGGGGGCGGTGTTGTGCAGCCAGCGGGTGCCGCCGTTCGGGCCAGCGGCGGGGAGGGCGGCGGCCGCGGCGCGGATGCACGCCGCGGGGACCTCGTTGCTGGTGAGGACCACGTCGACGGGGAGCAGGTGGAGCCGGTCCAGTGCGGCGGTGACCTCCTCCGGCGTCAGCTCGGCGTTGGCGCCCGGGACGACCACGATGCTGTTCTCGCCGGACGGATCGACCATCACGATCGCCTGACCGGTGGGCGCATCGGGGTGCGTGAGCACGGCGCCCGCCTGGACCTCCGCGCCCCGCAGATCGGCGAGCGCCGCCTCGCCGTCGGCATCGCGCCCGATCTTGGCGATCAGGTGGGTCGCCGCGCCCATCCGGGCCGCCGCCACCGCCTGGTTGCCGCCCTTGCCGCCGAAGCCCCGGTCGGCGGAGGTGGTCAGGACGGTCTCGCCGGGGGAGGGGAGCACGGGGCAGCGCAGGATCCGGTCCGAGTTGACCGAGCCGATGACGACGACCCGGCCGGCGGGAAGCAGCTTCATCGTTCCTCTGTACGCGGCGGGGCTCGGGCGGCGCAAGGGGCACTCGCGGTCGCGGGGGCCGGCCGGTGGTCCGGTGAGCGGGTCGCGGTGGACGGATCCCCGAGGACGGACGGCGGAGCACAGGGGGGCGGGAGCACCGGGAAGCGGGAGGGCGCAGGGGCAGCGCGCGCGGCGTACGGGTGGGGCGCGCACCGGAAGTCGGCCGGTCCGACGTCCTGTGCGCACGGCGTACTGTCGGAGGGCGGCTCTGCGGTCGGACGATCCGCATGCGTTCCGGTCCGGGCCCCTGGCCTGGGCACATGCCGCTGTCAAGGGGCGAGCCGGGGGCGCGCGGGCGGGCGCGTCGGGCAGGCATGGGGAGCGGCGTGGTGCGGGTACCACCACGGGTGGCGCTGGTTCGGCCGACGGGGGCGCTGCCCGGTGCGCATGGCACCGGGGCAAGTCGAGGGCAGGGGACGTTGTGATCGTCTGGGTCAATGGCACATTCGGGGCGGGCAAGACGAGTGCCTGCCGCGAGCTGGTGGAACTGCTGCCCGGGAGCGTGCTCTTCGATCCCGAGCTGGTGGGTTTCGGTCTTCGCCGGATGCTCCCGGCCGACCGGTTGGCCGCGGTGTCCGACTTCCAGGACCTGTCGGCCTGGCGCCGGCTGGTCCCCGAGACGGCGGCCGCGCTGCTCGACGAGGTCGGCGGCCCGCTGGTGGTCCCGATGACCCTGCTCAGAGAGGACTACCGGGACGAGATCTTCGGCGGTCTCGCCGCCCACGGGATCGCGGTGCACCATTTCGTCCTGGATCCCGAAGAAACGATCCTGCGTGACCGCATCACGCGTCGTGAGGAATGCCCCGGCGATCCGGCGGGCAGCGAGCGGGTCCGCGCGTGGTGCCTGGAACACCTTCCCCGCTACCGGGCCGCCCGCCGCTGGCTGGTCGGCGACGCCCGGATGATCGACAGCAGCGAGCTCACCCCCCGCGAGACCGCGCACCGGATCGCCGAGCTCGTCCGGGTCGGCGCCGCGCGCTGCCCGATCGTCCAGGCCCCGGACCCGACCGGCGACACCGTGGCCTCCGCCGTGCTGTTCTTCGACGAACAGGACCGGGTGCTGCTGGTCGACCCGGTGTACAAGCCCGACTGGGACTTCCCCGGTGGCGTGGTCGAGCGCGGCGAGGCCCCGACCGACGCCGCCCTGCGCGAGACCGCCGAGGAGCTGGGCCTGCGGCTCGACCCCGGCACGCTGCGGCTGATCGCCGTCGACTGGGAGCCCCGCACCGGCCCGCGCCGGGGCGGCCTGCGACTGGTGTACGACGGCGGGCTGCTGGACGGCGCGGGCCGGCAGAACCTGCTGTTGCAGCAGGAGGAACTGCGCGGCTGGCGGTTCGTCACCCTGGACGAGGCAGCCGACCTGCTGCCGCCGAGCCGCTACCGGCGGCTGGCCGCCGCCCTGGAGGCGCGGCGGAGCGGGGAGCTGCGGTACCTGGAGGCGGGGTGCCGGGTGGCGCTGGGGCTGGCGAGCGCGGCGGACGCGGCATAGGCCCTCGGGCCGGGACGGGCGGCGGGCAGGGGGGTGGGCGGTGGGCGGCGGGCGGTAGCCAGGCGGTGGTGGGCGGTAGGCGGCTGCGCGTGCCGCCCTCGGTTCGCCCGGCGGGCGGGCTGGGCGTCAGGATGGGGGCATGCCGTTCACGTTCAGTCACCCCGCCGCCGTCCTGCCCCTGCTGCGCGCCGCCGGGGAGCGCGGCCCGCTGGTGGCCTCCGCTCTGGTCGCCGGGTCGATGGCGCCGGATCTGCCGTTCTTCGCGGAGTCGCTGCTGCCCGGGGTCTACCGGCACGGCGGGCTGCTGCACCGCTGGTGGGCGGTGCCGACGGTGGACGTGGCGGTCGCCGCAGCGCTGGTGGCGGGGTGGCACGGGCTGCTGCGGGCACCGCTGGTCGGGCTGCTCCCCGAGCGGTGGGCGGGCGGCGCCGAGGCGCTGACGGCCCGCCGGGACGGGGACGGTGGCGTTCGGGCCGCGGACGTGGCCTGGTTCCTGGGCTCGGCGGCGGTCGGCGCGGCCACCCACGTCGGTTGGGACGCATTCACCCACGGTGACCGGCTGGGTGTGCGGCTGGTGCCCGGGCTGGAGCGGACGGTGGCCGGAATGCCGCTGTACGAGGCGATGCAGTACGGGACTTCGGCGCTCGGGCTGGCCGCGGTGGCCGGCTGGGCGGCGCGTACGGTGCGGGCGGTCGAGCCGGTGCTCCCCGCCGTGCGGCCGGCTGCCGGGACGCGGCGGGTGGCTGTCGCGGCGCTGGGCGCGGCGACGGTGGCCGGGGTGCTGCACCGGCTGAGCCCGTTGCGGCGCAACCTCGTCCCGGAGGTCTGCTTCGGTGCCGGGGCCGGACTCGCGGTGGGCGCGGTCTGCTACGCGGCGGCGATGGCGGCCGCCCGCCGGTGGCGGGGCGGGCGGCCGGTGACGGGGCGGGGGTCGGCGGCGGACCCGGCGACCGGCGGCGGACCCGGGGGTCCGTCCCGCCGTCCCGATGTCCGTCAGGCGGAGCGCAGTTCCGCGTAGCGGCGCAGGAACAGGGCCTCGGTGAGGGCCATCCGCTCCAGCTCCTGCGGGTCGACGCTCTCGTTGACCGCGTGGATCTGGGTGGTCGGCTCCTCGACGCCGATCAGCACGATCTCGGCCTTCGGGTAGAGCGTGCGCAGGGTGTTGCAGAGCGGGATGGAGCCGCCCTCGCCGGAGGCGACCATCGCGGTGCCGAAGGCCTCGGCCATGGCCTCGCCCATCGCCTCGTACGCCGGGCCGGTGGTGTCGGCGCGGAACGGGGCGCCGTTGCCCTGGCGCTGGACGGTCAGCCGGGCGCCGAGCGGGATCTGCGCCTGCAGGTGGGCGACCAGCGCGTCCTGGGCGGCGTCCGCGCTCATGCCCGGCGGGACGCGCAGGCTGATCAGCGCCTTGGCGGCGGCCTGGACGGAGGAGGTGGCGCCGATCACCGGCGGGGCGTCGATGCCGAGGACGGTGACGGACGGGCGCGCCCACAGCCGGTCGGCGATGGTGCCGGTGCCGGTCAGGGCGACGCCGTCGAGCACCTTGGCGTCGGCGCGGAACTGCTCCTCCGGGTACTGCACGCCCTCCCAGATCTGGTCGGCGGTGAGGCCGGCGACCGCGACGTCGCCGTTCTCGTCGTGCAGCGAGGCGAGCACCCGGACCAGGCACTGCAGCGCGTCCGGGGCCGCGCCGCCGAAGGCGCCGGAGTGCAGGTTGCCGCCGAGGGTGGTGACCGAGGCCTCGACCACCGTCATGCCGCGCAGCGAGGCGGTCACGGTGGGCAGGCCGGGGGCGAAGTTGCCGGTGTCGCCGATGACGATGGCGTCGGCGGCGAGCAGCTCGGGGTTGGCCTCGGCGTAGCGCTCCAGACCGCCGGTGCCCTGCTCCTCCGAGCCCTCCACGATGATCTTCAGGCCGACCGGGTAGGTGTCCCCGTACACCTGGCGCAGCGCCCGCAGGGCGGTCAGGTGCATCAGGATGTTGCCCTTGCAGTCGGCGGCGCCGCGCCCGTACCAGCGGCCGTCCCGTTCGGTCAGTTCGAACGCCGGGCTGAGCCAGGCGGCCTCGTCGAGCGGGGGCTGGACGTCGTAGTGGGAGTACAGCAGGACGGTCGGGGCGCCCTCGGGGCCGGGCAGCTCGCCGTACACGGACTGGGTGCCGTCCGGGGTGTCCAGCAGCTGGATGTTGGTCAGGCCCTCGGCGGCGAAGGCGTTGGCCACCCAGCGCGCGGCCTTCTGGCACTCCTCGACCGGGAACTGGCGCGGGTCGGCGACCGACGGGAAGGCGACCAGTTCGGCGAGGTCGGTGCGGGCACGGTCCATCAGGGACCGGACGGCGTCGGCCAGGGGCTGTGACATCGGGGCTCCGAGGGGGCGGTCCGCCCGTGGGGTGGTACGGGCGGAGGGGTCGGTTGGGGTACGCCGATCATAGGCGGAGGTGATTGTCGGGTGGTGCTGAGTCCGGGTGGCCGTGCGGACGCATAGGATTGCTCGACGTGACTGACTCCGGAAGCTCCGATTCCCGTAGCCCGCTCGACCGTACGACCGCGGCCACCGCGCCGGTCGGCAGTGAGGCGTCCGCGCAGGTGTCAACGGCGTCCACGGAGGCGTCGGCGGCGTCGGCGGAGCGGCTCGACGGCGTGTGGGACGTCGTGGTGGTCGGTGCCGGGCCGGCCGGGGCGTCCGCCGCGTACGCCGCCGCCGCTCAGGGCCGCCGGGTGCTGCTGCTCGACAAGGCCGAGCACCCCCGGTACAAGACCTGCGGCGGCGGCATCATCGGCCCCTCCCGGGACAGCCTGCCGCCGGACTTCAAGCTGCCGCTGCAGGACCGGGTGCATGCCGTCACCTTCGCGTACGACGGGCGGTACACCCGGACGCGCCGCTCCGAGCGGATGCTGTTCGGCCTGGTCAACCGCGACGAGTTCGACCTGCGCCTGGTGCAGGCGGCCAAGCAGGCCGGCGCGGTGCTGGTCACCGGGGTGACCGTCACCGGGGTCGAGCAGCGCGGCGGCGGGCACCGGACGGCGCTGGTCACGGCGGCGGACGGGCGCACCTTCGAGGCCCGGGCGGTGGTCGGCGCGGATGGCAGCGCGAGCCGGATCGCCCGCCACGTGGGCGTCACCTTCGACCAGATCGACCTGGGCCTGGAGGCGGAGATCCCCGTCCCGCCGCAGGTCGCCGCCGACTGGGCGGGCCGGGTGCACCTCGACTGGGGCCCGCTGCCCGGCAGTTACGGCTGGGTGTTCCCCAAGACCCAGTCCAGCAGCCTGACCGTGGGCGTCATCTCGGCGCGCGGCGACGGCGAGCGGACCAAGCAGTACCTCGCCGACTACATCCGGCGGTTGGGCCTTTCCGGCTTCACCCCGCGGGTCGAGTCCGGGCACCTGACCCGCTGCCGCGCCGAGGACTCGCCGCTCTCCCGCGGCCGGGTGCTGGTCGCGGGAGACGCGGCCGGGCTGCTGGAGCCGTGGACCCGCGAGGGCATCTCCTACGCGCTGCGCTCCGGCCGGCTGGCCGGCGAGTGGGCGGTGCGCGTCGCGGAGGCGGGGGACGCGACGGCGGTGCGGCGCGAGGCGCTGAACTACGCGTTCGCCGTCAAGGCCGGGCTGGGCGTGGAGATGCGCGCGGGCAAGCAACTGCTCGGTGCCTTCGAGCGACGGCCGTACCTGTTCCACCTCGCGGTCTGCCTGGTGCCGGCCGCCTGGCGTGCCTTCGCCCGGGCCACCCAGGGGCACACGACCTTCGCGCGGGTGCTGCGGCAGAACCGGGCGGCGCGGAGGCTGACGGCGATGGCTTCGAGGTAGCCGCTCGGCCGGTGGTCCGTTCGGCCGGTGGGGGGGGGGGGGGGGGGGGGGGGGGGGGGGGGGGGGGGGGGGGGGGGGGGGGGGGGGGGGGGGGGGGGGGGGGGGGGGGGGGGGGGGGGGG
>NZ_JBVHXY010000080.1:0-10931 GCF_055569215.1 Kitasatospora sp. NPDC029312 | reverse complement strand
GAGCGACATCCAGGGTGCGTTCCCCGCCCGGACTGGGGTTGGGGGGGGGGGGCCCCCCCAACCTTTGGGGGAAAACCCTGGGGCCTTCCACACCCCTGGGGCCCCCTTGCCTCTGCCCAGTCCGCCCCCGGCTGTGGTAGCAAGGCAGGCATGAGGGAGCGGGAGGCCTACCACCACGGGGCGTTGCCGGAGGCGCTGGTGGCGGCGGCGTTCGAGGTGTTGGACGAGCAGGGGCAGGAGAAGGTGAGCGTGCGGGAGGTGGCGCGCCGGGCCGGGGTGTCGGCGGGTGCGCCGTTCCGTCACTTCGCCGACCGGCAGGCGTTGTTGACCGCGGTGGCGGACCGGGTGCTGGCGGACTTCGTGCGGTGGCAGGAGGCGGAGGTGGCGGCCGCGGAGGCGGCCGGGGGCTCGGCGATGCGGGCGCTCGGGCTGGGCTTCGTCCGATACGCCATGCGCCATCCGCGCCGGTTCGAGCTGGTGCGCTCGCGGGTGTTCACGGCCGCGCGGGATCCGGAGCTGCGGGAGCGGCTGGACGGGATGGACCGGGCGTTCGCCGGGCTGATCGTGGCGGACCAGCGGGCGGGCCGGCTGGGGCCCGGGGATCCGGAGCTGGTGTTGCTGTCCGGGCAGGCGCTGGTCTACGGGCTGGCGCAGATGATCGTGGACGGGTACCTGCCGGCCGAGAAGGCGGAGGAGCTGGCCGTGCAGGTGCTGGACACCTTCCGGCAGGGAATCGCCAACAGGCCCGAGCGGTAACGCGATTGTGGCTGCGGCGACCCTTGACCGGCCCACCGCGCCTTGATGTAATCACCGATTACATGCAGAGCGGGGAGGCCGGGAATGTCCATGGGAACCACGTTCATACGCTCGATGTTCGCCAAGCCACTGCCGGGCTACACCACCGCCGCCGAGACCGGCGACACGGTGGTACTGCTGATCGGCATGCGGATCAACCGGTTCTGGGCCGTGCACCACTGGGCCCCGGTGATGTACGCGATGCTCCGGATGCTCCGCGAACTGCGCCGCAGCCCCGAGCGCGGCCTGCGCGGCCGGATCCTGCTCACCGCCTCGCCGCGCACCTACTACGTCGTCCAGTACTGGGAGTCCAAGGAGAAGCTGTACGGCTACGCGAGCGCGCCGGACGGCTTCCACCACACCGTGTGGGGGATCGCCAACCGCATGGTGCGCGAGGGAAAGGTCCGCCGGCACGTCGGGCTCTGGCACGAGACGTACATCGTGCCCGAGGGCGGCTACGAGTCGATCTACTTCGACATGCCGCCGTTCGGCCTGGCCGGCGCCACCGGGTCCTTGCCGGTGGAACAGCGCGGCCGTCACGCGGCGCAGCGGCTGGCGCACCGGTCCGCGACGGCGGGAACGCCGGGGGAGCCGGGGGAGCCGCTGAAGGCGGGGGAGGCGGCGGAGTCACGGGGCTCGGCGAAGGCGGAGGAGCCGGCGAAGGCGGGGGAGGGCGTCGGCGCGCAGGGAGTGTCGTGAGTCGGACGGCCGCCCCGGCGTGAGAGCGTCGGGGGATGGTCGATCAGGGCGGCGCCGCGCGGCCGGCGCGGGTGGTGCACGAGGTGCCGTACCGGGCGCAGTGGGAGTCCGCGGAGCTGGTGCGGGAGATCGTGGACGGTCACCTGAACGCGGCGGAGGACCCCCGGTGGGGGCAGTCCGGGGCGGCCACCCCCGAGGAGTACGCGTGGTGGTCCTGGCGGTTGTGCGGGGTGGCCTGCCTGCGGATGGTGCTGGACCACTGGTGGGGGGTCACCCCGACGATGATGGCGCTGGCCGGTGAGTGCATGGCGGCGGGGGCGTACGTGCGGGACGGCGAGAGCCTGCGCGGGCTGGTCCACGTACCGTTCGCCGACTACGTCCGGCGCCGCTGGGGACTTGCCGCCGCCGCCCGGGAGTTGACGCCCGAGCAGGTGGCGGACGAGGTGGCCGGCGGGCGGCTGGTGATGGTCTCGGTGCACCCGTCGATCCGGGAGCCGAGCGGTCCGCCGCCGGTCCGCCGCGGCGGCCACCTGGTGCTGGCGGTGGGCGCCACGGACACCGCGCTGCTGATCCACAACCCCTCCGGCTTCCCGGGGGAGTCGCAGGCCTTCGCGCGGGTGCCCTGGCACTCGTTCGGCCCGTTCTACGCCGGGCGGGGGATCGTCCTCGGCCCGCCCGGCTCGGGTGAGCGTCAGGTGTTGTCCGGCAGCCCGGCCGGGTAGAACGGCAGTTGGCTGCGACAGAGCGCCGCGATCGGCTTCAACGCGGCGGCCAACTCGTCGAGTTCGGCCCGCGGGTAGCCCTCCCACACCCGGGCGGCGGCCAGGTCGGTGGCCGCCTCCAGCGACTGGTGGCGGATCCGGCCGAGCTCGGTCACCGTGCCGGAGGCCGTCAGCCAGCCGCGCTCGACCAGGCGCCCCTCGGCCGCCTCCCACTCGGCGTCCGTCCAGCCGCGCAACGGCTGGAGCTGATCGCGCCGCATGTCCATCGCGCAGCGCATCACCAGCGCCTCGCAGCCGTCCAGCCCGGCCGCCACCAGCGCGGCCACATGGCCGTCCCCGCGGTGCTCGCGCATCACCGTGGCAGCCTGCCAGAGCCGCTCGTACAACCCGCTCGGCCGGGGCAGCGCGGCGTTGGCGGCCGCCAGCACCCGGCCCGCGCAGTCCAGGCGGGAGGCGGTCCGCTCCAGGGCGTCGGCGACCAGCTCGACCTGCTCCCGGTCGACGTGCTCCAGCAGCCGGGCCAGCGCCGCCGCGGAACCCTTCAGCCGGGCTGTGAGGGTCTCCTCCGGGCTCGCCAGCGACCACACCGAGGGCAGCGCGCGCTCCACCATGGCCGGCGCGAAGTTGAAGAACGCGGCGACCACCGGCGGCGCCTCCACGGCACCCAGCGGGGCGGAGCGGCTGGCGAAGTACCCGCGCCAGGCCCCGTGCAGCCCGGCCTCCTCGAAGGCGGCCCGGCCTTCGGGCAGGAAGTAGGTGACGCCGTGCACGGGCTCGAAGAGCCACCAGAGCGCGCGGGCGGGGTGGACGAGATCGACCATCGGAAGCCTTCCTCGGGCAGAGCTCCGGGCGGGCACGGGGAGCTCGACTGATCGGGACGGTCCCGCGGTCGCGGCGGCGGATGGCGAGCCGTTCGGACGGCGTGGGCCGCTCAAGTGCTGATGACCACGGCGGCGGGCTTGGAACCCCGTACGGAGTGTGATGACGGTCACGCGAGGGCCGCGGGGTGCGGTCGCGGGCGGCGCGGCGCGAGATGATGGGACGAGGTGCCGCCCGGCGACGGGCGCGCCTGTGGGCGCAAGCCCTCGCAAGTCGTGGCAAGTCCTCGCAAGTCCCCCGTAAGTCCTCGCAAGCTCTCGTACGAAGGTAGTCGGTCATGGCCCAGATCAACCCCAGCATCCTGTCCGCGGACTTCGCCCGGCTCGCCGACGAGGCCGAGGCCGTCCGGGGTTCCGACTGGCTGCACGTGGACGTCATGGACAACCACTTCGTGCCCAACCTGACCCTGGGCGTCCCGGTGGTCGAGTCGCTCGCCCGGGCCACCGACATCCCGCTCGACTGCCACCTGATGATCGAGGACCCGGACCGCTGGGCCCCCCAGTACGTCGAGGCCGGGGCCGGCTCCGTCACCTTCCACGTCGAGGCCGCCGCCGCGCCCGTCCGCCTGGCCCGCGAGATCCGCGCCAAGGGCGCCCGGGCCTCCATGGCGCTCAAGCCCGGCACCCCGATCGAGCCGTACGAGGACCTGCTGCCCGAGCTCGACATGCTGCTGATCATGACGGTCGAGCCCGGCTTCGGCGGCCAGGCCTTCCTGGACATCATGCTGCCGAAGATCCGCCGCACCCGGGAGCTGATCGCCAAGCACGACCTGGAGCTGTGGCTGCAGGTCGACGGCGGCGTCTCCGCCTCCACCATCGAGCGCTGCGCCGAGGCGGGCGCGGACGTTTTCGTGGCCGGATCGGCGGTCTACGGGGCCGAGGACCCGGCCGAGGCCGTCCGCAAGCTGCGCGAGCTGGCCGACAAGGCGAGCGCGGACGCCTGGTGGTCCTGCGAGCACTGAGCTCGGCCCGAGGCGGCGCGGTCGGACGTGCCGCGCGGGGGTGGACGGACGGTGCGGGGCGGACGGGCGGACGGGCGGCGTGCGGCCGCACGGCACAGTCGGATGGCCGGGCGCGGGTGGAAGAACCTCGCGCCGTGACGGATGATCGGTGACGACGCACCCCTCCCCCCGGGGTCTCCCCCCCCCCCCCCGTCGCCCCGGCCGGCCCTCCTCGTACGGTGGTGGAACCGCGATGAGCAACCTCGACCTCAAGCCCGCCCCGACCAGCTGCGGCCGCGAGGCCACGACCGGACCGGTGAAGCATCTGCTGACCGGCCGTCAAGTCCCGCTCGGTGAGAGCACGGTGGTCCGCCGACTGCTGCCCAATCTGGGCCGCCGAATGGTCGGCGCCTGGTGCTTCGTTGACCACTACGGCCCCGACGACATCGCCGACGGGCCGGGCATGCAGGTGCCGCCGCACCCGCACACCGGCCTTCAGACGGTCAGCTGGCTGCACCAGGGCGAAGTGCTGCACCGCGACAGCCTCGGCAGCCTGCAGACCGTCCGGCCGTACGAGCTGGGCCTGATGACCTCGGGCCGGGGGATCTCCCACTCCGAGGAGTCCCCGCGCCCGCACGCCCGCTACCTGCACGGCGCCCAGCTCTGGGTCGCCCTTCCCGACGCGCACCGGCACACCGCCCCCGCCTTCGAGCACCACGCCGAACTGCCCGTGGTCACCGCCCCCGGCCTGCGCGCCACCGTCATCCTCGGCACCCTCGACACCGCCGCCTCGCCCGGCACCACCTACAGCCCGCTGGTGGGTGCCGACCTCGCCCTCACCGAGGGCGCGGCCCTCAAGCTCCCGCTGGTCCCCGACTTCGAGTACGCCGTCCTCGCCATGACGGGCCGCGTCGACGTCGACGGCACCCCGGTCGAACCCGGCTCGATGCTCTACCTCGGCTGCGGCCGCCCCGAACTCCCCCTGCTCGCCCGCGCCGACGCCTCGGTGCTCCTCCTCGGCGGCGAACCCTTCGAGGAGCGGATCCTCATGTGGTGGAACTTCATCGGCCGCACCCCCGAGGACATCGCCCAGGCCCGCGCCGACTGGACGACCGGCACCCGCTTCGGCCACGTCCACGGCTACGCCGGCCACCGCCTCCCCGCCCCGGAGCTGCCGGCCACCCCACTGAAGCCCCGCGGGCGCGAGCGCTGACGGGGGAGCTTCCTCAGCGGGCGGGCCCCGGCTCACGGCGAGAGCCTCCCCCTTTCGAAGTCGTTGCCCCGAAGGGGTCGGCAGCCCTTCCGCGGTCCGGCGGTGATCCGGCTCGACACGCTGGACCGCGAGCCGCCCCTCACCCGCAAACTCGCCGGCCTTCCATCCCACAGCATGCGCAGGTCGGCGGGGGAGCGGGGAGCCAAGAGGCCGTCCACTAAGGCGCGGAGCCCATCCAGGTAGGTGTCCTCGGGGGTCACTGGCGCCGATTGGTCCGCGACCCGTGCGAGGCGGGTAGCTCGCTCGGGTCGAGATCGGCGAAGACTCGCTCCCGGTAGGTGGGCGTGCTCGTCCGCCCACCGCCGCCGTGCTGCCGTCGTCCGGACCGCGATCTCACCGGCGGTGTGGTACCAGACCGCGCGGTACGGTTTCGGGCCGACACCGCCGTGATCGTCCCCCGTGGCCGGTGGCACCGCCGCGATACATCGCCCGCCGTTCGACAAGACTGCTGCCTCCGGCCGCGGCGACTGTGATCGATCCGTCCCGTCCCCCTGTCGACCGCTCTCGGGCAGTCCAGTTACCAGGCCCTGTCAGGCCCCCCGCCGGCGCGCCCTCGCCCGCTCGGACGGCCTGCGGCCAGCCCACTGCCTTGCCGGAAGGGGCGGTACGGAGAGTTCGCGCCGGCTGGTGATGGGTTCTGTTCGGCGGTCAGAACGAAGAGGGGTTGCCCGCCGGTCCCCCGTGCGGCGGGCAACCCCGGTCGGGGTGATGGAGCGTCAGGGGCGGTCGAGCGTGATCGAGTTGATCGGGCCCAGGTCGTAGTAGACGCCGTTCTGGGCCGGGATGTCGTACACGCAGTCCGCGCCGCCCGAACCGCGGCACAGGTGCGCGTGGGCGCCGCCGGTCTGGTTGTTGAGCACCCAGTGGTTGCCGTACTGGTTGCTCAGGTTGTGGGCGCCGTAGCTGTAGTAGACGTTGGTGGGGGAGACGGCCGGGTTCTGGTTCTGCGGGTAGATGCAGACCGCGCCGGACGGGCAGCCCGCCCAGGAGCCGTCGGCGGCGCCGGCGCTGCCGGTGCCCATCGCGGTCAGGGCGGCGGTGGCGAGGCCGAGGGCGGCCAGGGCGTGGGTGATCCTGCGCATGGGGTGGTTCTCCCTTGGCTGGTGCGGTGGCCCGGCGGTCGACCGAGCCGATGACCGTCAGCCTAGGAACGCGCCGGGTCCCGCGGTCCCTGACATTTGCCAGGGGCGTGCCGCCTTGCGCCGCGAGCGTCAGGGGGGACGCGGGGTGTGTGGCCCGCTCAGGGTTTCGGCGGGCAACGTGCCGTTGCTAGGGCTGAGTTGGGTGGAATCGAGGGGCGCGCCATGGTGGTGTACACGGGAGGGGAGTCGTGGGCGTTGTGCGGAGATGAGAGGCATCCGGACCGCGAGCGCCCTGCCGTGGAGTGCTGAGGGCCGTCCTCTCGACGCGCGGATCGTGTCGTGACCGGCCTGCCGGGGTGTCCGTCGCGTCGGATCCGTGAGCCGGTACCGCCTGGCGGGCGGAGCCGGGATCGTGCCGGTACCGCTGGCGAGGTAGGGTCGAATTGGACCGGTTCCGTCACAGTGGCGGACCGGGCGCCCGTCGGCTGTCGCCGCACTGTCTCCCGCATCCGCGGATTCGATGCCTCGGCCCGCCCCCCGGTCGGTGGAGCCTTCGGTGGGCTTGGAGGCGTGTCGTGACTGTTTCCCGAAACCGCGCCGGCTTGGTACTCATGGGCCCGGACGTCAGGATCGCGATCGCCCGCGTGGGTGCTGCGGTGGTGTGCTCGCTGGCCGGTGACCTGCACCTGGACAACGAGAAGTGCGTTCGGGACGCCTTGAACCGGGTGCTCGACGGGGTGCCGGCGCTGCTCGCGGTCGACCTGTCCGCCGTCGGCCTGTTCACTCCCAGTGGCCTCAACGTCGTGCTCGGGGCCCGCCGCCGCGCGAGCGCCGTGGGCGTGCCGCTGGTGGTGGTGGCGCCGAGCCGCACGGTGGAGCGCGTCCTGCGGATCACCGACGCCGACCTGGTCCTGCCCGTCTATCCCAGCCTGGAGCGGGCGATGCGGCACCAGCGGCGGTCACCCGCCGTTTAGGCCCCCGTCCGGCTGGGCGCCCCGGCTGGCCGTCCCGGTTGAGCCCCATCCGTACGCGCAGGACTGCCGTGTGCCCCCCGAGGCCCGGGTCTCCCACCCGGACGGCGCAAAATCTATGTGCGCCGGAGTAGACATTGCTCCTGGACGGGTCTAACGTTTCTCTCGTAGACAGCAGTCGGCGATACCGGCCAGACACGAACTGGCTGGGGTTGTTGGACAGAAGTTCGCAGTACGGTCCGGCAGTGGAGTTCCGAAGCCAGGCAAGTGCAGGACGGCGACGGGACTGGCTGCCGGACCGGGTGGCCCGCAGGTATCAGGGGCCGCCGACAGCGGTATCTCGCAGTACGCAGTTCAGTGAGTGCGGTACCAGCAGTATGAAATGACAGGTCAGTCCAGAGGATGAATGGAGGGCACAAGCGCCATCAGGATCGCCCGGCCCGTGAATACGCCCGGGCGGACACCGCAGACCCCAACGCAAGGACGGTGGTTTCCGGTCACGCATACGCGATCCCCGCACGCCCCCTCTTCCGGGGCGGAGCGGACGTAACAGGACCGGCTCAGGCCGGTAGATGGTGTTGTTCCCCTTCGGGGCCCCGGAGCCGATACGGCGCCGGGGCCCCTCGACGCGTTCTCCCCAGAACCAGAGAGGTGCAGTGACTACAACGGCCAGCCCCAACACGCCCGGCAAACTCGACGACGACGACTACCCCGCCTACACCATGGGCCGCGCCGCCGAGATGACCGGCACCACCCCCGGCTTTCTGAGAGCCCTCGGCGAACACCGCCTCATCACCCCACTACGCTCCGAAGGCGGGCACCGCCGCTACTCCCGCTACCAACTGCGCATCGCCATGCGCGCCCGTGACCTCGTCGACCAGGGCACCCCCATCGAAGCCGCCTGCCGCATCATCATCCTCGAAGACCAGCTCGAAGAGGCCCTGCGCCTCAACGAGCGACTCCGCCGCTCCCAGCACGACCAGGAACCCACCGCGGACACCTGATCCGGAGCGGCGCCGGCCGGCCTACGCCCTTCGGGCACCCACCGGGCGCGTGAGGTCGGCCCCCTTGGCCAGTCCTCCGGCCGCCTCCCTCCCGACGCGCGGCCCTGCCGGAGGATCGGACGATTAACCCTGCCCCGTGCCTGCCCCTAACGTCGGGGAGGTCACCCGCAGGTCGCTGTCGCCTGGTCGGGCCGGCTGCGGGAGGCGGGCGCCCGGGCCGGCTCCGCAGAGGGGCGTGGACGGTGTCCGTGGCCGGGAACTTCCGCATGGCGAAGCAGCTGACGGGCGGCAGGGTGCTGCTGTGGTCGATGCTCGGGAGGCTGCCGACGGCGATGAGCCCCATCGGCACCCTGCTGCTGGTGAGCCGGAACTCCGGCAGCGTGTGGTCCGGTTCGTCGGTCGCCGGGGCGCTGGCGGTCGGTCGGCGCTCGGCGGTCCGGTCGTCGGCCGGTTGGCGGACCGGCGGGGACAGCGGACGGTGGGGCTGGTCGCCGCCCTGGTCAACGCGGCGGCCCTGGTCGCGTTGGTCGCGGCCTCCGAGCGCGGGCTCGCGCTCGGCTGGCAGGTGGCGCCCGCCGCGCTGACCGGCTTGTCGGTTCCCTTGGTGGGCCCGCTGTCGCGCAGCCGGTGGGCTCGACTTGCGGCCGGCAACGCGGAGTTGACCTCCGCCATGCTGGCGTTGGACGGGATCGTCGACGAGATCGGCTTCACCGCCGGACCGGCCCTCGTCGGCGTGCTCGCCACCGCCGCCTCACCGGCCGTCGGGTTGCTCACCGCGGCCGTGCTCTCCGGCGTCTGCGCCACCCTGTTCGCGCTGCACCCGACCGCCGCACCGGGCGTCCCTCCGTCGTCCCGCCCCGGCACCCGCGCCGCCGGCCGACTGTTGAGCGCGCCGTACGCGCTCCTCCTGGCCGGGATGGCACTGCTGGGGGCCTGCTTCGGCTCCGTCCAGGTCGGCGTCACGGCGACCACCGAGGCACTGGGCCGGCCCGGCGCGGCCGGGTTGGTGTACGGCTTCATGGGCTGCACCAGTTCCCTCGCGGGCGTCGTCACCGCCTCGCTGCCCGCCCGCTGGGGCCTGCCGCCCCGCCTGCGCGCGGGCTCGGCGCTCCTCTTCGGCGCCACCTGTCTGCTGCTCCTCGCAGACGGCGGCCTCGCGGTCCTGACCGCGGCCGTCGGGTTCCTCGGCGTCGCCGTCGCGCCGCAGATCATCACCATGTTCGGCCTGGTCGAGCGGACGGTGCCCGCCGCCCGGCTCGGCGAGGCGATGGCGGCGCTGGTCAGCGCCCTGGTCCTGGCGCAGTCGGCGGGCACCTTCCTCGCCGGGTGGGCGGCGCACCACTTCACCCCGGGCTCCCCCTTCACCGTCACGGCCGCAGCGGCGGCAGCTGCCCTCGTCCTCGCCGCCTGCACCGCGACCGAACACCGCTACCGCCGTCGGCCCGCACCGGCCCGCACGCCCGCTCCCGGGGATCCGGGGCCACCGAATGCCGGCCCCGATGGGACCGGATCTTCCGGACCGGCTCCATCTCCTCGAAGCGGCTCCGCCCCTACCAGCACTGGTCCCCTGGCAGCTCCGTGACGGGCGGCGCGCTCGGTGGGGTGGACAGAGATTCGCGACCACTCGGGAATGGTCTCGGCCAGGCGCTGTTCATGAAACCGCCGCTGGTCAGCACCCTCTGGGGCGTGTGGAGAGCGTGCGGTTCCGGTCCGCTCGCCAGGTGAGTGCTCGATAGGGAACGTCGCCTTACGGCCTCGAAGGCGTTTCCGGTGCGGGCAGGTCCAGGGCGCGGGCGAGGGCGGCGGTGACGGGGGTGGCGTGGTCGGGCAGGTTCCGGGTGGCCCAGTCTGCTGCCAGCTGGAGGAATTCGGTCAAGTCCTGCTCCGCGCCGCTGAGCAGGCGGCGCAGCTCAGCGGCGGGCAGCTCGATCACCGGGCTGTCCTCCGCCGTGTGCGAGGTGGCCCGCCCGCGTCGCCTCCATCGCCCTGGGCCGCGCCGCTCCGGACTCGCCGTGGGGTCGGGCTCGGCGGTCAACCGGACGGTGTCGCCGAGGCGTTCGGCGCGCACAACGGGATCGTGGCCGAAGGAGGCGATCCCGTCGCTGTCGAGGACGCTGAGCCAGTCGCGCCACTCGGCCAGCCCGGTGCAGCAGCCCGGCAGCAGAGTGGTGTCGGTGGTGGTGTCGGTGACCCGGAGGCCGCCGGAGGCGAAGGTGCCGTCCACGGTGAGCAGACCGTGCAGGAAGGCCCCGAGCGGGTCGGCCGGCCTCGGCGGGTGGCCGTCGTGCTCGGGGGCGATGTCGTTGCAGTCAGCGATGCGCATCACCGCCGTGCCGACCTCGGCGGGCTCAAGCGCGCCGCTGAGCAGCAGGAACCCGTACGGCTGCGTCTCGGCGACCGGCCAGAGACTGAAGCCGTCGGGGGCATACATCTCCAGAACGGGCTGCATCACGATCATCTGAGGAGTCTGCCCTAGGGACCGTCTTCAAAGATCAGATCCAGAGCAGAATTGAGGCGATGGTGACGGCAGCCTGGTAGGACTCGCGGGTCTTGTCGTAGCGGGTGG
>NZ_JBVHXY010000079.1:0-12892 GCF_055569215.1 Kitasatospora sp. NPDC029312 | reverse complement strand
CCGCTACGAGAAGACCGCCACCGTCTTCCAGGCCGGCCTCCACATCGCGGGGATCTTCATCTGGTCCGCCCGCTGATCCAAAAGAAAGGACCTAGAGGCCGGGCGGGAGGGCGGTCTCGGCGGCGAGAGCGGTGATGGCCTGGCGGTCCTGCGGGGCGTAGACGGACAGGTCGAGGCCGGCGGCCTCGCCGGGGGGCGGTGGCCGTGGCGTCGGCGGACAGGCCGGCCTCGACGATCAGGTGGTCGACGGCCTTTGTGAGGTCGGCGAGCGACTCGGTGAGCCGGCCGAGGGCGGAGGCGTAGGAAGCGAGGGTGAACAGAGCGGCGGGGGTGGTCGGCAGCCGCGTGTTCAGCAGGTCTTCCAGCCGTTCGGCGAGCGCGGTGATCACCTTCGGCCCGGTGGTGAGCGGCCCGAGGACGGGGTGGAGGTGGGAGCGCGAGGGCGGGGTGGTGTGCTGGGCGATGACGATGCCGGAGACGGCCTCGGCGACCTTGGCGAGCCACGCGGCGAGGTCGGCGTGCGTGGAGGCGGGGGCGGTCATCATCGGGCCTTTCGGGCGGCGGTACTGGTTGCGAAGCCGGGGGAGGCGGTGGTGTAGGCGGGGCTGGCAGCGGTCGGCGCGGGGCGGGTGGACCGGGCGCGGGCGGCTCGGACGCGGGCTTCCTCGGCCGGGCTGAGGCCGGGCGGGAGGTTGAGGCCGGTGCGGCCCAGGCGGTTCTGCGCCGAGCGGTAGACCGCGTAGTCGGCACGGGGGCCGGCGGCGACGAGGTGGACCTCGCGCCGGTGCTGGGAGCCGGTGGGGGCGTCGCGGAACTGCACGACCAGGCGGTGCGAGGCCCAGTCGTTGCTGACGCCGAGGTAGATCTTGTGGCAGCCCTCCAGCCGGCCTTCCAGGCGCGTGGCGACGCGCTCGCCGTGGACGAGGTCCTGCAGGTGCAGCAGGGCCTGGTCGCGGACGGCGTCGGGGAGCTGACGCAGGTCGGCGATGGCGTCGGGGTGGGCGGAGAAGGCGAACTTGGCGCGGCTCACAGCGACCGCCCCCGCACGGGCTGCGCGACGGCGGCGGCTGCGGGCGCGGCGGCCAGGACGCCGGCGGCGGTGACGGCCGGGGCGGTGGTGC
This sequence comes from Kitasatospora sp. NPDC029312, assembly GCF_055569215.1. Classification (NCBI taxonomy): domain Bacteria; kingdom Bacillati; phylum Actinomycetota; class Actinomycetes; order Kitasatosporales; family Streptomycetaceae; genus Kitasatospora; species Kitasatospora sp. NPDC029312. The sequence goes on along the minus strand of NZ_JBVHXY010000079.1, from coordinate 11,771 downwards.
TGCGGGCGAGCGCGGCGCTGGTGCGCAGAGCGTCGGCGTGGCGGCGGTACTCGGGCGGCTCGGGCAGCGGGGTCGAGCGGCGCTCCAGCCAGTCGTTGGCGGCGGCGTGGTCGGCGAAGGCCCCCTCGCGCACGGTGTAGGTGAACTGGTCGGTCTGAAGCGTCTCCAGGAACACGCGGACGGGCAGTTCCTTGGCCTGGTTGTCGACGGCGATGCTCCAGCCCTCGACCTCGGACCCGTCGATTACCTGGCAGTCGGCGACCTCCAGGCTCTCGCCCGAGCGCCGGATGCGGTCCTCGACCTGGACGGACAGCTCGTCGGCGGGGCGGGGGACGTCGAAGACCGGTGCGAGCTTGTCCGGCGGGCAGCCGCGGTTGACCAGCCAGTTCTGCGCGAAGGCGAAAGTGGCGTGTCCGTCCCGGTGCAAGCTGAACTTGCCTCGGCTGCGGTCGCGGTCGACGTCGAAGGAGACGATGTTGGCCTTGTTGGGGTAGTCCCAGGTCGCCGTCTTGTCGAAGGCGATGATGAAGCTGCGCTCGCCCACGTCGTGCTGGGAGATGAGCTGGAAGTCCTTCTCCCAGGGGTGGCTGTACGCATAGCCGGGGGACTCGTCGGCGGGCTTGAGGCCGTCGAGGCGGAAGTCGAGGGTGTTCATGCGGCGAGTCCCAGCTGGTCGGGCGTGGTCAGGACGCGGTGGGCCAGCCGGGACGGACTGGTGGTGCAGGCGGCGAACGGGCCGTCCGGAGCGCGGAGCTGGAGCAGTGCGTGGTCCAGGTGGTCGCGGTGCCACGTCGAGGGTCCGCTCTGGCCGGCCTCGGCGGCGGTCAGCTGCTGCCACGCGAGCCACAGGGCGTGGAGGCGGGAGACGGCCTCGGGGTGCTCGTGCCACTTGGCACACCAGGGGCGGGTGGAGCCGATCTCCCGGCCGTAGACGGGCAGCAGGATGTGGGTGACCCAGAAGGAGAGCTCGGCCAGTTCGGCGGCGTACTGTGCGCCGCCCATGGCGAGGATGAACAGCGGCGGGGCGGCCTCGGGCGTTTCCTCGTTGCCGGGGCCCGGCTCGGTGAAGGCGGGCCCCGGTTCGTCGGTGGGTTCGGAGCCGAGGCGGTCGAGGATGACGCCGTGCTGGCGGACCTCGACCATGGTGCGGTTCAGGGCGCTGACAACGTCGTCGAGGTCTTTGTCGGGGATGCGGATCGGCTCGGGCTCGGAGGCGCCCGGCATCGGGGCGGATTCGGACATGGCACATCCAAAAGGTTCGGACGGTCGGGGAGGGCGGGGCCGAGAGGTCTTCTTCGGGTCATGGCGGGGGCTCCGGGTGAAGCGCGGTCGTGAGGGACAGAATCCGCAGGATCGGCGGTTTGGGTGGGCCGCCGATTCGTGCTAGGCGCAGGCCAGTTGGGTGCCGTGGTCTTGGACGAGGCGTAGGCCGAGGGCGACGGCGTCGGCGAGGGTGTCGGTGAGCGGGTGGCCGGCGGCGGCGAGCTTGGCGGGGTGGTGCAGCCCGCCGGTGTGCAGGACCGCGTGCGCGCCGTTGGCGTGGGCGGCATCCGCGTCGTCGACGGCGTCGCCTACCAGCAGCACCCGGTGCGCCTGCTCGGTGAGGCCGAGGGCTTCGAGGTGGGCGGTGAGCGGGGCGGCCTTGGTGCCGCCGGCGGGCCCGGTGCGGCCCTCGATCCGGGTGAAGAAGTGCCCCATGCCGGACTCCTGGACCTCGCGCACGAGGGTGTCGTGCGGACACAGCGACAGCAGCGACTGGGTGTGGCCGGCCTCGCGCAGGGCGGTCATCAGCTCGGCGGCGCCCGCGCGCACGCGCACCGGCTGGGCGCGCAGGTGGGCGAGGAAGGCGTTGTCGCTGGAGATCCACTCCTGCTCGGTGATCGTGCGGCCGAGCAGGCGGGCATAAAAGTCGGGGATCGGCACGGTGTGCTTGGCCCGGTAGGTCTCCCGGTCGACCGGGGCGCCGTCGAGGGCGGGCAGGGTCGCGTTCAGCGCGTCGACGTGGTCGTCGAGGTCATCCTTGATCGTTCCATTCCAGTCCCAGACCACGTGCATGCGGGTGGCGGGCGTTGCGGCGGTGAGGAAGGCGGTGTTCACAGCGGTGTCCTTCGGGATGAGCGTGGCGGTCAGACAGAGAGGTGGTCGTTGAAGCGGCGCAGCAGCCACAGCGCGAAGGCGGCCCCGGCGAGCGGGACGGCGGCGACGAGCAGCGGGGTGGTGGTGAGGGAGGCGAGGGCGGTGCCGGCGGCCTGACCGACACCGATGCAGGCGATCAGCCAGGCGAACGCCTCGGTCGATTCACCCTCGGGGGCGAGGCGGTCAACGGTCAGGAAGGCCGCGGTCAACAGCGGCGCGAGGAAGGTGCCGGGCAGGACAGCGCCGAGGACGGCGACGGCGGGCGCCGGGTCAGGCAGCAGCGGCAGCCATCCGGCCGCGAAGCCGATCGACGCGGCGAACAGGTGCTTGGCCGGGGCGCCGGGCCAGGCGTGTCGACCGTAGGCCAGACCGCCGAGCATGCTGCCGATGGACAGCGCGGCCGGCATCACCCCGGCCAGCCACCCGGCATGGTGGCGCTCGGCGGCGGACAGCGCCAGGATGTTGACCGCGCCGAGCGCGACGCCGGTGCCGATCAGCGCGGCGAACAGCACCCGAAGCCCCGCCACCCGCAGCGGACCCGTCCAGCGCACCGCCTCGGTGAACTCCGTCGGCGTCCAGGCGCGGGAGGGCCGGGCGGAGACGACAAGGCCGGTACCGAGCAGGCCGAGCGCCGCGGTCGCCACCAGCGCGGTCATCGCTCCGGCACCGGCCGCGAAGCCGGTGGCCAGCAGGGGTCCTGCGACGAACACCAGGCCCTGGGTGCTGCTGTCCAGCGACAGCGCGGTGCGCTGGCGTTCGGCGTCGGGCACCAGCACCGGCCAGAGCGCCCGAAGGCCGGCCTCCAGCGGCGGCGTCGCCAGCCCCGACACCAGCACGGTGAGCGCGGCGAACACCGGATGGCGCACCGGACCGGTGCACGGCAGCAGCAGGAACGCCGTGCTCGCCGTGGCCGTGGCGGCGACGAGGATCCGGGTCTGGCCGTGGCGGTCGACCAGGCGCCCGAGCAGCGGCTGCCCGAGCGCGGACGCGAGCCCGTACAGGGCGCCGAGGGCTCCGGCTAGGGCGAGTGAGCCGTGCTCGGCGCGCACCAGCAGCAGGATCGCGATCGGCGCCATGCCGGTGGGCAGGCGGCCGATCAGGGTGCCGCCCAACAGGCGGGTGACGTGCGGCGAACCCAGGACAGCGCGGTATCCGCTGTCCTGGGCTGGGCCGCAGGCGGTGGTGGTGCTCAAGGGAGAAGGTCCTTCGGTCGTACGGCCGGCGGCGCGCGGGCGCGCCGGACCGGGGCATGCGCAGGCATGACAGCCCCCTCGATTCGGTGCGGCTGCGGAGAGCAGAGTCCGCGGATTCCGGGATTTGGTACGGCCGTGAAAAGGAGGTAAAGCCCCTCAGCCGGTACGGCAGCGCGGGCAGAGTGGGAACGGTGGAGCCAACAACTCCAGCGCCCTGGCAGCCTGCTGCGGAACAACACCGTTGCCCAGGGCGGTGAGCTGGGCCGGGCGGCCGAGCCCCGGGGTGGCGGTCACCCAGCCAGGATCAAGCCCTTGCATCCACTCGACGAACTCCGCGCGAAGCCGCCCGCCTTCGTCGGTGGGCGGCGGCGCCGGGCGGGTGAGCGTCTCCCATCGGACGCCAAGCGCCGGCATACGGTCCCCACCGTCCGGCGTCGAGCCGTCCAGCGGCGCGGCTTCCGTCCACAGCGGCAGTGCCACCGGCTCCGGCACGGGCGGGGCCGGTCGCCTGCGGGAGCGCGAGGCCAGGTGTCGCGGTGAGGAAGGCCGGAGCGAGGCCGCTGCCGAGGGCAGGGTCAGGTCCCTGCCGCCGTGCCGCTGGTTCGGCGAGCCCTTGATCCCTTCCGAGGCCTTCGGCGTGGGCAGCAGCCACTCCACCTCGTCCGCCAGATTCGGACCATGGCCGCCGCTCTTCCTCTTCTCCGGATGCTGACTGCCGCCGTTCGTCGCGATGTTGCTCGTCGGGGTCTTCAGCAGTGCCGTGGTCGGCGGGCCAGGCGGTGAGGAAGACCCTGGCCCGGTGGTGGGGTGCACCGACGTCGGAGGCGCGCAGCACGAGCCACTTCGCGTCGTACCGGAGCTCGGCCAGGGTGCCGAGTACGGCGCCAAGTGCCCGCAGATCAGGGGCTGAGTCGTCTCCCAGACACCACGGGCAGGGTTCCACGTCGCCAGCGGAGGCGGCGACGGCGGGGGAGGTGAGGAGACCTCGGACATTCTCGACCACCAGGAGATGCGGGCGCAGGGCCTCGACCGCGCGGGCCACGTGCAGCCAGAGACCGGATCGGGTTTCGGGGCTGAGTTCGGCGCGACGGCCGGCGACCGAGACGTCTTTGACAGGGGAACCCCGCCGTGAGGACGCACACCCGCTCAACGTCGGTCCAGTCGACCGTGGTGACGTCGCCCAGGTTCGGCACACCCGGCCAGTGCCGGGCCAAGATCCTGGAGGCGCCCGGGTCTACCTCGGCCTGCCAGCCGACCCGTCCGTCGAGCGCGGCCAGGACCCCTAGGTCGAGGCCGCCGTACCCGCTGCACAGGCTGCCGATCAGCGGCCCGGGGCCGGCGGCCGGGGGCACGGGCGTCATCGCTGGCTCCGTACGGAGTGAGCGGCAGGCGCCTCCGGTGCCGGTGCAGGGCCGATCGGGTTCACTGGAGAAGGCGGAACTGCGGTGGTGGAGCGGCTCAGCGCGGCTTGGCGGCGAAGGTCGTCGGACGGCGTTGAGAGGTGCCGGGCGGCCTGGTCCAGCGTCTGGGCTCCGTGGCGGAGTTCGTCCCGGGCGGTTTCCACGGCGTACTCGATCACCCGGACCGCGTCTTTGCGGGCCTCCCGGGCCCAGGGGAGCTGACGAACGTCGGCGGTTGTGCCGAGGAAACCGAGTTGCTGGGCGACCTGCCCGAGTGCGCCGGAGGCTTCGCCGAGGTTGCTGACGGCTTCGGCGTACGCCATGGCGGCGCGGATCGCGTGGCCGGGCGCGGGCTGCTCGGCGGCGCGGGCAGAGAACTCGTCTCCCAGTTCCCGGATGAGGATGCCGAGTTCGGCTATCTGTCGGCCGACCTTCACGGCGTTCGGGATCTCGGCCGGACCGGTGGCGGGAAGCAGCGCTTCCTGCTGCCGCAGGGCGCTCGCCCGGGTCCGCAGGGCGAGCGCCTCGTCGAAGGGTGCGTTCACGGGTGGCTCCTGGAGGAGAGGCGGGTGGTGGTGAGGGCCGGTGCCGTAGGGGGCAGCACTGGGTTCGGCGCGGGCCCTGCTGCCACGGCGGTGGCTGAGCGGCTGCGGGCGGCCAGCACCCGGTTGTCGTCCGGCACGATGACTGATGCTGTCTGTCGCAGGGTTCGAGCGGCCTGCTGGAGCTCGCCGCGTGCGACCTCCGAGGCGAAGCCGATGACGTGCCTGACGTTCCGGCGCAGTTCCTGGGCCTTCGGATCGCGGCGCTTGTCGGCCGTGCGTCGCAGGTAGGTGAGTTGCTCGGCGGCCTCCCCGAGGTCGGCGGCGGCCCGACCGAGATGCCCGATCGCTTCGGCGTATGCCCCGGCGGCACGGAGCGCATGGTCGGGGGCGGGCAGGTCGGTGATGCGGGTGGTGAACTCCTCGCCCATGGCTTGGATGAGGGAGCCGAGTTGGGAGATCTGGCGGCTCAGCGCGTCGGGGGCCGGTGCTTGGACGGGGAAGCCGGCGGGTGGCACCAGGTCCCTCTGCCGCTCCAGCGCGCTTGCGTGCGCGTGCAGGGTGAAGGACTCGCTGTCGGGGGTGTTCACGAGGGGCTCCGGGAGGGCTGGTGGGGGGTGGGGTGGTGGCTGCCTCGACTCGGCACCGGGCCGGTGGCGGGCGCACGGTCGGGTGCCGCGGTCTTGCGATCGCGAGAGAAGGTGGGGCTGCGGGCGAGCGCCGCGTGGACTCGGGCCGCTTGGTCGGTGGCGGGCCGGGGCGGCTCGGGAGGGGACGTGGCGGTGAGCCAGCGGGCGCGTACGTCGTCGAGCGAGCCGAGTGCGTGCAGCGCGTGGCCGATCAACTGCCCCGGTGCCAGGCGCAGGTCGTCGGCGTGGGCAGCGATCCGCTGTGCGGCGCCGGCAGCGGTCCGGGTGACGGAGGAGCGCAGGAGCCGCTCACCGAGCCACTCGGCCGAGCCTGCTGCCCCGTTGCTGAGGATCGGAGCGAGCCGGTCCTCGGTGAGGGTGCCGTCCGCGAACAGACCGCGCCGCTGCACCTTCCACGCGACGGTGACCGGGTCGATCACCTCGCCCCGGTGATGAAGCGCGCCCACGCACCGGTAGAGCTGGCCGTGGCCGGGATCGGCGAAGTCCTGGGGCCGCAGCCAGTCGAAGACCTCCTCGATCGCGCCGTCCTGGTGAACCAGCAGCGCCAGCAGGAACTGCTCGTCCTCCAGCCGGTCCAGCGCGGCCGAATCGACGACCGGCGCGGTAGCAGTTGGTGTCGCGGGCGCGACCGGGCGGAGCTGGGTACTCCACCGTCCTGCCAGCTTCTCCAGGACGCCCGCGAGCACGTCGGCCTGGGCGACGGCTCCTCGAACCTCGTCCTGAACGGCGTCCTCCTGGGCGACGGCGAGCAGGCGGGCGGCGTGCTCGGCGACGGTGCGGTGGATTGAGGCCTCCAGCACCATGCGCCCGTAGACCGGAGCGTGGGCTGGCCGGGGGCATGCGGCGATCAGGGTGTGCGGGTAGGAAGCGGTGAGGCCACACACGTGCTTCCCGGCCTGGGCGAGCGCGTCGGTCACCCACGCCAGCGGCACCTGGCCCTCGGCACTGAGCGCCGGGTGGCCCTCGGCGCGCAGCTCCTGCAGCGCCGTGAACATCGCCTGGTGGGCGGGTCGGTAGAAGTCACGGGCCTCCAGCCAGTCGAGGGCGGCGAGCTGGCGCGGGTCGAGCAGGACGGCTCCGAGCACGGCCTGCTCGCCGCGCAGCAGCGGGTCCATCACCGCTCCCGCTGCTGGGAGCGGAGCCCGGCGACCGCCTGGTCGGCGGCGGCCTTCGCGGCGGTGAAGCGGTCCAACTCCCCGGTGAAGGTCGGGTCGGTGGCGAGGACCGAACCGTCGCCGGTGATCAGCCACCACCGTCCGGCCCGGCGGACGACCGGTGCCCCGGCCAGCGGAGCCGAACGACGGTGGTCGGCAGGCGAGTTGGTGATGGACATGAAGACCTCCAAGGGCGATCGAGCGGTTCAGCGGCTGCGGCGGGTGGCAGTCAGCCCAGCCGCCGCAACGGCACCGGCCGGGAGTCGCGGCGGTGCGCTCGGGCTCGGGGCACGGGAGGGTGAGGAGGCGGTGGCGGCCCGCACCCGGGCCTGTTCCGGTGCCTCGCGTATGGCGTGAGCGGTGTCGGTGAAGCGGCGCCGGGAGGCGTCAAGGCCGGACGACGGCGCCCACCGGGCGGCCTGGGCGGTGAGCGCCGGGGCGAGGGCGGCGACCTCGGTGGCTGGAGCTGAGCCGCAGGCGAGCAGCCGGGAGTGCGCCGACCACAGGTTCAGGGACCAGTCCCCGTCATTCAGCAGAACCGCCTGGACATGAGCAGTACCTGGGGTGTCCTGATAGACCCAGGTGCCACTGCGCGACTGTCGCCAGCCGGGCCCGACGAACGGTGGATCGGGCACTTCGGTTTGGAGCTTGGGCCTCAATCGGTTGCCGGTGGTGCTCCGGCGGGTCATGCCGTCAGCCCGAAGGAGTCGCGGCCGACGCTGACCGGCTGGCCGGCGCGGCAGGCCCAGGGCGAGCAGCCGTCCGCGTCACCAGCCTCCAGTTCAGCGTCGGCGAGGGCGTCGAAGACATCCATCTGCCGACCCGCCCACTCGTGCGCAGTGATCCGGTCGATCGGCGCCTCGTCCAGGGGACGGCGGCTGCGGTGCAGATACGCCTGCCCCAGCAATGGGGTGCCCTCGGCGGTCGCCCGCGCGTTGCCGTTGCGGATAGCGCGGTCGAACTCGACGACGTCCTGCCACTCCTCGGGCGAGCCGTCGCGAAGGGCCCGCCACTGCGTGTTGCCGTGATACGGACACCCGAGACAGGACGATTTCGGGGTGGACTCGAAGCCCCGCGAGCGCAGCAGCCGCAGGCAGTCCGCGCGGGAGAACCCCTCCTCGATCAAGGGGAAACGATTCCTCATGTAGGCGACGTCGGCGTCCTTCGCCCGGTGGAATTCGTCGGTGCTGATGCCGATCCACTGCTCCACGAACACTCCGGACGGCACCCGCTGGGGGTGCGGGTGGCCGAGCAGGGCGCGGACCTTCTCCTTGATGGGCCGGATCTTGTACTGGCCCGTGCACTGGCGACGCGAAAGCCCCTCGGTGCCTTGCGCGTTGAGGATGTGCAGTGGCATCGACGCGAAGCGTTTCGTCGGGTCGAGGGCATCCGCCCTGAGGTTGCCGGAGGACACTCGCAGGATCGGGATACCGGCGGGCTCGGCGACTTCCCGCTCGATCCGGTCTAGGTGCTCGTAGACGGCACGCGGCTCCCAGCCCGTGTCGGCGAAGATCGCGTAGTCGAGGCGGGGCAGGTGGCCCTCGGCGGCCAGGAGTAGCAGCGCGCTGCTTTGCACTCCGGCGCCGAGGGAGAGAACTCGCAATGTGGGAGCGGTCGTTGTGGTCATGGAGGGTCCTTGGCGTGGGTGAGTGGACGTGGCACCCCCGGTCGAAGGGGGAGGGGAAAGTAACCGGGGGCGGCGCTGGCCGAAGAAGAGGCGGGTTCCCGCCCGGCGCCGCCGGTCGGGTGGGTCAGGCCGAGAGGGTGAAGTCGTCGCGGCCAGCGGTGCTCTTGGCGATGGCTCGTTCGGTGATGGCCTGGGTGGCACGGGCGGACGCTGGGCCGATCTCCTTGGCGGAGCGCTCCTTGTACCAGGGCTTGAGGTCGAGCATCGCCACCCGCATGCCGGTCGCGAAGAGCAGGATCTTGCCCTTGGGAAGGGCGCGGATCTCGTCGGGCGGCAGGATGCGCTCGGTGCGCATCGACACCGACGTCGACTTGCCGCTTCCGGAGTCGGACACTGAGACGGTCTGCACGTCGTGCTCGCCGATCTGCCTCGACAGCTTGTCCGCGAAGTCGGCATCATCGATACCGCTGCCGATGACCTTGACGGTGGCCGCCGACCAGAGGGCGTCCATGCCGGCCTCGCCCCAACAGCGCTGGCCCTGACGGTAGGACTGCAGGATGGTGATCGGAATGACGCCCCGGCTGCCGAGGTGGGAGTAGAGGTCCGGCAAGTCGCTGATCTTGCACACGTTCGCGGCCTCGTCAAGGACGCACAGGGCGGGCGGGTCGAGCCGTCCGCCGTTGCGCTCGGCGACGATGACGGCCGCGCGCATCACCGCGTCGGCCGCAGCGGCGATGATCGCCGAGGCGGAGCCGCCGCCGTCCTTGCTGAGCAGGAACAGGGTGTCGCGGGAGGAGGCGAAGTCGAACGGCTTGAACTCGGGCAGGCCGGGTGCGGGGGTGACCCAGGCGGCGATCTCGGGGTCCAGAAGGCAGCTCGCGTACTGCCTCGCCGTCTCGTAGATGCCATCGCGCGTTTCCGTGGCGCCGGTGACGGTGCCTTGGAGCTGGGCGGCGACGGCGTGGTGGCCGGAGTCGCCGAGCAGGTCGACGGGGGTGCGGTCGGAGGGGGAAGCGAGCCAGGCCAGCACGTCGGTGATCGGGCGGCGGTGGCTCGCGGCGGCCAGGAAGAGCGCGCCCAGGGTGTTGGCGGCGGCGGTGCTCCAGAAGTCGGAGCCGCTGGACTCATCCACGCTCGCGGTCACGAAGTGCCCGGCAAGGCGCTTGGCACCAGCAAGGTCGCGGGCGTCCGCAAGGATGTCCCACCACATCTCGCGGGGGTGGTGCGCGATCTGCTGCGGGTCCAGCGTCCAGACCTTGCCGACCTTCGCACGGGCGTCGACGCACGCCGTGTAAGCGTCGTTGGCGGCCTTGTTTGACGTCAGCAGGACAGGCCCAGGGGCGGAGAGGATCGCGGGGATCGCGATGCCGCTCGTCTTGCCGGAGCGGGGCGCCATGATGGCGACCATCACGTCCTCCCACGAGGCCCGGACGTCGGCCTTGCCAGGGGAAAGCGTGCCTATGGGGATGCCGCGGTCGGCCGAGGCTATGTCCTTCTCGTCCCTGAGGCTCGGGCGCAGGCTGCGGGCCTTGGCGGTGATCTCCTTGTCCAGCAGCGGAGCGATGTCCGCCCGCCGGGCCATGCCGCTCTTCGTCCCGGCGCGCTGGCGCAGCCACAGGACGAGCCCGGTGACGGTGAGGGCGACGGCGAGCGCGCCGGGGATGACGCGGGCACCGATCAGGACGGCGGCCGGGCCAAGGCGGGGCCACAGCCGGTCGGGGTGAAGGAGGGCTTCGGTGACATGGAATGGCGCCCACGGGCCGGACCCCGCAAAGTAATTGGTGAGGTTGCCGGTCAGCCAGGCGAGGGAGCCGAAGGCGAGGGCGGCGCCGACGACGGCGAACAGCAGGTAGAGGAGCGCGTCCGTGCCGGTGGTGGTCGACGGCGCGCCGGTGCGCGGGGCGGGCAAGAGGGAGTCCAGGAGGGTGCGAGCGGGCGGTCGGCGGGGCGCGCTCGGCTCTCGAACGGATCACGGTGCTCTCCACGGGAGGTGGGGTTGGCGGAACGTTTCAGCGGGCGCGGCCGGCGGGCCTGGCCGCAGCGGCCGGCACGGGCGGCAGCCGGGTGGAGTCGGCGGCGGGCACGCCCGGGGCGGTGACGGCGGAGGCGGTGGTGCTGCGGGCGACGGCGGCACGGGTGCGCAGGTCGTCGGCGGTGGCAGTTCGGACCTCCGCGGTGTCTGCCGCGCCGGAGGCGGCGCTCCGAACCTCGTCGAGGGCCACGTCCAGTTCGGCGTGGACGGCAACGAGTTGGTCGGACGCGGAGCCGAACCGGTCGGAGAGCTCGAACTGGTCGGGGTCGAGATCGGTGATCTGCTCGGAGGCGCTCTCCAGGGCCTCCTGGAGGCGGACGAGCATCCCGTCGTCCGGGCTGAGCAGCTCGTCGAGCACCCCGGCGAGTTCGGCGAAGCTGGCGCTGGACCGTAGCGCATCGGTGAGATGGAGGATCCGCTGGCCCGCGGTGCTGAGCGGCTCGGTGTCCAGCCGGGGGTCGAGGTCGACGTTGTAGCGGGCGGCGCGCAGCATCTCGGCGGCGTGGGTGGCGCTGGCGGCCGCGTCGGGGCGGGGCACGGTAGTGGGCAGCCGATGGCGGCGGCCGTGCCAGTCGTCGATCTGCTGGAACCCGGCGTGGCGGACAGGGTGGCCGACAGGTCGTCGCTGGTGCCCGTGGCGACAACGCTGCCGCTGGGCTCGGCGCTGATGGTGATGACGGGCATCCGGTGGTCCTTGACGGTGGGGACGGTGCGGGTGAGGTGACCGAGTTCGGCGGCGATGCGGGCGCACTCGGCCTGCACGTGGAAGGGGTCCCGGTAGGTGCTGTGGATGTATCCGTCCTCGCGCACGACGGTGGCGACGACGTGCACCGACCGGTCGCCATTGCGGATCGCGGCCCACCGGCAGCCGTGCGGGTCGCCGGCGGGGGCGAGCCCGGTGGCGGCGACCAGGCGCCGGGCGACGTCGGCCCACTGGGCGTCACTTAGAAGACATCTCATTTGGATCGCTGGGTAGGCTTCGCGGGTGATGATCGTGGAGCGGCTGGTGCCGGACGAGTTGTGGGAGCTGTTCCAGT
>NZ_JBVHXY010000078.1:0-15592 GCF_055569215.1 Kitasatospora sp. NPDC029312 | reverse complement strand
CCCACCTTCCCGCCTGCCGGAGTCCTTCCCCCTCCCCCCCCCCCCCACCCCCCCCCCCACCCACCCCCACCCCCCCCCCCCCCCCCCCCCCCCCCCCTCCCTCCTCCCCCCCCCCCCCCCCCCCCCCCCCCCCCCCCCCCCCAGGCCCCGGCTCCTCGCTACGCGCCGGGCGAGCAGGTCCTGCCACGGTGCAGGGCTGCGGTGCTTCACGGCATGGTAGTCCGCATGCTGGGATCACGCGCCGCCCGGTGTCAGCCGAGCAACGCCAGGGCGAACAGCGTGCCGGTGGCGGCCGTCTCCGCCATCGCGCCGAGGACGTCCCCGGTGATTCCGCCGAACCGTCGGACGCACCGCCCGAGCAGCAGCCGGGCACAGCCGACGCCCAGCACAACCGCCAGTGAAAAGCGGAGGGCTGACCAGCCGTCGGACAGTCCTGACGCGGCGACGGCAAGTGCTCCGAGGGCCGTCCCGGCGGCGGCCGCGGCGGGCGTCACGGTGCTCGCCACCATCGCCCCGAGCCCGCCCGGGCGGGCGGCCGGCACCGACCGCAGGCAGCCCCAACCGAGTGCGCACCGGGCGGCCACCGCCGCGGCGAGCACCGCGAGCGCGCCGTGCGCGACCGAGTGCCCGAATTGTCCGGCCAGCGCGGCGATCTGGGCCAGCAGGACCAGCACCAGGGTCAGCACGCCGAACGGGCCGATGTCGGACTGCTTCATGATCCGCAGCGCGTCCTCGGCCGGCTTGCCGCTGCCGAGTCCGTCGGCGACGTCCGCCAGCCCGTCCAGGTGCAGCCCCCTGGTCAGCGCCGCGAGTGCGCCGACCGCCGTCACCGCCCCGAGCAGGCCGCCCGCCCGCCAGGCCACCAGCGCCCCGGCCCCGGCCGCGAGGGCGCCCAGCGCGAGGCCCACCAGCGGAGCCGCCGTCATCGCCCGCGCGGCCGCCGCGCGGTCCCACCGCTCCACCCGCACCCGCAGCACCGAGAGCGTCCCGAACGCGAACCGCAGCCCCTCGCCCCAGCCGGCTTCGTCGCCGCCGCTCGCCATCGCACTCGCTCCTTACCGCACAACTCCGCACCCGCACCGCGCGAACGAAAATCCCCGCGCCCCGAGCGGGGCGCGGGGAAGGTCCCGTCGACTGTCCTACAGCTTCCTGAGCAGGTCCGCGGCCGAAGGCAGCCTCGGCTGCTCCTTCGGCGCCGCAGGCGCCGCCGGCACCGACCGCTGCGGCACCTCGTCCGCCAGCGCGTCGCCCGCCGCCTGGAGCAGCGGCAGCGCCAGCACCGCGCCGACGCCCTCGCCCATGGTGATGCCCTGGTCCTGCATCGGCGTCAGGGTCAGCCGGTCGTAGGCCTTCGCCTGGGCCGGCTCGCCGCTGGACTGCCCGGCCCGCCACCACTCCGGCGCCCGGAAGGCGATCCGCTGCGCGACCAGCGCGCACGCCGCGGAGACCACGCCGTCCAGCACCACCGGCAGCCGCCGGACCGCGGCCTGCAGCAGGAAGCCGGTGATCGCCGCGAAGTCGGCCCCGCCGGTCGCACCGAGCAGGGCGATCTGGTCGCCCAGCACCGGCCGGGCCCGCCGCAGCGAGTCCCGGATGGTGGCGCACTTGACCATCCACACCCGGTCGTCGATGCCCGAGCCGCGCCCGCAGACCGCGGCGGCGTCCGTGCCGCACAGCGCGCCGACCAGCACGGCGGCCACCGTGGTGGAGCCGACCCCGAGGTCGCCGAGCAGCACCAGGTCGGTGCCCGCGTCGGCCTCCTCGTCGGCCACGGCCATGCCGGCCCGGAAGGCCCGTACGGTCTCCTCCGGGGTGAGCGCGTCCTCGACGTCGATCCGGCCGGAGCCTCGCCGGATCCGGTGGCCGACCACCTCGTCCGGGAAGTCCGCCGGGTCGGTGTCCACACCGACGTCGACCACCCGCACCCCGGCGCCGTAGCGCGCGGCCAGCCGGGCCACCGGGGCGGTGCCGTCGAGCACCGCCCGCACCCGGGCCGCGGTGCCGCCCCGGGCGGGCAGCCGGGAGACGCCGAGCGCGGCCACACCGTGGTCGGCGGCGAACAGCAGCACCTTGGGCGCGGACACCGGCCGCACCGGGGAACGCCCCTGCACGGACGACAGCCAGCTGCCCAGCTCCTCCAGCCTGCCGAGCCCGCCGCGCGGCCGGCCGGCCTCCTGCCAGAGCTCCTCGGCGGCCCGTCGGGCGCTGTCGTCTGGGCGCTCGACGAGCGAGGAGAACGTATCGAGATCCACGGTCGTGTCCATCGTCCGGAAGGCTACACGCCACAGGTGTTCAGACTGCGGCTGGCTTGATGGTGACGACCTGCCCCGCCACCACGAGCAGCACCCGCTCCGAGGCGTCCGCCACGGCCATGTTGAGCCGGCCCAGGGTGTCGCGGAAGCGCCGGCCCGCGGCGGTGGCCGGGACGACCCCCATGCCGACCTCGTTGCTCACCGCGACGACGGTGCGCGCGGTGGCCGCCCAGGCCGCCGCCAGCGCCTCGCAGCGGTGCCGCACCGCGCTCTCGCCGCCCTCCGCCCAGGCCCGGTCGTCCCAGGCGTCGCACTCGTCCATCACCGAGGTCAGCCACAGCGCCAGGCAGTCGATCAGCACCGGCGCCGGGTCGGCGGCGTCGGTGAGCACGGCCTCCAGGTCGCAGGTCTCGGCGGTGCGCCAGCTCGCCGGCCGCCGCTCCCGGTGCAGCTCGATCCGCTGGGCCCACTCGGCGTCGCCGTCCCGGGTGCCGCCGGTCGCCACGTACAGGACGTCCGGCCGGTCGGCGAGCAACTGCTCGGCGCGGGTGGACTTGCCGGAGCGCGCGCCGCCGAGCAGCAGCGTGCGGGGGAGCGGGGAGTCGGTCGCCATGCCGCCCATCCTGCCCGACCAGGCATACGGAAGATCCCGGCGGGCAAGCTATGGTGCGCACCACACAAGCAGCGGGTGGCGGGAGGAGCCGGGCATGGTCTGGACGTGGCGGTACGAGAAGGCGGACGGCAGTGTGGTGACGCCCAGCAGCGGTCAGGAGGAGTTCGCCGGCCAGGGGGACGCGGAGACGTGGATCGGGGAGACCTGGAAGCAGCTCGTCGATGACGGCGTGGACACCGCGGTCCTGCTGGAGGACGGGAGCAAGGTCTACGCGATGAGCCTGCACGAGGCCTGAGCCGCCGGGGCGGGTAGCCGCTGCCGCGCCTACTTCGCCCCGATCAGGTGCAGCAGCGCCGCTACCTGCCGGTACGGGTCGGTGCGGGCGGCCCGGTCCTCGGCCTCCAGCAGCTGGGCCAGCTGCCGCCCGTCCACCGGCGGGGTCGCGTCGTCGGGCGCGTTGTCGGTGAAGACCCGCACGCCGTACCAGTGCCTGAGCGGCACCGACACCTCGGAGAGGGTGACGGACAGGTCGGCGAGCCGGTCGGCGCGCGCGGCCAGCCCGAGCCGGTTGTAGTACCGGTCGCTCTCGAAGGCGTGCAGGGCGGCCCGCCAGTCCCCGGCGGCCGCGGGCCGCAGCGCCAGCGCGTCCCGGTTGCGGACCAGCAGCGAGAGCAGACCGCCGGGCGCCAGCAGCCTGGCCAGCGAGGCGATCATCGGGTCGGGGTCGGGCAGGTACATCAGCACGCCGTGGCAGAGCACCACGTCGAAGCTGCGCGGGCCGAACCAGCGCCCGCACTGGTGGCCGTCACCGCTGAGCAGCTGCAGCCGGCCGCGCACCTCCGGCGGCTCCTCGGCCAGCGCCCCCTGGGCGACGCCGAGCGCGACCGGGTCGGAGTCGATCCCGGTGACGTAGTGGCCGGCCCGGGCCAGCCGCAGGGCCTGGGTGCCCTGGCCGCAGCCGATGTCGAGGACGCGCTGCCCGGTACGGCCGGTCAGCTGCTCGGCGAGCTGGCGGGAGACGAGCTCCTGGCGGACGAAGTTGCGCAGTCCGCCGAGCCGGTCCAGCCAGGCGCCGGCCCCGCCGGCGAAGGAGCCGCTGCGCGAGGGCAGCCGCCGCTCCTGGCCGAGCCGGTCGTGGCCGCCGTCCCCCTGTCCGGGAAGCGCGTACAGGCCGGGCCCCTCCCAGGAAGGCGGGGCCCAGCCGGAGTCCACCGGTTCGGCGGTCAGGGCTTCTCCCCGCGCCGCACCTGCGGCTTGGGCAGGCGCAGCCGGCGCATCTGCAGGGTGCGCATGATGCCGTAGGCGACGGCGCCGCGGGTGTTCTGCCCGGCGAAGCGCTCGCCCAGCTGCTTGCGCAGTCCGAGGCCGAGGCGGACGAAGTCCAGCACCACGACGACGAAGAAGAGCAGGAACAGCAGCGTCGAGAGCAGCTGGATCGCCTGCACCTTGACGATGCTCAGGACGAGGATGACCACGGCGGCGGGCAGGAAGAACTCGGCCAGCGACCAGCGGGAGTCCACGTAGTCACGGGCGAACTTGCGCACCGGGCCCTTGTCACGGGCCGGCAGGTGGCGCTCGTCGCCTTCCATCAGGGCCTGGCGCTGCTTCTCGCGCTCGCCCCGCATCCGGTCGCGCGCCTGGCGGGCGGCCTCCTTGCGGTCCTTGGGCACCGTCACCCGGGTACGCCGGTTGGCCTCGGCCTCACTGCGCTTGGGGGTGGGGCGGCCCTTCTTGGCCTGCGGGTGGCGGGCCTGGGTCGTCTCGTCCTGCTTCTCCAGCACGGTGGCGGAGGCGGCGGCATCATCTGAACGGCGTCGGAACACACCCCCAGCGTACGGGGTGAGCGGCCGCGACCACGGCTCCCCTCGGACCCAAACGGGTATCGATCCCGCCGTACCGGTTTCGACCCGGGTTTCCCGGGCCCTTCCCGTAGGGGATCATTCGGATGGACTATGGGGAGGATGAGAGGCGGATCCACCCGGGGGATGAGGAACTGCCACCGGTCGCTGTAGCAGTCTTGTTGCAGGCAGGTGCACTGCGGCGACGGGCTCGCTGCACATACACTCGTCGTGTCTGGTAACGAGATCAAAACCGCAGGCCGGAGAAGGGGGCACCCGAGGCCCATGAGCGACGGAATCATGAAGCGTATGGGGCTGATCTTCCGCTCCAAGGCGAACAAGGCCTTGGATCGGGCGGAGGATCCCCGTGAGACGCTCGACTACTCCTACCAGAAGCAGCTCGAACTGCTGCAGAAGGTACGGCGTGGTGTCGCGGACGTCGCGACCTCGCGCAAGCGCCTGGAACTCCAGCTGACCCAGCTCCAGCAGCAGTCCGCGAAGTACGAGGACCAGGGCCGCAAGGCGCTGTCCCTCGGCCGCGAGGACCTCGCGCGCGAGGCGCTGACCCGCAAGGCCAACATGCAGTCCCAGATCACCGACCTGGAGACCCAGTACCAGCAGCTGCAGGCCGAGGAGGAGAAGCTCACGCTCGCCTCCCAGCGGCTGCAGGCCAAGGTGGACGCCTTCCGCACCAAGAAGGAGACCATCAAGGCGACCTACACCGCGGCACAGGCGCAGACCCGCATCGCCGAGTCCTTCTCCGGCATCTCGGAGGAGATGGGCGACGTCGGCCTGGCCATCCAGCGCGCCGAGGACAAGACCGCCCAGATGCAGGCCCGCGCCGGTGCGATCGACGAGCTGCTGGCCTCCGGCGCGCTCGACGACGCCAGCGGTCTCGGCCGCAAGGACGACATCGAGGCCGAGCTGGAGCGGGTGGCCGGCGGCTCCGACGTCGAGCTGGAGCTCGCCCGGATGAAGGCCGAGCTGTCCGGCGGTTCCTCCTCCGGCCCCGCGGCGATCGAGCCGGGGCAGCAGCAGCCCCAGCCCCAGCAGCAGTCGCAGGACACCCCCCGCATCAACTACAACAAGTGAGCTCGGCTCGACCCCACGAATCAGGGAGACGCACGGCATGATCATGAGGGTCATGGGTGAGGGGCAGTTCGAGGTGGGCGAGGACCACCTGAACCTGCTCAACCAGCTCGATGACGAGCTGCTCACCGCAGTGGAGTCGGGCGACGAGGAGAACTTTCGCCAGGCCTACGGCAAGCTGCTCGACGCGGTGATGCGGTACGGCACTCGGCTGCCCGACGACGCCCTGGAGCCGTCCGACCTGATCCTGCCGAGCTCCGAGGCGACGATCAGCGAGGTCCGCGAACTGCTGCTGTCCGAGGGCGAAGGCGTGATCCCGGGGTTCCCCGAGTACGACTAGCCGCTCCGGCTGTTGCCAGACGTAACAGGCGGGCCCCCTCCCTGGGAGGGGGCCCGCCTGTTATTCGCCCGCTCGGGTCCGGTGCGGCTCGGGGCGTGGCCGGGTTACGGCAGGGCCAGCATCCGGTCCAGTGCGGCCTTGGCGTACTTCTCGGTCTCCGGGTCCACGGTGATCACGTTCGGCACCCGGCCGTCGACCAGCGACTCCAGCGCCCAGACCAGGTGCGGCAGGTCGATCCGGTTCATGGTGGAGCAGAAGCAGACCGTGCGGTCCAGGAAGACGATCTCCTTGTCCGGGTGCGCCTTGGCCAGGCGGCGGACGAGGTTCAGCTCGGTGCCGATGGCCCACTTGGAGCCGGGCTCGGCGGCGTCCAGCGCCTTGATGATGTACTCGGTCGAACCCACCATGTCGGCGGCCGCGACGACCTCGTGCTTGCACTCGGGGTGCACCAGGACGGTCACGCCGGGGATCCGCTCGCGGACGTCGTTGACCGAGTCCAGGCTGAACCGGCCGTGCACCGAGCAGTGGCCGCGCCAGAGGATCATCTTCGCGTCCCGCAGCTGCTCGGCGGTCAGGCCGCCGTTCGGCTTGTGCGGGTTGTAGACGACGCAGTCGTCCAGTGAGAAGCCCATGTCCCGTACGGCGGTGTTGCGGCCGAGGTGCTGGTCGGGCAGGAAGAGCACCTTCTCGCCCTGCTCGAAGGCCCACTCCAGGGCGCGCTTGGCGTTGGAGGAGGTGCAGATGAGGCCGCCGTGCTTGCCGGTGAAGGCCTTGATGTCGGCGGAGGAGTTCATGTACGAGACCGGCACGGTCACGTCGGCTATGCCGGCGTCGGCCAGCGCGTCCCAGCACTCGGCGACCTGCTCGGCGGTGGCCATGTCGGCCATCGAGCAGCCGGCCGCGAGGTCCGGGAGGACGACCTGCTGCCGGTCGCTGGTGAGGATGTCCGCCGACTCGGCCATGAAGTGCACGCCGCAGAAGACGATGTACTCGGCCTCGGGGCGGGCCGCCGCGTCGCGCGCGAGCTTGAACGAGTCGCCGGTGACGTCGGCGAACTCGATGACCTCGTCGCGCTGGTAGTGGTGCCCGAGGATGAAGACGCGGTCGCCGAGAGCGGCTTTGGCCGCGCGGGCGCGCTCGACGAGGTTCGGGTCGGAGGCCGGGGGCAGGTCGCCGGGGCACTCGACCCCGCGCTCGCTGTTCGGGTCGGCCTCCCGGCCGAGCAGCAGCAGAGCGAGCGGCGTCGGAGTGGGTTCGACGCCGTGGGTCTCGGTGAGGGTGGTGGTCACGGGCGGGTGCCCTTCTGTGCGGCCGATCGAGCGGTGAAGCCTTTTCGTCTATCTGACGCTATCTATTCTAACCGCTTAGCGTCAGAGTGACGATGGCCATCCTGTCGATGTGACGAGAACCGCTCGCCGAAGTGGATCCCCGCGGGGCGCCGGTCGCCGGTTCAGGGCCGCTCCGGCGTGGCCGATTCGATATTCCGGAGCGGCCGGGTATGGCTGGGCCCATGAAGGCAATCGCGATCAACCGTTACGGCGGCCCCGACGTGGTCGAGTACACCGACCTGCCCGACCCGAAAGTCGGGCCCGACTCGGTCCTGGTGGAGGTGCGGGCGGCCGGTGTGAACCCGGTGGACTGGAAGATCCGGGACGGCGCCCTGGACGGCATGCTGGACGTCCACTTCCCGCTGGTCCCGGGCTGGGACGTGGCCGGGGTGGTCCGGGCGGTCGGCGGCGGGGTGACCGAGTTCGCCCCCGGCGACGAGGTGTACGGCTACGTCCGCAAGGACGCCGTCGAGCACGGCACCTACGCCGAACTGGTCTCCGCGCCGGTCCGCACCCTCGCCCGCAGGCCCGCCGCGCTGGACTGGGCGCAGTGCGGCGGCCTGCCGTTGGCCGGGCTCAGCGCACTGCAGAGCCTGCGGACGCTGCGGCTCTCGGAGGGGGACACCCTGCTGGTGCACGCGGCGGCCGGCGGGGTCGGCCACCTGGCCGTCCAGATCGCCCGCGCCCGAGGCGCCCGGGTGATCGGCACGGCGGGCGAGCGCAACCACGACTTCCTGCGCGCCCTGGGCGCCGAGCCGGTCGCCTACGGCGAGGGGCTGGCCGAGCGGGTCCGGGCGCTCGCCCCGGACGGCGTGGACGCGGCCCTCGACCTGGTCGGCCGGGGCGCCGTCCAGGTCTCGGCCGGGCTGGTGGCCGACCCGGGCCGGATCGCCTCCATCACCGACTTCGGGGTGAAGGCGCTCGGCGGCCACTACGTGTGGGTCCGTCCGGACGCGGCGGACCTGGCCGAACTCGCCGCGCTCGCCGACGACGGGCGGCTGACCGTCACCGTCGCCTCCACCTTCCCGCTGGCCCAGGCCGCCTCCGCTCAGGCACTCAGCGCCGAGGGCCGTACCCGGGGGAAGATCGTCCTGCTCGTGGACTGAGTGCTCGTGGACTGAGGGCCGCTCCGCCGGCCCCCGGTCGAGGCCAGGCCCGGCGGAATCGGCCGGACAGGCCCGGGCCTCCTCCGCGTCATCCACCGGCGGTGAACTCGTTCAGGTCATCCGCCAGAATGGTGGCGAACCGTTTCGGCAACGGGCAGCAGACAGCGGCCATCGCCACGGCCGAGCACCGACCGCCGCCGGAACGCCCCCTCGAACACCCCGCACGACCCGTGGAGCCCCGCACCCATGACCAGCAGCCGAGCGCACGAGGTGATCGGGGCGGACCTCGACGAGACCGACCGGCAGCTCCTCGCCCGCCTCGGCAGCGACGGTCGGGCCTCCTACGCCGAGATCGGCCTCCAAGTGAACCTCTCCGCCACCGCCGTGCGCCGCCGGATCGACCGGCTCCGAGCACGCGGCGTGGTGCGCGGCTTCACCGTGGTGCTCGATCCGGCCGTGCTGGGCTGGCAGACCGAGGCCTTCGTCGAGGTCTACTGCCGCGAGCGCACCGCCCCCGAGGAGATCCTCGCCAGCCTGCGCCAGTTCCCCGAGGTGATCGCCGCCTGGACGGTCACCGGTGATCCGGACGCGCTGGTCCACCTCCGGGCCGCGGACATGCGGCATCTGGAGGCCGTCATCGAGCGCATCCGGCGCGAGCCCGGCGTCCAGCGCAGCCGCTCCTCCGTGGTCCTCTCCCAGCTGATCGGCTGACCCTCGCCGACCCCACGCAGGAATCCTGCGCGGGCCGCCCGGAAGACGCTGGAAACCTGCCTGACCAGCCGCGTTCCGACGCGCGGCGAGGTGCCACCGCTGCCTACGCTGATCACGTCCGGTCGGCGCGGTGAGGCGTCCCGCAGACCGGATCCCCCCGACACTCCTAGCCGAGAGGGACAGCCGTGTCCGCAGCACCCGACCGCATGCACCGGCCCGACAACGAACTGGTCGACCTGGTTTTCGACTACATGCGGGAGCGGCTGCAGTACGACCCCGTCCCGCTCGACCACCCCGGTGACGGCGAGCACCTGCGCGCCCAGCTGGCCGGCCTGCTCAACCAGGACGGCAACGACCCGGCCGACGTGCTCAAGCTGTACGACCACGAGCTCTCCCGCGCGGTCATCTCCGCCGACAGCCCGCGCTACCTGTCCTTCATCCCGTGCGCCCCGACCAAGGCCGCGCTGCTGTTCGACATGGTCGTCTCCTGCGCCTCGCTCCAGGGCATCTCCTGGCTGGAGGCGGCCGGTGCGATCGCCGCCGAGAACCAGGTGCTGCGCCTGATCGCCGACCGCGCGGGCCTGCCCCAGACGGCCGGCGGCTGCTTCGTCTCCGGCGGCTCGGCGGGCAACCTCTCCGCCCTGGTCGTCGCCCGCGACACCGCCCGCCGCCGCCTCGGCGTCGGTCCGGAGGCGCGGCTGCGGATCGCGGTCGCGGACCAGGTGCACTCCTCGGTCAAGAACACGTTCAACATCATCGGCGTCGAGGCCTTCAAGGTCCCGACCGTGAACCGGCGGTTCACCGGCGAGGCGCTGCGCGCGGCCCTGGCCGCCGACCCGAATCCGGAGACGGTCATCGCCGCCGTCGGCACCGCCGGCACCACCAACGAGGGCATCGTCGACGACCTCAAGGGCCTGGCCGAGGTCGCCCGCGAACAGGGCCTGTGGTTCCACGTGGACGGCGCCTACGGCGGCGCCGGCCTGTTCGCCCCCTCGGTGCGCGAGCGGTACGACGGCATCGAGTACGCCGACTCCTTCGTGGTCGACCCGCACAAGTGGCTGTTCGCCCCCTTCGACTGCGCCGCGCTGATCTACCGCAACCCGCAGCTCGCCCGCGCCGTGCACACCCAGGACGCCTCCTACCTGGACGTCCTGCACACCGAGGGCGACGAGTGGAACCCCACCGACTACGCCTACCACCTGACCCGGCGCGCCCGCGGCCTGCCGCTGTGGTTCTCGCTGGCCGTCCACGGCGTCCAGGCCTACACCGACGCCATCGAGACCGGCCTCCAGCTGGCCCGGGACACCGCCCAGCTGATCCGCGAGACCGACCACCTGGAGCTGCTGTTCGACCCGCAGCTCTCGGCCGTCTGCTTCAAGCGCAAGGGTTGGACCAACGACGACTACTACCGCTGGTCGCAGCAGCTGCTCGCGGACCAGATCGGCTTCGTCACCCCGACCGGCTGGGACGGCGAGACGGTCGCCCGCTTCGCCTTCCTGCACCCGGGCACGACCATGGAGATGGTCCGGGAGATCCTGGACACCATGGTCTGACCGACACCCGGTTCCCGAACGGCCCCACCGCCCCGCGCGCTGGGGCCGTCCGTGTTCCCGGCCACGCCTTCGGTTCCCCGGCCGTGCCTGGCGTTCCGGCCGTGCCCGAGCCCGGCCGCACCCGTCGCTACAGGAACGCCCCGCTCGGCAGGTACGGGCTCGGCGGCCGCATCCCGCGCACCCCGACGAAGCCCCCGGTCTCCGGCGTCAGCCCGACCTCCAGCCCGACGTCCAGCGCCCACTCCTGCTCGGCGGTGAGGTACTCCATTCGTGCCTCGACGCCCTCCGGCACCCGGGCCAGCGCCTCCCGCAGCAGCCGGGCGGCGATCCGCTTGCTGGTGGCCGCGAGCAGCCGCACCGAGCCGCCGTCCCGGTAGCAGTAGCCGCTGCCGGCCAGTGCGTCGGCGATCAGCAGCTCCTCGAAGTGCCCCAGCATCAGCTCGTGGTCCGGGCCGTGCGCGGACCCGCGCAGCCGCCGGTCCACCGAGTCCAGCAGGTGCAGGTGGGTCGCGTTGCCGGGGTGCACGGGGATGTCCCCGGGGTCGGTCAGCCCGTCCCGGTCCACCCGCCCGCTCAGCCGCATCGCCGGGTGCAGGGTGAACCCGGCCAGCCGGTAGCGCCGGGCCGCCGCCGGGGCGGAGGAGGCGCACACCATGCCCCGCAGGCAGCCCCGGGCGTGGGCCGTGGCCCGTTCCAGCAGCAGCCGGCCGAGCCCCTTGCCCCGGGCTGACGGGCGGACGGCGAGGAGCGAGGGCATCCACAGCCCCTCCCGGCGCATCGACAGCACCACCCCGACCGCCTCCCCGCCGGTCCAGGCCAGCCAGCAGCCGCCGGGATCGGTGCGCGCCAGGTGCCGGGTCCGGGCCAGCTGCAGCGGTGTCGGCCCGGGCGGTGCCGCAGCGGACGCCGGCCCGGCTGCCGGCTCGGCGAAAGCGGCGAAGGACAGTTCCCGGACGGCCTCCGCGTCCTCTGCGGTGTCCCTGACCTGGCGAAGGATCATGCCGACCATCCTGGCGCCCGGAGGCCGGCCGCGGGGCCCGTTCACCCGGATCCACGAGGAGGGCGGTGACCCGTACTCGCCGGTTGTGCGAGCATGGGGAGCGTAGGGGACGCGGGTGGCACACCCGGCCCACGGAAAACCGGCCGCCGAACAGGCCGCAGAATTCCATCGCCGTCCGGGAAATGAAACCGGACGGCCGTTGGTTGGCACTGGCGGCATACCGTCGTCAAGACCGGGAGAAAGCAGATGACCGTCCAGGACGAGACCACCGTCGAGAGTGGCATCCTCCTCACCGATGCCGCCGCGGCCAAGGTCAAGGCCCTGCTGGAGCAGGAAGGCCGCGACGACCTCGCGCTGCGCGTCGCCGTCCAGCCCGGTGGCTGCTCCGGCCTGCGTTACCAGCTGTTCTTCGACGAGCGCTCGCTCGACGGCGACGTGCTGAAGGACTTCAACGGCGTCAAGGTCGTCACCGACCGGATGAGCGCCCCGTACCTGGGCGGCGCCACCGTCGACTTCGTCGACACCATCGAGAAGCAGGGCTTCACGATCGACAACCCGAACGCCACCGGCTCCTGCGCCTGCGGCGACTCCTTCAGCTAAGGAGCGCGGGCAGTACGCACGAAAGCGGCGCCTCCCCGAGAGGGGGAGCGCCGCTTTCGCTGTGTCCGTCTTTGCCGGGTGCGGCCCGGCGGCATCCGCGGGGCCCGTTACCGCTTCGGCACGGAGTCGCCGCTCGACTCATCGATCACCTTCCGGCCGTCCAGCGGCTTCTCCAGCGTCACGGTCTTGGTGAACTCCTTGGCGATCTTCACGCAGACCTGCCCGGGCTTCTTGTCCTTGCCGACGACCTTGGTCTTCACCGTCGTCGCCGACTCCTCCGCGCTCACCGAGTAGACGCTGCACACCCCGCCCCAGAAGTGCACGGTGAGCTTCTTGCCGCCGTCGCTCACGTCGTACGACTCCAGGGCCATCGCCCCCGGCTTCCCGGACGGCTTGTGCGGCGACTGTCCCGGGCTCTGCGACGCCCCGCCGCCCCGGTGGGCCAGGTACTTCGGGTTCACCGCCGGGTGCGTGACCGTCGAGGCGGTGTCCGGGCCGCTGCCGGCGCCCGGCTGGCGCACCTTGTACAGCCACGACGGCACCAGCGCCTGGCCGCCGTCCACGTACTGCACCGCGAGCCCGAAGACCGCACCGGTCACCTCGGCCGGCGGCTGCGCCTTCGTCGGCGACGGCTCGCACGGCGCGATCCCGTCGCCCTTGCCGCCCTTGTCGGTCTTGCCGGCCGGCGTCGAGGGGCAGCCGGCCGGCTTGCGGCCCTCGCCCGAATTCAGCCGGTCCAGCGTCTTGTCGGCGCTCAGCACCGGATACTCCGCGCCCTTGACCGGATTCGCCAACTGGCCGCTGCCGCCGACCACCTGACCGTCCGAGCCGACCTGCAGATCGCTCTGCCAGCCATAGGTCGGCAGCCCGCCGAGCACCGGATTCGCGGTCACGACCCGTACCGCGCCGGACAGCCCGCCCGCGTCGAGCCGGGCGTTCTTCTGGCCGAGTGCCGCCAGCACCGGACGCACCGCCTGCTTGGCCTTCTCCGGCGACACCGCGCCCTTGCCGCTGCTGTCGTCCTCGGTCGTGACGTCCCCGCCCCCGCGGTACGACGGACAGCCCGGCCGGTTCGACGGCGTACCGCCACCGGACCCGTCCTGGCCGCCCTTCGGCGAGGACGGCAGCGCACAGTTCGTCCCGCCCGGGGTGCCGTACTGGGAGTACGTCCACGCGCCCGAGCCGGTCTTGCTCACCTGGAGGAGGGGGCCACGGGAGTCCGGCGCCCCGCCCACCTTCCAGCTGGTGCCCTCCGAGCGGACCTTTCCGGCCACATCCAGCGCCTTCGCCAGCCGCTCCACCGACGGTCGGCTGATCTCGCCCTTGGGGCGGTACACCGGTGCGGACGCCGGACCGCCGGGCAGCTTCTTCACCGCCCGGTACTTCGCACCCTGCGGATTGGGCTCACCGGCCGCGATCGAGCCGCCGCCGGTGTAGCCGTCGAGTGCGAGCGGCGGCGGGTCGCCCTTGGCCGCGGAGCCCGCGCCGGAGCCCTCGCTGCTGGACGCGGACGAGGCCCAGTACGCCGCGCCGCCCCCGGCCAGCAGCACCGCGGCAGCCATCGAGGCGGCCACCAGCGGGGTGCGCCGCTTGCGCTCCTTGGGGTTCGTGTCGGTGCTGTCCTCGGTGTTCACCGCATCGCTCCTTCAGCTCCGCTGAACATCTGACGTGCCATCCTCCATGAGGTGGACGTCGATGGGACGGGGCGGGGGCGTGCGTGGTTCCCCCTGGTACGCGCTGCGGCGGCCGCGGGGTGAACTTCAGTCGCCGTACTCGGACATTCCGTCCACGAGCGCGGCGGAGGAGGAGGGGACCTTGATGCCGTGCAGATCGGCGGCGCGCCCCGGCGCGGGCGCGGAGTGCCGGCCGGCCTTCCAGCGGCCCGCCATCCGCGCGCAGTCGCCGCGCAGCTCGTCGAGCGACTCAGGCTCCTGGGGGTCGGGGGAAGCGCCGTGGCGCGGTGTGACGGCTTTCACAGGCTTGGTCATAGGGGCACCGTACGCAGCCGAGTATCGAGGAGAAAGACCTACTATTGGGTAGTTTCAGTGGTTCCAAGTGTCCGGGATGACCGGGTGGTGCGCGACCTCGCGGGGTAGCGTTGCTTCACGTCCGCCCGTCCCTCCGCCTTCCGCAGGAGCAGACCCGTCGTGCGCATCGCAGTCACCGGCTCCATCGCCACCGACCACCTCATGACCTTCCCCGGCCGCTTCGCCGATCAGCTCGTCGCGGACCAGCTGCACACGGTCTCGCTTTCCTTCCTGGTCGATCAGCTCGACGTCCGCCGCGGCGGCGTCGCCGCCAACATCTGCTTCGGCATGGGCCAGCTCGGCACCGGCCCGATCCTGGTCGGCGCCGCCGGCAACGACTTCGACGAGTACCGGGCCTGGCTGGACCGGCACGGCGTCGACACCGCCTCCGTCCGCATCTCGGAGACGCTGCACACCGCCCGCTTCGTGTGCACCACCGACGCCGACCACAACCAGATCGGCTCCTTCTACACGGGCGCGATGAGCGAGGCCCGGCTGATCGAGCTGAAGACCGTCGCCGACCGCGTGGGCGGCCTCGACCTGGTCCTGATCGGCGCCGACGACCCGGAGGCCATGCTCCGGCACACCGAGGAATGCCGCGGTCGCGGGATCCCGTTCGCCGCCGACTTCTCCCAGCAGATCGCCCGTATGGACGGCGACGCCATCCGCACCCTCCTGGAGGACGCCGCCTACCTCTTCTCCAACGAGTACGAGAAGGGCCTCATCGAGTCCAAGACCGGCTGGACCGACGAGGAGATCCTCGCCAAGGTCGGCCACCGCGTCACCACCCTCGGCGCCCGCGGCGTCCGGATCGAGCGGGTCGGCGAGCCGGCCCTCGAGGTCGGTGTCCCGGAGGAGAACACCAAGGCCGACCCGACCGGCGTCGGCGACGCCTTCCGCGCCGGCTTCCTGTCCGGTCTGGCCTGGGGCGTCGGCCTGGAGCGCGCCGCGCAGGTCGGCTGCATGCTGGCGACGCTGGTGATCGAGACCGTCGGCACCCAGGAGTACGAGCTGCGCCGCAGCCACTTCATGGACCGCTTCACCAAGGCATACGGCCACGAGGCCGCCGCCGAGGTCCAGCAGCACCTGGTCTGAACCGCCGGGTCAGGCGCGGCGCCGCACAACATACGCGGCG
>NZ_JBVHXY010000077.1:0-17496 GCF_055569215.1 Kitasatospora sp. NPDC029312 | reverse complement strand
TCCCCCCCCCCTCCCCCCCCCCCCCCCCCCCCCCCCCCCCCCCCCCCACCCCCCCCCCCCCCCCCCCCCCCCCCCCCCCCCCCCCGTTTTCCTCCCCCCCCCCCCCCCCCCCCCCCCCCCCCCACCACACCGGAAGCCGCCGCCGGCGTCGCCGGACCGACGGCTGACCACGGAGGCACCGCAGCGGCCACGGACGGCTGGGAGACCGTCGCCGGGCACGCCGAGGGCGGCGACGTCCTCCCCGAGGGGCTGCTGGAGGAGATCCGGGCCGAGGTGGCGCGTGGGCGGCCGGAGGTGGTGGGGCGGCCGGTGCGGTTGGAGCGGCTGCGGCCGCGGACCCTGCTCGCCGTGGTGGGCGGGGTGGTGGCCGGGTGGCTGCTGATTCCGCAGTTCTTCGCGGCGGAGGACAACCCGGTCGCGGCGCTGGCGGACGCCGATCCGTGGTGGCTGGTGCTGGCCCTGGTGGCGGCGGGGTCGAGCCATGTGGCGGCGGCGATGGGCTTCGTCGGGTTCGTGCCGGAGCGGCTGGACTTCCGCAATGCGGTGCTGGCGCAGCTGGCCGGGGCGTTCGTGAAGCTGGTGTCGCCCGGCGGTGTCGGCGGGATCGCGTTGAACACCCGGCTGCTGCAGCAGGCGAACATCCCGACCGCGCAGGCCCTGTCCAGCGTCGGGGTGGGGCAGGTGATCGGGCTGGTGCTGCACCTGTTGCAGCTGGGGGCGTTCGTCTACCTGCTGGACCTGCAGCCCGGCGGCTCGGAGCTGGACGCACTGCCCGCCGTGGCGGGCGGGCTGGCGGTGGCGGCCGTCCTGCTGGCGCTGGTGTGGGCGGTCCCGCCGGCCCGGCGGTGGCTGACGACGCGGCTGCGGCCGCTGACCGCCGAGGTGCTGCCGCGGCTGCTGGACCTGCTGCGGAATCCGGGGCGGCTGGCGGTGGGGGTGGCCGGGCAGCTGCTGGTGTCGATCTGCCTGATCGCCTGCCTGTACTGCTGCGTGCGGGCGATCGGCCGGGTGCCGTCCTTCGCCTCGGTGGCGGTGGTGTTCCTGGTGGGCAACGCGGCGGGCAATGCCGCGCCGACCCCGGGCGGGGCCGGCGCGGTGGACACGGCGCTGACCCTGGGGCTGCAGCAGAGCGCGTCGATGGAGAAGGGCGGGGCGCTGGCGGCGGTGGCGCTGTTCCGGCTGCTGACGCTGATCCTGCCGGTGCTGCCGGGCTGGGCGGCGATGACCTGGCTGCAGCGCCGCAAGGCGCTGTAGGCCGCTCGCACCTACCGCTCCCACCTGCCGCTCTCACCTACCGGCAGGCCCTACTCGCGGTAGTCGTCCTCGTCGAGTTGGACCACCCGGCTCTGTTCAGCGGCGTCCGCGACGTCGGTGGCCGGGTCGGCGCCGAGGGCGCGGCGTTCGGCGACTTCGTCGTACTCGTCGCCGGTGGGTTCTTCGTCGTCGGGCTCGACGGTCTCGTCGGCCTCGTCGATCAGGTACTCCTCGTGATCCTGCGGCATGGCGTCCGTCCTCGGTGTTCGGAGACTCCCACGGATGGCGTATTGGCAGTATCCGCCGCCGGACGCCCGGACGCGATGAGCCCGAGCCGCCCGGGCGTGTTGCCGGGTCCGAGTGACCGGCCGAATGCGCGACGGACAGTCGACGATCAGGGTGCATTCCGTATCCGGGGCCGTCGCCGTGGTCGACGCCACCCGCGCGGAGCGGCCCACCCTCCGGCACCGGCCCGTCGGCCGCACGGAACCCGCCGCAGGCCACCGGGGTACGATCGGTGCCGTACCCAGGGCTTACCCGCACCCACCCGGTGGCCCCGAGGCCTTGACGAACGACGGCCCCTGCGAACGACGGCCCTTAGGAACGACGGGAAGCTCATGTCCGGCTCGCACTACTTCACCGGTGCCCCCGAGGTCGCCAGCGAGCGCCGGCCGATCACGGTCTCCCTCCCGGACGTCACCCTGGAACTGACCACCGACGCCGGGGTGTTCTCTCGCAGCCGGCTCGACCCGGGCACCCGGATCCTGCTGGAGCACGCCCCGCAGCCGCGGGTGCGCGGTCCGATCCTGGACGTCGGCTGCGGCTACGGCCCGATCGCGCTGACCTGGGCGACCCGCCGCAA
The DNA here is from genome assembly GCF_055569215.1 of Kitasatospora sp. NPDC029312. NCBI lineage: Bacteria > Bacillati > Actinomycetota > Actinomycetes > Kitasatosporales > Streptomycetaceae > Kitasatospora > Kitasatospora sp. NPDC029312. Next base: position 15,380 of record NZ_JBVHXY010000077.1, on the reverse strand, counting down.
GCGGCTGCCGGTGTGGGCCGTGGACGTCAACGAGCGGGCGCTCGAACTGGTGCGGCTGAACGCCGAGGCGCTGGGGCTGGGCAACGTCCAGGCCGCGCTGCCGGACGACGTCCCCGAGGACGTCCGCTTCGCCACCATCTACTCCAACCCGCCGATCCGGATCGGCAAGGCCGCACTGCGCGGGCTGCTGACACACTGGCTCGGCCGGCTGACCCCGGACGGATCGGCGTTCCTCGTGGTGCAGAAGCACCTGGGCTCGGACTCGCTGCAGAAGTGGCTGACCGAGCAGGGCTACCCGACCTCCCGGGTCACGTCGGTCAACGGGTTCCGGATTCTGGAAGCACGGCCCCGCCCGGAAGCGGGCGAGGGCTCGGAGAGTGGACGGGGAACGACGTCGTGAAGCAGCTGCGCGGGACCGAACTGAAGCGTCTGCACCGCTCGTGGCGGCGCAGCAACGAGTTCCGGCTCGCGATGATCCTGGAGAACCTGCAGTCGCCGTTCAACGTCGGCTCGGTGGTCCGGACCGGAGCGGCGATGGGCGCCGAGAAGCTGTACCTGGCCGGGGACACCCCGTCGGTGCGCTCCTCCGGCGCGCAGAAGGCCGCGATGGGCACCGACAAGTACCTGAAGGTCGAGCACTTCCCCACCATCGCCGAGGCGGTGGCGGCCGCGAAGGCGGACGGCTTCAAGGTGGTCGGGCTGGAGCTGGCGGACGAGGCGGTGCCGATGTTCGCCGCCGAGCTGACCCCGGCGGTGGCCTTCGTGCTCGGGCACGAGGACCGTGGGATCACGCCGGAGGCGCTGGAGCTCTGCGACCAGGTGGTGTTCGTGCCGCAACTGGGCCGGGTCGGCTCGCTGAACGTCTCGGCCGCCGCGACGGTGGCCTGCTACGAGGCCCGCCGTCAGGGGTACGCGATCAGCGGCACCCCGGACGGGACGGACGCCGGGGGCGACTTCGGCGACGAGGACTGATCCGCGACCCGCGCACACCGTGACGGCGCCATGACGGCGCCGGGCGGCACCGGGGGCGGCGCCGGGGCGGTCAGTCCGGCGTCTGCTGAGCGTCAGCGCCCCACGCGACCGTCGTGGGCATGACGTCGATCACAGCAGTCTCCAGCTGTCTTCCCGACACCATCCCGATCGCCCGCTTCCAACAGGAACTGCAGCTGACGGACGTCCAGTTGCGGCGCTACCAGCGCTTCTACGGACTCGCCGAGGTGTGCCGCGCCCCGGAGGCCACCGAGACCGAGCTGCTGCTGCGCGCCCCCACCCTGCCCACCCCCTCCTAAATCTCCCTTCGAGCCTCCCTCCGGGCCATGGGCCCCCTGACGCCCGGCATGGGGGCCACCCTCGGCACAACCGAATGTCAGTGCCAGCACCTAGGATTCATTCGGATTCGAGGAGGGGCATTGTCGATCACCATCCACGCGCCGACCGACGCTTCGGCGGTCTTGAAGGCGATCGCCGAACACGATGAGGTCGGCCGGCAGGCTTTCCATGACCGCTACGGCAGCGGGGAGCCTGATCTTTGCTACCTCCAGCATGACGACCGGCTCTACAGCGCAAAGACCATCGCAGGCGCGGCCTACGACTTCCAACCTCCGCCGACCAGTGGAACCGGGGCAACGCCCGACAATGGCGACAACCACGCCGGCACCACCCTGGAAGCACTTGGTTTCACAGTGCTCAGCGGACGGCCGACAACGGTCGACGGTGAACGCAACTGGCGCCAGGCCATGTGGAAGCACCTCAAGGCTTGCCGCGACGACGACGGGCTGGTGACCCCGGACGACGTCCGTTCCGTGGGCGCCTACGGGGGCCAGCAGGGGATCTGGGTCGACAAGGCACGAACGAAGCACGTTCACCGCAACGGCCTGGGCGTAGGCCTGAAGCACACCGGGACGGACTACCCGGACATGATCAACGAGGAAGGCGCCCTCTACCACTACCCGAAAACCGACCGGCGAGGGCAAGACGAAGCCGAGGTCACGGCCACGAAGACGGCCGCCGAGCTCAGACTTCCGCTCTTCTTGATCTCGGAACGGGGAAGTCGTCGCTCAGTCAAGCTCGCATGGGTCACCGGCTGGGAGGACCGGAGCAAACTGTTCTTCGTCACCTTCGGTCCTGATGCCCCGGCCCAACTCCTCGACAAGGACCGCTCCGACGAGCGCCCCTTCACTCTCGAAGGAAGCCGGCGGCGTCGGCGGACCGGGACAGTGACGACGCGGCCCGATCAGGCGCGGTTCAAGCTGGAGGTCTTTCAGCGCTACGGGCCGGTCTGCCCCCTCTCGGGCATAGCGGTCCCCGAGATGATCGAGGCCGCCCACCTGCGCCCGGATGCCGACAACGGCACCTCCGACGCCCGTAACGGCTTGCCCCTTAACGCAGCACTTCACCGCGCGTTCGATGCGCACCTCTTCGCCGTCCACCCGGACACCAAAGAGGTCTGCGTCCGGCCCCAAGGCCCCAGCCTGGCCCAACTCGGGATCGTCAAGACCCATCTGGACCTGACGAAGCTCCCACACCGCGACGCTCTGGCCTGGCGGTACGAAAAGTGGCTCGAGAAGAACAGGATCGCCTCCTCCACCGAGGCATAACCGTGCCTCGCGGAGTCACTCTGCGGTGACCAGATCCAGCCATCAGGTACCGACCGGTCCGCGTTCACCCGACCGAGGCTCCCGTTCGAGCAGACGACGGCCCCGCCCGGGTGGTCCGGGCGGGGCGGGTGCGGGGTGGGCGGTCAGCGGCGTGGGGTGTTGGCGGCCTGGGCCTCGGCTTCGTGCTTGAGGTTGGCGAGCCAGTGGTGGAGGGAGCTGTCGAGGGCGGCCTGGAGGGCGGCCTGGGCGACGGTGACGGGCGCTCCGGTCCAGGACTCCTCGGTGTGGACGAGGACGCCGTCGCGGGTGGGGGTGAAGGTCCAGACGTGGACGGCGGTGATGCCCTGGGCGGGGCCGCCCCAGGCCAGGCGCCGGCCGGGGACGACCTGCGCGACGGTGGAGGTGATGTCCAGGCCTTCGGTGCTCCAGCGGAACACCGAGCCGGGGCGCAGGCGTCCGGGGGTGTCCTTGACCACGGAGACCACGTCGGGCTGCCAGGCCGGCCACTGCTCGACGTCGGTCTGGATCTTCCAGATGGTGCGCAGCGGGGCGTGGATGAGGGTGTCGTCGCGGGTGATGACCGGCGCGTTCTCGTCGATCCGCACGTCGCCGGCTGGGGCAGGGCACGCGGCGGGCTGGTGGTCGCCGCGCGCGGAGGCGGAAGCGGTGCCGGTGGCGGCGAGGACGAGCGCGGTGGTGACGGCGGCGAGCTTGGCGGCGGTGAGGGCGCGCATGGCGGTGTCCGTTCGGGAGGTGTCGGGGTCAGCCGTTGTGGGTGCCGTTGGGCGCGTCCGCATCGGCGTCGGGGATCCAGGAGCCGTGGATGCCCGCGGTGACGCGGCGCGGGAGGTGGACGGTGGCGATGGTGTCGAGGCCTGAGGCGTCGAGGACGAGGAGCTGGGAGGCGTCCTGCTTGAGGTCGGAGACGACGGTGAGGAGGTAGCCGTCGTCCTCGCGGGTGCCGCCGGTGGCGGGGACGAAGACGGCCTCGCTGGGCAGGCGGGCGTCGCCGGCCTGGTGGATGCGGCGCTCGCCGGTGCTGCGGTCGTACTTGACGATGCCGTACCCGCCGAGGCCGTTCTGGTCGGGGAAGGAGATCGCGTACTGGTAGCGGTGTTCGGCGCCGAGGTAGTCCTCGTTGAGAGTGGGGAACTCGGTGGCGAGGTCGTCGGTGGTCTGCTCGTCGACGCCGCCGGTGGCCGGGTCGATGACCCAGCGCCGGTTGTAGGAGCGGGTGTTGGGTTCGGTGCCGCGGCCGGGAGCGCCGACCCACCAGTTCCAGGACAGCCGGAAGCCCTCCCGGTCGACGGTGGGGCCCTCCAGCACGATGCGGCCGGCGGCGTCCTCGTAGGCGTTGGCGGCGTGCAGCATGTTGCCGGGCGCGATGGGGAACCAGCGGGTCTTCGCCGCGCCGTCGGCGCCTCGCGGCATGATTCCGATCCGCGCCGGCTGGGCGTCCTGCCAGGAGTAGGGGATGCCGGAGTGCTCGGTCGGGTCGAAGGTGACGGTGCCCTCGACGAAGACGACGTGGTTGCGGGTGATCGCGAAGTCGTGCTTGAGGGAGGCGGTCGCCCCGGGCACCTCGCTGCTGTGGATGATCTCGCCCTTGGCGTCGGCGACGTAGTACATCAGGTGCGGCGGGAACGGCGAGGAGCCGAAGAAGTGCAGTTCGCCGGTGAGCGGGTCGGTCTTCGGGTGCGCGGTCATCGCGCTGCGCAGCTTGCCGCCGAAGTCGTACGCGCCGACGGTGTCGAGGTCGCGGGTGAGCTCGAAGGGGAAGTTGGCCTCGCACAGGGCCAGCAGGCGGCCGGCGTGCTCGATGACGTGGGTGCCCGCGGTGGAGGCGGTCAGGTCCGGGCCCTGCTCCGTCAGGTAGGGGGCGCCGTCGAGGGCGGGGGTGCGCACCCAGCGGTTGCGGTACCACTCGGCGCGTCCGCCGCGCAGGCGGATGCCGTGGACCATGCCGCTGCCCTTGAACCAGTGCGTGGGGGTGACGCCGGCCTTCGGGTTGTGGCTGTTGCGGATCAGCCGTCCGGTCAGCTCCGGGGGCAGGGTGCCCTCGACGGCCAGGTCGGTGGCGGTCGTCTCGTCCGGGGCGGGGGTGTAGTGGCCGATCAGGTAGGGCTTGGCGGTGGTCATGGCAGGAACCTCACAGGGGGTGCTGGAGTGGGTGGTGCGGAACGGGCGGCCGAGCGCGGTCGCGGTCAAGCGGCGTTCTCAGCGCGGGACTTGAGGGAGGCGAGCCACGTGGTCAGGGACTGCTCCAGGGCCTGGCCGAGCTGGTCGGCCGCGGTCTCGACCGGGGCGCCGCTCCAGGACTCCTCGGTGTGCACGGTCACCCGGCCGTCGCCGGAGTCCTGGAAGGTCCACACGTGGACGCCGCCGATGCCGTTGGCCGGGCCGCCCCAGACCAGGCGCTCGCCGGGGACGATCTCGCGGATCATGGAGGCGATGTCCAGGCCGTGGGTGTGCCAGCGGAAGGAGGTGCCGGGCAGCAGCGGGCCGTCGAGTTCGGCCCGGTCGACGTCGGCGTTCCAGGAGGCCCAGGCGTCGATGTCGGTGTGCAGGGCCCACACCCGCTCCAGCGGGGCGTCGATCACGGTGGACAGGCGGACGATGACGGGTGCGGACTCGTCGATGGTGAACATTGCTGGGACGCCTTTCGGTTGACGGGATGTGGTTGAACGGATCGCACGGTCAGCGGCGGCCGTTCGTCGCGGCCCGCGCGGGGTGCCGCGGCTCGGAGTCGTCGTCCGACGGGGCGGCGGCACACCAGGTGAGCAGCAGGGCCAGCGCGGCGGTGACGGCGAGGACCGCGGCGGAGACGGCGAAGGCGGTGCGGTAGCCGGCGGTCAGGGCCTCCAGGTGCGGCTGGTGCGCCGCGGCGTGCGCGGTGGTGCTGCCCGCGAGGGTGGCCAGGACGGCGAGTCCGACGGCGCCGCCGACCTGCCGGGTGGTGTTGACCAGCCCGCCGGCCAGCCCGGCGTCCCGGGCCGGTACGCCTTCGACGGACAGGGCGGTGAGCTGGACGAAGGCGACGCTCAGGCCGAGGCCGATCAGCAGGCTCGGGCCGAGGACGTCGGCGGGGTAGCTGCCGTGGGTACCGATCCGGGACAGCCAGAGCAGTCCTGCGGCCTCCGTCAGCAGTGCGGCGGTCACCGTCGCGGCGGCACCGAGGCGGCGGGAGATCCGCGGCGCGAGCGTGGAGCCGAGCATGTTCGCTCCGGCGAGCGGGAGTTGACCCAGCCCGGTGACCAGCGGGCTCGACCCGAGGACCTGCTGCTGGTACAGCGGCAGGAAGAAGAACAGGCCGATCCACACGGACCCCAGCAGCGCCATCAGCAGGTTGCCGGCCGCGACGCGTCCGGTCCGGAACAGTCGCGGCGGCACCAACGGGTTCGGGTGGCGTCGCTCCACCAGGACGAACGCGGCCAGCAGCACGGCGGCCAGGGCGAACGCCGCGACGACCGGCGGGTCCGTCCAGTCGGCGCGACGGGCCGCGGTGAGCGCCCACACCAGGGCGGTCAGCGCGAGGCTGACGCAGGCGGTGCCGAGCAGGTCGAACCGGCCACCGCCGGTGACCGGCGCCCGCGGCAGGGTGACGGCGGCAGCGGCCAGGACCGCGAACGCGCCGAGCGCGACGGCGTGGAAGATCCACGCCCAGCCCCACGCCTGGGTGAGCACCCCGCCCAGCAGGACGCCGGCCGCGCCGCCCGCCCCGGACACCGCGCCCCACACCCCCAGCGCCCTGCCCCGTCCCGGGCCGGCCGGGTACAGGTCCATGACCAGGGCCAGCGCCGCCGGGGCGATCGCCGCGGCGCCCAGCCCCTGCACCGCCCGGGCCGCGATCAGTACGGCGGATGAGGCGGCCAGCCCCGCCGCCAGCGAGGAGAGGCCGAACACGGCGAGCCCGGCGAGCAGCACCGTGCGCCTCCCGAGGAGATCCGCCGCCCTCCCACCGGCCAGCAGCAGCGCGCCGAACGCCAGACCGTAGGCGTTGACCACCCACGTCGTCCCGCTCTCCGACAGCCCCACCCCCGAACGGATCTGCGGCAGCGCCACGTTCACGATCGAGGTCGCCAACATGACCGTGAACTGGGCGGCGGCGAGTGCCGCCAGCGCCGCGCCGGGTCCGCGGCTGGTACGGGTGGACTCCACGGTGAACTCCTGGGTGGTATCGCGGGCGGGGGCCGGCTCGCCCGGCATCAGCTGCGGGAGGACTCGGCGGCGGGCCTGGGGTGGTGCGGCCCGGACGGGCGCTCCGTCCCACGACTCCTCGGTGGCGACGACGGTCACCCCGGCGGCGCTCCGGTCGACACCCGAGGGGCGGTTTGTTTACGGGACGAGTCTGCTTCCGCCGACGGCCCCTGCTCATCGGTGAAAGTCGCCTAGGCGACCACCTAAAAGGACGTTCGAGGCACCCCCCGTAGCTCGCCGTAGCCCCTGGGGGTGCGCATGCAGGGAACCTCAGCCGAAGGCCCGCCGCCATTGACAGTCCGCTAGCCACCTAACGATAATTGCTAGGTGGCTAGCAACAACCCGGAAAGACAGCACCAATCCGCAGGCGCATGGGCGAAGCGGTACCACCAGACCAGCCAGGCCGTCCTGGAATCGATCCTGCGCCCCTACGACCTCGGCCCGACCCAGTGGTACGTACTCCACCACCTCGCCAACGACGGGCCGAGCAAACAGCGCGACCTCGCACGCCTGCTCCGCATCGAGCGCGCCACGATGACGGGCGTCGTCGCCGCGCTGGTCCGCAAGGGGCTCGTGGAGCAGCTGCCCGACCCCGGCGACCTGCGGCAGAAGACGCTGCGCCTCACCGAAGCGGGCGCCGACCTGTGGAATCGGCTCCCCGATCCCATCGCCCGGATCCTCTCCGTCGCCTTCGACGGCGTCAGCGCGGAGGAGCAGGCCCACGTCGCCCGGGTGCTGCGCGCGGCCACCGAGCGGCTCGCCCTCCATCTGGAAGAAGGAGCACCCCCCTCATGACGATCCTCGTCACCGGCGCCACCGGACTGGTCGGCACCCGCCTCCTGCCCCGCCTGGTCGAGGCCGGCCTCGGCTGCCGCGCCCTCGTCCGCCCCGGCAGGGCCGTCCCCGACGGCGTCACGCCCGTCGAAGGCGACCTCCTCGACGCGGCCTCGCTCGACGGCGCACTCGACGGCGTCACCGATGTCGTGCACCTGGCCGCCCTCTTCCGCACCCGGGACGCGGACGCGATCCACCGCACCAACGTCGACGGCACCCGCAACCTCATCGCCGCCACCAAGTCCCAGGCCCCGCAGGCCCGCTTCATCATGGCCAGCACCGGCCTCGTCTACGGCCCCGGCATGACCCGGCCCGCCCGCGAGAGCGACCCCGCCACCGCCGAGGCCCCCTACCCGGCGAGCAAGCTCCGCGCCGAGGCCGACCTCAGGGCCAGCGGGCTGAACTGGAGCATCCTGCGCCTCGGCTTCGTCTACGGCGACCAGGACGGCCATCTGGAGGCGGCCCCCGGCCTCATGGCCGGCTGGAACTGGCACCCCGCCCAGGCCCTCAGCCTCGTCCACCACCGCGACGTCGCCACCGCCGTGAAGCTCGCCCTCACCGGGGCCCTCGACGGCCGCACCGTCAACGTCGTCGACGAAGCCCCCGTCACCGTCTACGAGATCGCCCGGATCGTCGGCGCCCCCTACGAGCCCTCCGCCGAACCGCTCACCGACCCCTGGACGGGCCGCGCCGACGGCACCCTCCTGCGCAGCCTCGGCTTCACCGCCACCGTCGCCACCGTCCACCAGGCCCAACGCGACGGTCTGCTGTAAGCGGCGCCCGCTCCCGCCTCGACGCCGACGCGCCGACATGCACCCGTACGGAGGTCAGGCCTCGGCGGTCATGGCGCAGCCCGGTGGCCCTCCTGACCTAGCGCGGCGGCGAGTTGGCGGCGCGAGGTGATGTCGAGCTTTCTGAAGATGCTGCGCAGATGGGCGTCGATGGTGCGGGGGCTCAGGAACAGCCGGTCGGCGACCTCGCGCGAGGTCGCGCCGGTCGCGACCAGCCGGGCGATGTTGAGCTCCTGCCCGGTCAGCAGCTCCATCAGGCTGCGGGTGGCCGCCCTGACCTGCTCGCCGGCAGCGGCGAGTTTCCCGGCGGGCCCGCTCGGCGAAGCCCTCGGCGCCCATCGCGGTGAACAGCTCGTGGCAAGCCCGCAGCGCGTCCCGCGCCTCGCGGCGCCTGCCGTCACGGCGCAGCCACGCACCTTGGTGGAGCAGCGCCCTGCCGTGCCAGACCGTCATGCCGACGGCGGCCAGCCTGGCCACCGCCTCCGCGTGCAGCTCCTCCGGCCGGTCGGAGAGCAGGGCGCCCAGCGTCGCGCGCACGCCCAGGGCCCAGCCGGTGCCCGCGGCCAGCGCGTGTTCCGACAGCCGCTCGTACGCGTCGGCGGCGACGGCATGCTCGCCGCACCGCACCGCCGCCTCGACCAACTCGGGCAGCGCCAGGCTGGTGGTGCCCAGGTCGCCGTCGACGAGGGCCAGTCGTGCGGAGGTGAGCGCGGCCCGGTGGTCCGACACGCCGTTGGCGTAGAAGGCGGCCGCGCCGTGGGCGGTCGCCGTCAGCATGCCCTTGCGGCGGGCGTGCGACTCGGCGAGCACCTTGTCGATCAGTGCTCCCGTCTCGGCGGAGCGCCCACGCAGCGCGGCGGCCTGGAGGCGGCCGTACCAGTGCGGCGGGACCCCGGTCATCTCGGCGATCGCGTCGGCCTCGCCGTTCAACGCCGAGGCGCCGACCAGGTCACCGCGCTGGGTGGCGGCCATCGCCCGCATCCAGAGCCCGACCGGGAGGGTCATCAACGCCCCGCTGGAGCGGGCGGTCTCGACGGCCCGGGCGGCCAGCCGGTCCTCGGTGTCGAAGTCCCAGAGCTCGACGGCCAGCAGCGCCGCGAGGGACAGCCGCCGCACCAGGTACGGGTCGGCGTCGTTCGCCAACAGGCGTGTCAGCAGCGGGATCGCCGCCAGGTCCCCGTCGAGGTAGGAGACCAGCCCGTCCAGCAGGTCGTCCGCACTGGAGCGCTCCCCGGTCACGGCCGGGGCACGCCGCGCCGCCTCCAGGGCGCTCCTGGCAGCGGCGGACGCCCGTCCGACCACGAGACCCGCCTGGAGTGCGTCCAGCAGGTGGAGCCGGGCGCGGGCGGGATCGAGCTCCGCGGCCTTGACGAGGTGGCCGACCGCCGCGGCCGCGCCGTCACCGAAGAACGCCGCCCGGCCGCGCGCGAGTTCGGCCTCGATCCGCCCGGCGTCGTCGATCGGGCCGCTCTCGGCGGCCTCGACCAGCGTGACCGCGGTCTCGAAGGCGCCGGCCTCCAGCGCGGCCCGCGCCGCCGCGAGGCTGCGCCGGGCCCGGAAACGCGGGTCGGGAGTCAGCCTGGCCGCTTGTGCCAGGAACGCCGCCTCGGCGGCGGCGCCGCCCCGCCGCCGGGCCCGCTCCGCCGAGCGCAGCAGGTCGGCCGCGACGTCCTCGTCGGGCCGGGCGGCGGCCTGCCCCCGGTGCCAGGAGCGCCGGTCGGGGGCGGCCAGCGGATCGGTGACCTCGGCGAGCGCCGCGTGGACCCGGCGACGGTCGGCCGCCGAGGCCGCCCCGTACACCGCCGACCGGACCAGGGGGTGGCGGAACCGGGGCTGGCCGCCGAGTTCGATCAACTCGGTCGCCTCGGCCTCCGTCCCGGCATCCTCGCCCACCCCGAGCAGGTCGGCCGCCCGCCACAGCAGGTCCGGATCCCCGAGCGGCTCGGCGGCCGCGAGGAGCAGCAACGTCCGGGCGCCGGCGGAGAGCCGGGAAACGCGCTCGCGGTACCCCTGCTCGATCCGGTTCGCCGGCGAGACCGGCGTGGGCAGTCCGAACCCTCCCGCCAGCCCGGTGGGCCCGAGCCGGCGCGGCAGCTCCAGCAGCGCGAGCGGATTCCCCCGCGCCTCGGCGAGGATGCGCTCCCGGACCCGCTCGTCCAACGGCACCGGGAGGCCCGACGACAGAAGCGCCCGAGCCGCCTGGTCGGGCAGCCCGGACAGCGTCAGCTCCGGCAGCCCGCCGAGCTCGGCGACCGCATGCGGATCACGCAGCCCGAACACGATCGCGATCGGCTCGTCGGCGATCCTCCGAGCCGCGAACGCCAACACCTGCGCCGAGGCCCGGTCCAGCCACTGCGCGTCGTCCACCACGCACACCAGCGGCTTCTCCTCCGCCCCGTCCGCCAGCAGCCCCAGCACAGCGAGAGCGACCGCGAACCGACTCGGCGCGCCACCCTCCCGAACCCCGAACGCCACCCCAGATCGTCCCGCTGACGGGCTGGCAGCCGCTCGATCCGACCGTGCAACGCCCGCGTGAGCCGGTGCACCGCGGCGTACGCGAAATCAGCCTCGAACTCCGCCCCGTTCACCCACAGCGTCCGCACACCGCCCAACCCCTCGGTGACATGCCGCAACAACGAGGTCTTCCCGATGCCCGCCTCCCCGCGAACAACGACCGCACCCCCCTCCCCGGCACACGCCCCCGCGATCACCCCCACCAGAGCAGCCCGGTCGGCAGGCGGAAAGTACCCACGTTCAGCGATGGCACCCACGCAAGGATCACGCCACGCCCCCCACCAGCCAAGGGCTACGGACCGACCGCTCCAGACCGCACCGAAGACGAGAAAAAAACCCCAGATCAGACACTCCGACCTGGGGTCCACGCGCTGGAGCCGCCTGCGGGATTCGAACCCGCGACCTACGCATTACGAGCCCGACAGTGATCATGTTGGCTGCTGCCAGCACCGATCACTTGGTGATGTTTCGGCAGGTCAGGACGTTGCTCCGTGATCTACGATCCCGCCCGAACCGGCACGTGCTGCCCCGTCCGCTCACGCATCGCTCACGCAGATTCGTTCCAGGCTGGCACAGGACCACCCGGACGACCTGCCGTCGGCATGTGTGTGCGACACCCCTGGCGAGGTCCGCCGTGCGCCCGCTCGGTTCGCCACTCTCACCCGGGGCTGCATCCGTCCTAGCAACCGTCGTCATCGGCCCTCACGGCCATCAGGACTCGCTGCAGCGCGGTGATGCGCGGATCCCCATCGGGCCGGACCTCCAGGGTCCGGTGCAATAGCGTTTCGAGCTCGTCCTGCGCGGCGCGTGGCCGCCCTGCCTCCCACAGCAACTGGGCTCGTCGATAGCGCGCATCCCAGACCTCGTCGTGGTCTTCGCCATGCGCCCGAGCCCAGCCCTCTGCGACCTCCTTGAACTGTTCAGCACCCTCTGCCGGCTGCCCCAGCCGGTACAGGGTCTCGCCGAGGTTCTTGAGCGCTATCAGCGTGTCCGGGTGGTCCACCCCCAGCGTGCATCGGCGACGCGCCACGACGTCGCGGAATCGGGGCAGGGCCTCCTTCACCCTCCCTTGGTTTCCCAGCGCCATGGCCAGGTTATGGTCCGTCGTCAGAGTCTCTGGGTGATCGTCTCCGAGGACGTTCTGGCATTTGTCCAGCGCGTCTCGATACTCGACCTCTGCTTCGGCAAAGCGCTGTTGATCAGCCAGCAGGAAGGCCAAGTTCCCCTGGACAGAAAGGGTCTGAGGATGATCGGCCCCCAGGACACGAGCGCACACTGACCGGATCTCCCGGTAAGCAGCCTCAGCGTCGGCGGCAGCTCCCCTGTCATCGAGAATGCGGGCGAGGGACAGCCTGGCAGCAAGCACATCTGGATGCTCTGGCCCGAGCCTACGTTCCTGGATCTCCAGGACCGCCGACTGCTCCCTCTCCGCTTCGTCAAGCTCGCCCTGGATACGCATTACGACGGCAAGGTTGTGGCGCACCGTGAGGATCAACGGCTGATCGTCGGAGTGCTTGCCGGCCGCGCTCTTGAGCGCTTCACGGTAGACATCAGCTGCCACCTCCGGCTCACCGAAGTTCTTCAGTGCGACCCCGAGACTATTGCGGGCAACGATTGTGTCGGGATGTGCCGGACCAGACCTCCGCTGTTCTTCATCGACAATCTCTCGCAGCTGACGAATCGCTTCCCGTAGCCTGCCGCGTGCGTGTAGCACCGCCACCAGATCGTGCCGGACATCCAGGCGCCCACCGTCGTCCTCCGGTAGGGCATTAAGCGCCTGCAATAGTTGCTCCTCTGCCTCGGCAAGGCTTCCTTGCTGCAGCAGGAGCGTGCCCAGCGACGCGCGGACACTGGCGACGTTGCGGTGTGAGCTGCCAAGAACACGCTCCTGAAGCGCCAGAACTTTGCTCATCTCGGACACCGCGTCATCCGTTCGCCCGATGCGGCCCAAGGCTGTCGCCCACTCGACATGGGCATTGAGCGTGACTGGGTGATTCCTTCCGTGCCGCGCGGTCGCCGCATCCAGGATCGACCTGAATTCTGATTCCGACTCGACCATTTCGCCAATGGAGCGCAGTGCCGCAGCGTGACTACTGCGACCTGCCAGCACATTGGGATGGTCGTCGAGGAGTTGCTTCTTCTGCGCGTCGATCAACTCCCCGAAGATCGTCGAAGCACTCTTCGCGTCGAGTTCCCCTCGCCGCATAAGCAGTATGGCCAGGCTGTGGCGTGAGTCGAGCGTGTCGGGATGATCGGGCCCGAGGATGCGGGTCCGTGCGTCCAGCACGGCCCGGATCTCGGCTTCCGCCTTGGTGAACTCCTGGCGCAGGATAAGCGTGGTTGCCAGATTTGCACGGGTGATCAGCGTGGACGAATGCTCGACTCCGAGAGTCTCTTCCTCCAGTTCAAGCACTCGGCGGAATTCCTCCGCCGCACGCTCATTCTCCCCCTGATCTCGCAGGGAAATCGCGAATTCGTGATGGGCCTCGAGGACATCGGGGTGTGCCTCGCCCAACTCGGTCCGCAGACCTTCCAGCACCTGCCGTCCCTCGTCCGCCGCTTCATCAAAGCGTCCCATGCTCCTGATGCAGATCGCACGACCGTGCCGCGAACGCAGCGTATTGGCTGCATTCGCGCCGTACAGCCGGGTCTCATGGCGGATCACCTCGCCGTACTCGCGTTCCGCCTCCTCGAGCTTCCCCCGTTGCGATGCCGCCCTTGCCCGTTCGTAGCGCACGGACAGGGTGGTTGGGTCGGCTTCCCCGAGATGCCTGACGCATTCCTCCACAATGCGGTCGAGTTCGGCCTCAGCCGTCTTCAGATCGCCCATCTCCTTGACCGTGATAGCCCTGTGCCTGCGGATGTTTACCCCGAGCCATGGGTTCACTCCCTCGGAGTCGGCGCGCTCCAACGCTTCGTCTGCAAGTCGGCAAGCCGCCTCGTAGTCGCCCCGGAAGCTCAGATAGGCCACGGCAACGCCAGCACAAAGCAACACATCGCTGAGACGGCCATCGGCAGCCGCGCCCCATTCTGGCAGCTGGCTCATCATGACCAACCAGTGTTGAATGAGCCCCTGCCAAGTTGGCCAGGAACTCGGATCCCGTGGATTCTCCAGGAATGGAGTAGCCGCCACCAGCAGATCGGCGGCCGAATCCCACACCTCTCGGTAGTCCGCGGGGGCTGAGAGAAGCGGGGCAACCGACACCTCGGCCACCAGACGGTGGATCTGGTATATCGGCTCTGCTGAGCATGCGTCGAGTCCGATGAGGCCGAAACGGCGCAGGCCACCCAGCGCCGTCCTGATTGCCCTGGGTGCCATGTCCGCGGGCCACATCCCCAAGGCTGCAACCTTGGACGGATCGATCAAGGCGTTCGGCAAGGACGCGGTCGGGGCGAAGCAAGACAACAACTGCAACAAGCCGCGCGCCTGCGCCGTGCCCTGCCGTGCGAGGAGGGAGAGGGACAGCTCCCACGTACCGGCAATGGTCCGACGGGCCCGCTCCTCCTCGCTTCTCAGGTCTCCGTGCAGGCCCTCATTCGCGTCGTCGAGGAACAGCAGGGAGTCGTCGAGCACGTCGATGTATTCGACAAAGGTTTGGGCCTCAGCCAGTGGATCGCCGTGCGCCATGGCCAGGTAAGTGCCCGCCAAGTGCAGCGCGAGCGGCAGAGAGCCGAGACGGTCAGCCAGAGCCGTTGCAGAGTCTGTGTCTCCTGCTTCGGGAGCGAGTTCCTGGAGAACCTGGCCTGCGAACCCGAGCTCGAGGACCTCCAGGCGGTGGAAGCTCGCGACCCGGTTGCCCCAGGACCGCTTGTTACCGTCACGGGTGGTGACCAGGACTCCCTGCGACCTGCCGACCGGGGGCCTAACCCAGCCTGTACCGTCAGCCAGTGCTGTGCCCGGACACGACAGCACATCGAGATCGTCGGCATCGTCGAAGACGAGCAGCCAGGAGCGATCCAGGGCCGCCAGATGGCGCCAGACCAGATCGGCCGCAGGCCGTCCGCCCTTCTCCCAGGCATGGGCTACGTGCTCAGCTGGGGCGCCGGCGAGGAGAGCCGCGTGCCGCATCCCATCGGCCACGGCCGCTGCGGATCCGGCCTGAATCCAGAAGACCTCGACCCCGGTCGCCTTGGCCTGCTCAGCTGCAGACAGAGCGACCGTCGTCTTGCCCACCCCGCCCATTCCGGAAAGGACTTGGATACGCGGGTGGTCCGCCGCGCTGGTCTGCGCGAGGACCGCGAGGATGCCGTCCCGGCCCAGCACGGCCTCTGGGAGCCTGCCGTACGGCGCCTCCACTGATCCCAGCGCGAGCAGTTCCTCGACGGAGAGGGTCGGATTGGCGAGCCCTGTCCCTAAGAAGACATCTCATTTGGATCGCTGGGTAGGCTTCGCGGGTGATGATCGTGGAGCGGCTGGTGCCGGACGAGTTGTGGGAGCTGTTCCAGT
>NZ_JBVHXY010000076.1:0-17933 GCF_055569215.1 Kitasatospora sp. NPDC029312 | reverse complement strand
CCCCCCCCCCCCCCCCCCCCCCCCCCCCCCCCCCCCCCCCCCCCCCCCCCCCCCCCCCCCCCCCCCCCCCCCCCCCCCCCCCCCCCCCCCCCGGGGCCGTCAGCGCAGGTCCGGGGCGCGGAAGTCCGGAAGGCCCAGGATGAAGAGCTCCTCGGCCGGGTCGAGGCGGTAGGGGACGGTCTTGCCGGTGTCCGCGAAACCGAGCCGCCGGTAGAACGCCAGCGCCCGACGGTTGCGTTCGTGCACGCCCAGGGTCAGCCGGCGGAGGCGGGTGTGCTCCCGGGCATGGCGGATGCACTCGCGCATCAGCTCGGCGGCGGGTCCGCCGGGCCCCCGGAACTCCGGCGTGACGTAGACGGAGTGGACGTGCACGTGGTCGGGGACGTCCGGGAGCGGTTCGACACCGGCGATCCCGACCCAGACTCCGTCGTCGTCGACGGCGACGAACGTGGCGCACTCCTCGGCGGTGGCCTCGACGGCGGCCTGCCGTCGCCAGGCGTCCTCGGGCAGGGCGACGGTGTCGCCGTACGAGGAACTGAAGGCCATCGGTGAGTCGAGCAGCGCCTCCAACTTGATCGCGCGCAGCTCCCGGTGCTCGGTGCCGGCGATCCGGCGTATGGCATAGCTCATG
Organism: Kitasatospora sp. NPDC029312; assembly: GCF_055569215.1. Lineage (NCBI taxonomy): Bacteria > Bacillati > Actinomycetota > Actinomycetes > Kitasatosporales > Streptomycetaceae > Kitasatospora > Kitasatospora sp. NPDC029312. The sequence goes on along the minus strand of NZ_JBVHXY010000076.1, from coordinate 17,302 downwards.
ATCCGACTTTCGCACAGGCCGAGGACTCCACCGCCGACGGCCCTTCCTGACCGCGTGATGACGGTTGTCACGCGGTTCCGGCCACAAAGGTCACTGACGCGTGGCCGGGTGCGCGCGGAAGACTGAACGCACATCGAGGGAAGGAACGGGCATGAGGGTGCTGGTGGCGGGCGCGGGGATCGGCGGGCTGTGTCTCGCGCACGGGCTGTTGCGGGCCGGTGTCGACGTGCGGGTCTTCGAGCGGGAGGAGGACCCGCAGAGCCGCTACCAGGGCTTCCGGATCGCGCTGAACGGGCACGGCCTGGCCGCGTTGCACGCCTGTCTGCCGGAGCGCCGGCACCGGCTGCTGGAGGCCGTCACCGGGCCGTTGGCGGGGGAGCGGCGGCTGGTCGACGAGCGGCTCCGGGAGCTGCGCCGGCTGGGCTGGGTGGACGAGGGCGCGGCCACCGACCGGCACGTGCTGCGCCAGTTGCTGCTGGCCGGGCTCGAGGACCGGGTCGAGTTCGGCAAGCCCGTGGTCGGGTACGCCGAGCGGGCGGACGGCACGGTCGAGGCCCGGTTCGCCGACGGCGGCACCGCGTGCGGCGACCTGTTGGTCGGGGCGGACGGCGTGGGCTCGGCGGTGCGCCGTCAACTGTTGCCGGATGCCGAGGTGGTCACCCTGCCCGGTGACTGCGTCCTCGGTCGCACGCCGCTCACCGAGCGGTTCGCCGCGCTGGTACCGGGCTTCGGCACCCTCGTCCAGGGCTCCGGCGTGAGCATGCTGCTCGGCCGGATGGAGTTCCGCCGCCCGCCGCGGCTCGCGGCCGCCGAACTCGCGGCCGACGTCCGGCTGCCGGACACCGGGAGCTACCTGCGCTGGGTGGTGATGCTTCCCGGTGCCGCAGCGGCCGGGCCGAGGGACTGGGAGGCGGTGCGCGGTGAACTGCTCGCCCTGCTCGACGGCTGGCACCCGGACCTCGTCGACCTCGTCCGCGCGGCGGACGTCGTCAACAGTTCGCCGTTGACGGTCCGCTACGCCGAGCCCGTGCCGCACTGGGGCGGCAGCCGCAGGGTCACCCTGCTGGGGGACGCCGTCCACCCGATGCCGCCGAGCGGCGGCCAGGGCGCCAACACGGCGCTGCGCGACGCGGAGCTGCTCGGCCGCTCGCTCGCCGCGGTGCAGCGGGGCGAGGCCGAACTCGCGGTCGCCGTCGCGGAGTACGAGCGGCGGATGCTGGACTACGGTTTCGCCGCCGTCGCCCAGAGCTTGGAGCGGCTGCCGGACTTCACGCCGACGCGTCAGCCGTGATCGGCCCCCGGGGCGGGCCGCCTTCGGGTCGTCCCGTGACCGTGCGGTGTGCCTTCCGGAGGCCCGTGACAATCTGATCTAGATTGCCCGGCCATGAGCGAAAATGTCGGAATCAGTCGTCGATCGGTGCTCAAGGTGATCCCCACGGCCGTCCTCCTGGCGGCTCCCCACGGGCTCGCCGAGCACCGGCGCGCGGCGGTGGCGGCGACGCGGTTCCCGCAACCCGTCGCCCTGCGGATCTCGCGAGCGGAGACCGACCCCGCGCCCCAGGTGCTCGAGCAGACGCTCGACGTCCGGTTCACCGACCTGTCGATCCCGGGCTACGGGCCGGTGACCACCCGCACCTACAACGGGACGATCCCGGGGCCGACCCTGCGGGTGCGCGGCGGGGACACCCTGCGCCTGACGCACATCAACGGCCTGCCGCCGAACCAGCCCCACAGCGGCGACCACAACCGGCCGCACCGCTTCAACAGCTTCAACCTGCACACCCACGGCCTGCACGTCTCCCCGTCCGGGGACGCCGACAACGTCCTGCGCGAGTTCGCCCCGCGCACCGCCGACGAGGTCGACGCCGGCGCCCCGGAACCGCAGTACCCGACCGTCATCGACATCCCGGCCGACCACCCGGCCGGCACCTACTGGTACCACCCGCACCTGCACGGAGCCACGTCCGTGCAGGTCGTCGGCGGTCTCACCGGAGTGCTGATCGTCGAGGGCGACGTCGACGAGGTGCCCGAGATCAAGGCGGCCGCCGACCTGGTCGTCTGCGTCAACGAGCTCAGGCTCCAGGACGGCAGGGTCCCCGACTTCACCTCCGCCGGTGCGCTCACCGCCGTCCCCGCCACCCTCACCGTCAACGGCGCGGTCAATCCCACCCTGACGCTGCGCCCGGGCGAGGTCCAGCGCTGGCGGTTGGTGGCCGCGACCGCGTTCACCGCACTGCCGCTGCGGCTCACCGGCGACGCAGGCGACCTCACCTTCCACCAGATCGCCCAGGACGGCGTGACCTTCCCGGCCGCCGTCGCCACCGACCTGGTGAGCCTGGCCATGGGCAACCGCGCCGATGTCCTGATCCGGGGCGGCGAACCCGGCAGGTACGAACTGCGGGCCGACGGCGTGTCCGGGCCCCTGATGACGGTCGAGGTGGCGGGGGAGCCCGTCGACCCGCCGATGGGGCTGCCCACCGAGCTGCCGCCCGGCAAGCCGTTCCTCGACGAGGACGACATCACGAACCCGCACGCGGACCGCGAGGTGGTCTTCCACACCGACCCGGGCGTCTTCGGCGAGCCGTTCCCCAACGCCTTCCGCGTCCTGGGCACCCACGCCACCCCCGCCGCCGACCCCGACGGCGACCTGACCCGGGATCCGGCCCACGGCCTGTTCGACCCCGACTACGTCAACCACACCCTGCCGCTCGACACCGTCGAACGCTGGACCGTGCGCACCGACGACTCCCGGGCGGCCTTCAACCACCCCTTCCACCTCCACACCAACCACGTGCTGGTCACCCACCGCAACGGCCAGCGGCTCGACCCGCCGATCTGGCAGGACACCATCGGCCTGGCCGGCGGCAAGCCCGGCGACGAGGTCACCTTCCTGGTCAAGTACGAGGACTTCACCGGCAGCGCCGTCGCCCACTGCCACCAACTGCAGCACGAGGACCTCGGCATGATGCAGACCGTCGAGTACGTCGCCCCGTAGCGGGCGTCAGCCGCCCCGGAGTTCGGCGAGCAGCTCCGGGCCGGACCAGCTCCGCGCGGCGCCCGGGCCGGCCCGCTCCGCCTCGCGGACCAGCGCGGCCAGCCGGGCGTTGGCCGGGGCCGCCAGACCGTGCCGCCCGGCCAGCGCGATCACCTCGCCCTGGAGCGTGTCGATCTCGGTCGGCCGGCCGCGCTGCAGGTCCTCCCACATCGACGAGCGGGCCCGCGCGTCGATCCGCAGACTGGCGGCGGCCAGCCTGCGGAACAGCGCGTCGGGCAGCCCGAGCACCGTGGGCGTCCAGCGCGGCGGCACCGGGCCGAGCCGGGCCGGCGCGATGCCCGCCGCCTGGAAGACGGCGAGCGCCTCCCGCTGGCACCGGGCCAGACAGGACCGGTACGCCCGGGCACCGAGCTGTTCGCGCAACGGTAGCCCGGACAGGGCGTTGATCGCGTTGTTGAGGTTCATCAGCAGCTTCGCGGCCTGGACGGACGGCAGGTCCGCGCGCAGCGCCAGGCTGAGGCCGCCGGCCCGGGCCGCTGCCGCGAACGGGCGGGCCGCCGGGGCGTCCTCGACCGCCAGCGCACCGCCGCTGCCCTGGTGGACGGCGGCAGGCCCGCTGCGCACCACGTTGTACGGGACCATCCCGGCGAGCACCGGGCGGCCGGGCAGCCCGGCCCGCAGCACCTCGGGGTTGTGCAGGCCGTTCTGGAAGCTGATCACCACCGCGTGCGGCGCGAGGTGGCCGGCGAGTTCCCGGGCGGCCGCCGCGGTGTCGGCGGACTTGACGGTCACCAGCACGTAGTCCGCCCGCACGGCGGCGCCCGCGTCGGTGGCCGTGGTCAACTCCGGTACGTGGCGCCGGGCGTCGCCGGGGCCGGTCAGCGTCAGCCCCTCCCGCTCGATCGCCGCCATCGCGGCCGGCCGGCCGATCAGGGTGACGTCCGCGGCGGCGGCCAGCATGCCCCCGAGGTGGCAGCCGATGCTGCCGGCGCCGAAGACCGCGATCCGCGGTTCCTGGTTCATCCGTGGTGTCCTCGGGCCGGGCCGGTCAGTCGACCAGGTCCGGGTCGCTCGCGCTGACCTGTTCGAACAGCGGCTGCGCCTGGAACCAGCCCGCCAGGTGGCTGCCGACCTGGCCGCGGGTGATCAGCGCGGTCTCGCGGTCGATCGGCTTCGGCGTGCCGGCCGCCATCGCGAGCAGCTGGGCCTGGCAGGAGCGCTCCATGGTGACGAACCACCAGACCGCCTCGGCGACGGACTGGCCGACCGTCAGCAGGCCGTGGTTCTGCAGGATGACCGCCTTGTGCGTGCCGAGCGCGCCGGCGATCCGCTTGCCCTCGTCGACTTCGTTGACGACGCCCCGGTAGTCGCTGTACAGCCCGTGGTCCTCGAAGAAGGCGCAGGCGTCCTGGGTCAGCGGGTCCAGCGGGATGCCGAGGCTGGAGAAGGCCTTCCCGTGCAGCGAGTGGGCGTGGGCGGCGGCGATCGCGTCCGGGCGGGCCGCGTGCACCTGGGAGTGGATCACGAAGGCGGCCCGGTTCACCGGCCGGTCGCCGTGCAGCAGGGTGCCCTCGTGGTCGACCAGGATCAGGTCGGAGGCCTTGAGCATGGTGAACGGCATCCCGAAGGGGTTGACCCAGAAGCGGTCGGGGTGCTCCGGATCGCGGACGGTGATGTGGCCGGCCACCCCCTCGGAGAAGCCGAAGCGGCCGAACAGCCGGAAGCCGGCAGCGAGTTGTTCCTTGCGGTAGCGGCGCTCCCGCTCGACCGAGTCGAAGGTCGGCGGCAGCGGGAAGGTGACGCCGGGAGGGAGCGGTCCGACGACGGCGGCGAGCGAGGCGGGCAGCGGGGTGCCGGCTCCCGCAGGTGTGGGAGTGCTCATGGCCCCAGAAGATACAATGATGTATCCGATACGCCAATGCATCCGATCGGCCTCTCTCGAGCGAACGGGGACACCACCGATGCCCAAGGGCGAGACCAAACGGCGGCCGCGCACCCGGGCGGCCCTGCTCCGGGCGGCCCTGGAGACCTTCGCCGAGTACGGGTTCCGCGCCGCCACCATCGAGCAGATCTGCGAACGGGCCGGCTACACCCGCGGCGCCTTCTACTCCAACTTCAGCAGCAAGGAGGAACTCTTCCTCGCGCTCTTCGACGCCCACAGCGAACGGATCGTCCAGCGGATGACGGCACTGGTCGACTCGATCGCCACCGAGGACCTGACCGTGCGGGCGCTCGTCGACGTCCTCTGCGAGATCGAACCGGCCGAACGCGACTGGTACCTCGTCACCACCGAGTTCACCCTGCACGCCATCCGCGACCCCCAGGCCGCCTGGGTGCTCGCCCAGCACGACGCGCGGCTGCGGGCCCAACTCGCCCGCGCTCTCACCGAACACCTGGCCCGGGCCGGCCGAACGCTCACCGTGGAGGCCGACGAACTCGCCCGCCTGCTCATCGCCATCCGCGAGGGAGGCCTCGCCCAGAGCTACGTCGAACCCGGCGAACTGCCCCCGGGCCGACTCGAACGGCGCTTCCTGGAACCGCTGTTGACGGCCCTCACCGCCGACTCCCGGACATCCTGACGCCCCGGCGGGGCCGGTGCCACGCGGGCCGACGGCCGGTCAGGCGGGGCGGTGGGCGACCACGGCGAACATCGTCACCGACAGGTGGAAGGCGCCCCGTTCGGCGGCGGCCGTGAGGTCGGCGTAGAGCCGGTCGCGCTGCTCCTCGGTGATCAGGCCCTTGCCCAGCGCGGCGGTGGCGAGGCCGCGCACGAGGGGCAGACTGACGGTGCCGGGGTCGTGCAGCAGGACGTCGGCGCCGGTGTGGTCGACGATCAGGCCCGCCTCGGCCAGCCACCCCGCGAGGCTGCGTCCGGCGTCCGGGGTGGCCGCGGTGGCCTGGGTGACGGCGGCCAGCGCGGCGCGGATCGCCGGGTCGGCCGGGTGGAGCACGAAGGTGGCCCAGTCCGTGTCGAGCAGCGCGACCCGGCCGCCCGGCCGCAGGACCCGGGCGATCTCGGCGACGGCCCGGGCCGGTTCGGTCAGGTGCTGGAGGACGCGCTCGCACCAGACCACGTCCACGGCGGCGTCGGGCAGCGGCACGGCGAGCGCGTCGCCGTCCAGGAAGACGGCGCGGCTGCCGGCCTCGGCGGCGCGCCGTTCGGCGACGGCGCGCAGGCCGGGGTGGGGCTCCAGGCCGGTCGCGGTGCCGTCCGGGCCTACGGCCTCGGCGAGCACCCGGGTCTCCGAGCCGGTGCCGGCGCCGACGTCCAGCGCCTGGTCGCCGGGGCGCACGGCGAGACTCGCGTGGGCCCACTCGCGCAGTCGGCGCACGCCCGGGTTGGCGGCCTGCACGTCCAGCGCGGCGATCAGCCGGTCGGTGACCGCCGGGTCGGTGTTGGCGGCGTGGAAGGCCGAGGTGGGGCGCTGGTCCGTCATGGCGCCCACTATAGGCGGGGGGTGGCTACTTGACCGAGCCCGCCGTGAGGCCGGAGACGACGTGGCGTTCGATCACGGCGAAGAGGACGACCACCGGCACGATGGCCACGACCGAGGCGGCGAAGACGTAGTTCCACTGGACGCTGTAGGCGCCGATCATGTTGTTGATGCCGACGGTCAGCGGCTGGCGGTCGGTGGAGGTGGTCAGGGTGAGGCCCATGATGAACTCGTTCCAGGCCGCGATGAAGGTGAAGATGACCGCCGTCACCACGCCCGGCATCGCCAGCGGCAGGGTGACGCGGAACAGGGCGCCGAGCCGCCCGTTGCCGTCGATCTGCGCGGCCTCCTCCAACTCGACCGGGATGGCGGCGACGTAGGCGCTGAGGATCCAGACCGCGAAGGCGAGGTTGAACGCGGCGTTGGCCAGGACGAGCACCAGGACGGTGTCGAGCAGGTCGAGCGTGAAGAACTCGCGGTACAGCCCGACTTGGAGAGCGGTGGGCTGGAACATCTGGGTGACCAGCACCAGCAGCAGGAAGGCCTTGCGGCCGCGGAAGTCCACCCGGGCGGTGTAGTACGCGGCGGGCAGCGCGACCGCCAGCACCAGCAGGGTGGAGCCGAGTGCCACCACCAGGGTGATCCGGAGGTTCTGCGCCAGCGTGGTGTCGGACCACACCCGGGTGAACGACGACCAGTCGAAGTGCCTGGGCAGGTAGCCGCTGTCGCGCAGTTCCCCCGCGGGGCGTCCGGCGGTGACCACCATCTCCAGGTAGGGGAGCAGGAAGAGCGCGGCCAGCGCCCAGGCCGTGACGGTGACCAGCACGGTGCGGGCGGCGGGCGGCCTGGTCGCGCGGTTGCCCTGACGTCTCATCGGCTGTCCTCCCGGTTCCGGCCGCTGACCCGGAGGAAGAGCAGCACCATGATGATCACGACGGCGAAGTTGACCACCGACATCGCCGCCGACTCCGCGACGTCGTAGCTCCGCAGCGTGTACATGAACACGGTGGTGGTGGCGGTGTCGGTGTTGGGGCCGCCCTGGGTCATGCCCCAGATGACGGGGAAGGAGTTGAAGACGTTGATCAGATTGACGACCAGGGCGACCAGGAACGCCGGGCGCAGCAGCGGCAGGGTGATCCGCCGGTAGGTCTGCGCGCGGGACGCGCCGTCGACCCGGGCCGCCTCGTACACCTCGGCGGGGACGGACTGCAGGCCGGCCAGCAGGGTGTAGGTGGTGAACGGCAGGGAGACGAAGACCGCGACGAGCACCAGCCAGGGTTTGGCGTGGGCGGCGTCCCCGAGCCAGGCCTGCGGGCGGTCGATCAGGCCGAGGTCCAGCAGCAGGCGGTTGAACACCCCGGCGACCTGGTCGAGCATCCAGCGGAAGCCGATCGCCGTCATCAGCACGGAGGCGGCCCAGGGCGCGATCAGCGCCCAGCGGGTGATCCGGCGGCCGGGGAAGTCCCGGTTGAACAGCTGGGCGAGCGCCAGGGAGATCGCCATGGTCAGGCCGACCACGGTGACGGTCCACACGACGGTCCAGGTGAGGACGTCGGGCAGGCGGGGGTCGGCGAACAGCTTGCGGTACTTGAGCAGGCCGGCCGCTCCGTGGTCGGTGCCGGTCGTGTCGACGCGGCGCAGCGAGGTGCGGACCATCTCGATGACCGGCCAGACGACCACGCCGAGGATGAGCAGGACGGCCGGTGCGAGCCAGGGCAGCGGGCCCAGCCTGCGCAGCAGTGACCGGCGGCGGGCGGTGGGGGCGGGAGTCCTGACGGTGTCGACGGCCGTACCGCGGGTGGTCGTGGTCACTGCGCCGCCTGAACGGCGGCCTGCTGGAGGGCGGCCAGGGCCTTCGCGGGATCGTTGACGGCGGCGCCGATCTGCGTCTTGACCTGGGCGGAGACACCGGGCCAGGTCGGGTCGCTGAGCGGGTAGAAGGAGGCCGAGGGCAGGATCTTGAGGAAGGGCTGGAGGGCGGTCTCGTCGGGATCGGACGCCAGGGCGGTGAGGGCGGATTGGGTGACGGGCAGCAGGTTGTACTTCTTGCTGAACCGGACCGTGTTGTCCCTGCCGTAGGCGAAGTCCAGGAAGGCCCTGATCTGGTCCTTGTGGCCGCCCTTCTTGAACGCCATGACCCAGTCGGCGACGCCGAGCGTGGCGGGGGACGGGCCGTCCTTGCCGGGCATCGGGGCCCAGGTGACGTCCATGCCCTTGACGTCGGCGAGTTGGCCGGGGAAGCCGTTGAGCATGCCGACCTTGCCGGAGGCGAAGTCCTTGGTGAGGTCGGTGCGGTTGACGGAGGCGGGGCTCTGCTCGGTCAGGCCGGCGTCGACCCAGGCCTTGAGCTGGGTGAAGGTGGCGATGTTGGCCGGGGAGTCGATGGCGTACTTGCCGTTCGCGTCCTGGTAGCCGCCGTGGTTGCCCAGCATCCAGATGTACGACTCGCCCTGGGCCTCCTCCTTGCCCAGGGGTATGCCGAGCGGGACGTCCACCCCGGCCTTCCTGAGGGCGGTCGCGGCGGTGGTGACGTCGTTCCAGGTCTTCGGAGGGGTGGCCGGGTCCAGGCCGGCCTTGCGGAACAGGGTGTTGTTGATCAGGAACATCCGGGCGCTGGAGACGAACGGGATGCCGTACTGGGTGCCGCCCTGGACACCGGCCTTGGCGAGCGCGGGGACGAGATCCGCGGCGGTCGCGGGGGAGAGGACGTCGCCGGCGGGGTAGAGCATGCCGTTGGCGGCGTAGTCGGCGTAGCCGCCGGTTTGCAGGACGTCCGGCTGGTTGCCGTTCTGGACCATGGTCTTGACCTGGGTGTCGAGGTCGTTCCAGTTGATGACCTGGAGCTGCACCTTGATTCCGGGGTTGCGTTGTTCGAAGGCGGCGATGACGTCCTGCCAGTACGCCTGGGTGGGGTTCTGGCCGTTGGAGCCGTAGTCGGCCGCGATGAACCGGATCACCGTGGCGCCGTCGGCCGAGGTGGAGCCGGATCCGGAGCCCTTGCTACACGCTGACAGGACGAGCGCGCCGGCCGAGGTGAGGGCGGCCAGGGCGAGGAGGGGGCGCTTCATCTCGGTACCGCCTTTGCGGAGGGGGGCCGGTGGGAGCCGGCCCCGGTGTCGGGGAACCAGTTGCTGCGTGAAGCTGCGCAATTATGCCACTGCGCAAGCATGCGTGGACGGTTCTCTCCCCAGCGACGCGCATCCTCAACCATTGAGTGAGCATAAGTGAACTGGTAAGGTCCTGCGGCGCACACCACCCCGACCTCCGTTGAATGGTGGCATGCCCATGCTCATCCCCAGGCGCTTACGTCCGCCCCGCCCCCGGAGCATCCTGATCGCCGTCGTCGCCCTGTTGTGCGGCCTGCTCGGCACCGCCCCGGTCGTCCACGCCGCGACGCTCCCGAGCGGCGCGCTCTCCACGGCCCACCCGACCGTCAGCTGGCAGTCCCCGACCTACGCGCACGGCTCGGTGCCCGACCCCCAGCACTGCCCGAGCGCCGCCGACGACCCGCAGGGCAAGGTCTGCGGGCGCTTCGCCCTCACCGTCGACGTCCCCGCCGGCTACTGGCGGGACAACCCGGACGGCGGCGTCCCCGTCACCGTCGACTGGCCCGATCCGGCCATGGAGTTCGACCTCTACATCTACGACAGCACCGGCCGGAAGGTCGCCGAGGACGCCTCGGGTGCCGACCCGGCCTCCGCCGTGATCCCGGACGCCTCCGGCACCTACCAGGTCCTGGTCGTGCCCTACAACGTCACCGACTCCTCCTACACCGCCACCGCCCGGCTGACCCGGCCCACCACGGTCGGCGACGCCACCGGCATCGGCCGCGACGGCGACGGCTACCTGATCCGGGCCGCCGGCGGCGCCGAGGCCCGGGTCGACTTCACCACCGAGGACGCCTTCCGCCTGCAGTTCGCCCCGGACGGCACCTTCACCGCCCCGCCCGTCGGCGAGATGATCGCGACCGCCCCGCCGGTCCTGAAGACCGTCCGGCAGAGCGACCGGGGCGACTACTGGGCGATCAGCTCCCAACACCTGACGGTGCGCGCCTACAAGCACCCGCTGCGGTTCGCCCTCTACGCGGACGGCGACAGCAAACTCGTCTGGCAGGAGACCCGCGGCCTGACCTGGACGGAGGACGCGACGGCCCAGACCCTGGCCCGCGGACCCCAGGAGCAGTTCTACGGCGCCGGCGAGCAGAACGGCTCGTTCTCGCACCGCGGCCGGACCGTCCACGCCGCCAACGACTTCAACTGGAACGAGGGCGGCTTCAACAACTCCCAGCCCTTCTACCTCTCCTCGGCCGGCTACGGCGTCTTCCGGCACACCTACGCGCCCGGCACCTACACCTTCGGCGACCCGGTCACCACCGCCGAGCGCGAGCGCCGCTTCGACGGCTACTACTTCTACGGCCCGGACCTGAAGAAGGTCATCAGCGCCTACACCGACCTGGTCGGCAAGCCCTTCATGCCGCCGGTCTACGGCCTGGAACCGGGCGACTCCGACTGCTACCTCCACAACGCCAACCGCGGCGAGCGGCACACCCTGGACGCCCTTCAAGTCGCCGACGGCTACACCGCCAACCAGGACCCGCTGGGCTGGATGCTGGTCAACGACGGCTACGGCTGCGGCTACGAGAACCTCCAGCAGACCGGCCAGGGCCTGCGCGACCAGCACGCCCAACTGGGCCTGTGGACCTCGACCGGCCTGCCCAACCAGGACGAGGAGGTCAAGGCCGGCGTCCGGGTGCGCAAACTGGACGTCGCCTGGGTCGGCCCCGGCTACAAGTTCGCCCTCGACGGCTGCCGGACGGCGTACGACGGCATCCAGCGCAACAGCGACGCCCGCGGCTTCGTCTGGCTGCCGGTCTCCTGGGCCGGCGCCCAGCGCTGCGGCGTGCTGTGGAGCGGTGACCAGAAGGGCAGCTACGACTACCTCCGCTGGCAGATCCCCACCTACGCGGGGGCCACCATGTCCGGCATCGCGTACGACACCGGCGACGTCGGCGGCATCTTCGGCAGCGATCCCAAGATCGGGACCCGGGACCTGGAGTGGAAGGCCTTCATCCCGACGGTCATGACCATGGACGGCTGGGCCGCCGCCGACAAACAGCCCTGGCGCGCGGGTGAACCGTACAGTTCGATCAACCGGCGATACCTGCAGTTGAAGGAGCGCCTGCTGCCCTACTTCTACACGCTCGCCGCCGAGGCCCACCGCAGCGGCGTCGGTTCGGTGCGGCCGCTGGTCCTGGAGTACCCGGACGACCCCAACACCTGGGGCGACGCGGCCAAGTACGAGTTCCTGAGCGGCAAGGACTTCCTGGTCGCCCCGGTCTACGACGACTCCGCCGTCCGCAACGGCATCTACCTGCCCAAGGGCACCTGGGTCGACTACTGGACGGGCCGGACCTACCAGGGGCCGACGACCGTCAACGGCTACCAGGCGCCGCTCGACACCCTGCCGCTGTTCGTCCGGGCCGGTGCCGTGGTGCCGATGTGGCCCGAGGGCACGCTGTCCTGGCAGACCCGCGACACCGCCCGGCTCGACTACGACGTCTACGCCCAGGGCACGTCCTCGTACACCCTGTACGAGGACGACGGCATCACCCGCGCCGGTGAGCAGGGCGCGTCCGCGACCCAGGACGTCACGGTCCGCTCCGTCGGCCGGGGCCACGGCATGACCACCGTCGAGGTCGGACCGAGCGTCGGCGACTACACCGGCAAACCGGCCGCCCGCGCCTACGGGTTCACCGTGCACACCGGCGCCGGGCCGGGCGCGGTGCTGCTCGACCACCGCCCGCTGGACGGCTACGGCTCGCGGGCGGAGCTCGACGCCGCGCCCTCGGGGTGGTGGTACGACGCTGCCGCCGGCGTGGTGCACGTGAAGACGCCCCAGCAGTCCACCGGCAGCGGGTTCTCGCTGCTGCTGGCCGGAGCCGGCCCGATCGCGGGCTGAGCCGGCCGAGTCGCCCGGGGGCGGGGGCCCGAAGCCTCCGCCCCCGTCCTCGTTCCGCCCTCGTCCGCGCGAGCTGTGCCCGACCGCGACCGGCTGCGCACCGTTGATCAATCCGCAGCCTTCGTAGTAAGAATTAAGCAGAACCGCTCAGCAGCAAGCACCCGATGCGCAGCTTTGCGCACTCTAAGGAGCGTCATGAGCCACGTCGAACAGGAGATCGCCAGCCAGCCGGAGTGCTGGCGCCGGGCCCTGGGCCTGGAGCCGGCCGGTCTGCCGGAGCGCGGCGAGCGCGTGGCCGTGGTGGGCTGCGGCACGTCCCTGTACATCGCCCAGGCGTACGCGGCGCTGCGCGAGGCCGCGGGGCTGGGGGAGACCGACGCCTTCGCCGCCTCGGAGTTCCCGGCCACCCGTGGCTACGACCGGCTGGTGGCGATCAGCCGCTCCGGGACGACGACCGAGGTGCTCGCCGCGCTCCGGCGCGCCGGGCACCTGCCGAGCACGGCGCTCACCGGCGATCCCGAGGCGCCGATCCGCGCGGCCGCCGACACCGTGGTCGACCTGGCGTTCGCCGACGAGAAGTCGGTGGTGCAGACCCGCTTCGCCACCACGGCGCTGGCGCTGCTGCGCGGCCACCTCGGCCTCGCCCCGGCCGATCTGCCCGCCCAGGCCGACCGGGCGCTGGCCGAGGAGCTGCCCGAAGAGGTCGTCACGGCGGGCCAGTTCACCTTCCTCGGCACCGGCTGGACGGTCGGCCTGGCGAACGAGGCCGCCCTCAAGCTCCGGGAGGCCGCCGGCGCCTGGGCCGAGTCCTATCCGGCGATGGAGTACCGGCACGGGCCGATCAGCATCGCCGCCCCCGGCCGGGCGGTGTGGTTCCTCGGCGAACCGCCCGCCGGGCTGCCGGCGGAGGTCCGGGCCACCGGCGCCGTCACCTCGGTGAGCGGGCTCGACCCGCAGGCCGACCTGGTGCGCGCCCAGCGCCTCGCGGTCCGGCTGGCCACGGCGGCCGGTCTGGACCCCGACCACCCCCGCAACCTGACCCGCTCGATCGTGCTGACCCGGCCGTGACGGCCGCGAGCAGGAGGCTCTGATGCCCCAGGCCGGAACCGGTGCCATCGTCACCCCCGCCGCGAACGCGGCGCGCGGAGTCGGCGCCTTCAACGTCATCCAGCTCGAACACGCCCAGGCCGTCGTGGCGGGCGCCGAGGCCGCGGGGGCCCCGGTGGTCCTGCAGCTGAGCGAGAACGCCGTCCGTTACCACGGGGCGCTGGCGCCGATCGCGGCCGCCGTGCTGGCCGTCGCCCGGGCCGCCGCCGTACCGGTCGCGGTGCACCTGGACCACGCGACCTCCGCCGACCTGGTCGCGGACGCCGTCGAACTGGGCTTCTCCTCGGTCATGTTCGACGCCTCGGCGCTGCCGTACCGGGCGAACGTGCGGGCCACCGCCGCGGTGGTCGAGCGCTGCCACGCGGCGGGCGTCTGGGTGGAGGCCGAGCTCGGCGAGGTCGGCGGCAAGGACGGGGTGCACGCCCCCGGCGCCCGGACCGACCCCGGCGAGGCCGCCGACTTCGTCGCCGCCACCGGCGTCGACGCCCTCGCCGTGGCCGTCGGCACCTCCCACGCCATGGCCACCCGCGACGCCGTCCCGGACTTCGAGCTGATCACCCGGTTGCGCGCCGCCGTCCCGGTCCCGCTGGTGCTGCACGGCTCCTCCGGCGTGGCCGACGGCCACCTGGCCAGGGCGGTGGCGCACGGCATGACCAAGGTGAACATCGCCACCCAGCTCAACCGGGTCTTCACCGGCGCCGTCCGGCACGTCCTCGGCGCCGACCCCGGGCTGGTGGACACCCGCCGCTACCTCGGCCCGGGGCGGACGGCGGTGGCCGTGGAGGTGGCGCGCCTGCTGGGGGTGCTCGGAACCGCGGCGACCGATCTTGACTGAACATGGCAAGTCCGAGCAGCTTTGGCCGGGGCTAGACTCCGTCCATGCTCAAAGCTGATCGCGCCGCCCGGATCCTGTCCCACATCGCGGAGGTGGGCAGTGCCGACGTGCACGCGCTCGCCGAGCTGCTGGGGGTGTCGGGCGCGACGGTGCGTCGTGACCTCCAGGAGCTGCACGACCAAGGGCTGCTGCACCGCACCCGGGGCGGCGCGGTGACCGGAGCCGTCAACCTCGAACTCCCGTTGCGGCACCGCAGCGAGAAGCAGCAGGAGGAGAAGCGCCGGATCGCCCGGGTGGCCGCCGAGCTGGTGCCGGACGGCGCCGTGGTGGGCCTCACCGGCGGCACCACCGCCACCGAGCTGGCCCGGGTGCTGGCCGAGCGGGGCAAGGTCACCGTGGTCACCAACGCGGTGAACATCGCGGCCGAACTGATCGTCCGTCCGGAGGTCCGCCTGGTCGTGATCGGCGGCATCGCCCGCTCGGCCAGCTACGAACTGGTCGGTCCGGCCGCGGACGCCATGCTCCAGCGCTACCACCTCGACCTCGCCTTCATAGGTGTGGACGGCCTGACGGTGCAGGAGGGCTGCACCACCCACGACGAGATGGAGGCCCAGACCGACCGGGCCTTCCTGCGCAGCAGTGCCCGGTCGGTCGTGCTGGCCGACCGGACCAAGATCGGCCGGGTCACCTTCGCCTCGATCTGCCCGCTCGCCGACGTCCACGACCTGGTGACGGACTCCGGGATCTCCGACGAGCAGCAGCGGGCGATCACCGACGCCGGCGTCCGGGTGCTCCGCGCCTGAGCGGCCGCTCTCCCGCCGTCCTCCCGCCCTCTGGCCCCGCCGCCTTTCCGCCCCGCCGCCCGCGCCGCGGGCCCGCTGGTGAAGCGCGCCCGCGAAGTTGTCTGGTCAAGTTCCACCGGCGTTCTTCCAACGGACAGCGCCGACCGGTACCTCTATGTCGCGCCCATGGTGAACAGCCATGGCACCACCCTCATCAACGGGACGAGGTACCCCCCATGCGACTGCGTCGGAGCCCCCTCGGCGGACTGCTCGCCACCCTGCCCCTGCTCGGCGCGCTGGCCGTCGCCGCCCCCACCACCGCCGAGGCGGCGGGCAGCAGCGGCAACCTCATCGTCAACGGCGACGCGGAGGGCGGCGGTTACTGCACCACCGACTGGAGCGCCGCCAGCACCGTCCCCGGCTGGACGGTCCAGGCCGGCGGCATCAACACGATGTGCCACTCGGTGGGCTCCTTCGGCCTGCCCTCCGACGGCCGGACGCCCGGCAAGGCCTTCTTCGGCCCCGGCAACTTCGGCGACGGCTCGATGTCACAGACCGTCGACGTCTCCTCGGCGGCGGGCGCGATCGACGGCGGTGGAGTGCACTACAACCTCGCCGGCTGGCTGGGCGGTTGGACCACCTACGGCGGCTACGTCGCGGTCAGCCTGCACTTCCGGGCCGCCGACGGCAGCCCGCTGGGCGCGACCGCCAAACTGCCGACCGTCTCCGCCACCGACCGGGGCCTGAGCACCGAGTTCCTCTCCCGCAGCGCCGCCGGCGCCGTTCCGGCCGGGACCAGGTCGATCCAGGTGGAGGTGCAGTTCCTGTCCACCTCCAACGAGAGCGGCTACCTGGACAACCTCTCGCTCACCCTCGACACCCCGGTCAGCACCCCCGCGCCGCTCTCCCCGCCCGCCTCCGCCGTGCCCGGCTACGACCACGTGTTCACGGTCATGATGGAGAACACCGACTACTCCCAGATCATGAACGACCCGACGGACACGCCGTACATCCACAGCCTGATGGCCCAGGGTGCCACCCTCACCGACTCCCACGGCGTCTACCACCCGAGTGACGAGAACTACCTCGCGATCGCCGGCGGCGACACCTACACCAAGGGCGCCACCTACTGGCCGAACATCAACTCCCCGCAGCGCAACCTCGGTGACACCATCGAGGGCGCCGGCAAGACCTGGAAGGCCTACGAGCAGGGCATGGGCACGCCCTGCAACACCAACAAGAACTACGACAGCTCCTACATGCCCGACGACGCGCCGTTCATCAACTACACCGACATCAGCGGCAACCCGGCCCGCTGCGCGGCGCACCTGTTCGACACCTCGCAGCTGACCACCGACCTGAAGTCCGCAGCCACCACGCCGAACTTCTCCTGGATCGCCGCCGACGACTACTACGACGGCGAGGGCTCCGGCAACGGCAGCGCCACCAGCCTGAAGACCCAGGACGCCTGGCTGCAGCAGACCCTCGCCCCGGTGCTCTCCTCCCCGGCGTGGACCCAGCAGCGCTCGCTGCTCCTCCTCACCTGGGACGAGAGCGAGAGCGAGGGCTACAACCACCTCGCCACCGTCGTCGTCGGCTCCCAGGGCACCGTCCCGGCCGGCACCAGCAGCCCGCTGCACTACGACCACTACGGCATCGGCCGCACCATCGAGTCCGCCCTCGGCCTGCCCGGCCTGACCGGCAACGACACCTACGCCACCCCGCTGAACGCCGCCTTCGCCCCGTCGACGGCCACCGGCCCGACGCTGACCGGCGACCTCAACGCGGTGGCCAACGGCGGCAACGTCACCCTCCGCTACACCCTGCCGACCACCGCCCAGGCCGGCCCCAAGAACTGGGTCGGCATCTACCCGGCGGGCGTCACCCCCGGCTCGCGCTCCGCGCTGACCTGGGCCTACACGCCGAACCAGAGCGGCGCCGTCACCTTCTCCACCGGCAAGCTGAACGGCGCGGGCGGCTACGACGCCTACTACCTGGCCAACGACGGCTACTCCGTCCTGGCCGGCCCGTTCCGGCTGACCGTCGGCTGATCCCCGCCCCCGGCGGGTCGCCGGCGGGGGGGGGGGGGGGGGGGGGGGGTAGAGTCGCGGGGAGAGGAGGGGGAAGACGGAAGGGAGGAGGGGAGGGAGAAGGGGGGGGGGGGGGATGCGGTCTGAGTAAAAAACCAGAC
>NZ_JBVHXY010000075.1:12937-19999 GCF_055569215.1 Kitasatospora sp. NPDC029312 | reverse complement strand
CCCCCCCCCCCCCCCCCCCCCCCCCCCCCCCCCCCCCCCCCCCCCCCCCCCCCCCCCCCCCCCCCCCCCCCCCCCCCCCCCCCCCCCCCCCCCGCACCACACGGAGTCGAGGAACCACCCCCATGGACGCACGCCACGACACGGCCGGCCCGGGCACCCTGCACCGCACCCAGCCCGGGCAGGCCACCGGCTGGCCGGTGGCCCACCCCGCGCCGGCGCGCAGCCTGCTCGACGTCCTCGCCGCGACCGCGCACGCCCACCCGCACGCGCCCGCGCTCGACACCGGCGACACCGTCTTGGACTACCGCGCCCTGTTGCGTGAGACGGACGCCCTGGCCGGGGTCCTGGCCGGCCACGGCATCGGCCGCGGCGACCGGGTGGGTGTGCGCGTGCCTTCCGGTACCGCCGACCTCTACCTCGCGATCCTCGCCGTGATGCGCTGCGGCGCCGCCTACGTGCCCGTGGACGCCGACGATCCCGACGAGCGCGCCGAGGCGATCTGGCGTGACGCCGGGGTCTGCGCCGTCCTGGGCGCCGGGGGCCGGTTGGACACCGCGTCCGCCGTCCGGCCCTCGGGCCGGGCGGCCTGGCCGTCGGCGGGCGACGACGCCTGGGTCATCTTCACCTCCGGTACCACCGGCCGCCCCAAGGGCGTCGCCGTCACCCACCGCGCCGCCGCCGCGTTCGTCGACGCCGAGGCCCGCCTGTTCCTGGCCACCCGCCCGCTGGGCCCCGGCGACCGTGTCCTGGCGGGTCTGTCGGTGGCCTTCGACGCCTCCTGCGAGGAGATGTGGCTGGCCTGGCGCCACGGCGCCTGTCTCGTCCCCGCCCCCCGTGCCCTGGTCAAAGCCGGCACCGACCTGGGCCCCTGGCTCGTGCGGCGCGGTATCACCGCCGTGTCCACCGTGCCCACCCTGCTCGCCCTGTGGCCGCGTGAATGCCTGGAACGCGTGCGTCTGATCATCGTCGGCGGCGAGGCCTGCCCCGCCGAACTGGTCGAACGCCTGGCCGTCGACGGCCGCGAGTTCTGGAACACCTACGGCCCCACCGAGACCACCGTCGTGGCCACCGCCGCCCGCCTGCTCCCGGGCCGCCCCGTACGCATCGGCGCCCCGCTGGACGGCTGGGAGATCGCCGTCGTCGACCCGGCCGGCCACCCCGTCCCCTGGTACGAGAGCGGTGAACTGCTGATCGGCGGCATCGGCACCGCCCGCTACCTCGACCCCGGCAAGGACGCCGAGAAGTTCGGCCCCCACCCCGCGCTCGCCTCCCCGCGCGTCTACCGCAGCGGCGACCTGGTCCGCAACGACCCCGAGGGCCTGGTCTTCCTCGGCCGCGCCGACGACCAGGTCAAACTCGGCGGGCGCCGCGTCGAACTCGGCGAGATCGACGCCGCCCTGCAAGCCCTGCCCCACGTGCGCGCCGCGGCCGCCGCCGTCCGCACCACCCCCGCCGGCGCCGACCTGCTCGTCGGCTACCTCGTCGCCCAGCCCGGCACCCGCCCCGACCTCACCGCCGCCCGCCGGCACCTGCTGGAGCGCCTGCCCGCCCCGCTGGTGCCCCTCCTCGCCCTCGTCGACTCCCTGCCCACCCGCACCTCCGGCAAAGTCGACCGCACCGCCCTGCCCTGGCCCCTGCCCACCACCGGCACCACCCCCGGCACCCCCGGCGCCGGCGGGCCCGGCGAGACCCGCGGCGAAGTCCGCGGCGGCACCGCCGGCTGGCTCGCCGGCCACTGGCACCGCCTGCTGGGCACCACCCCCACCGAGAGCGACGACTTCTTCGCCCTGGGCGGCTCCAGCCTCACCGCCGCCCGCCTGGTCTCCGAACTGCGCACCCGCCACAGCGGCGTCTCCGTCGCCGACCTCTACGCCCACCCCGTCCTCGGCGACCTCGCCGCCTACCTCGACTCCCTCACCCCACCCCCACCCGCCACCCCCGGACCCGAAACCACCGGACCCGCCACCCCCGGCCCCGGCCCCGACACGGGAACGCAAGCCACCGGCCCGGGACCCGCCACCACCCCCGCCAGCGCCCCCGTCCGGCCCGTCCCGCGCAGCGCCGGCCTGTGGCAAACCCTCATCCTCCTCGCCCTGTTCGCCCTCACCGGCCTGCGCTGGACCATCGCCCTCATCACCGCCGACAACCTCCTCGCCCCCCACCTGCCCTGGGCCCCCCACAGCCCCTGGTGGCCCGTCATCGCCGGCCTCCTGCTCTTCCACACCGCCCCCGGCCGCACCCTCGCCGCCGCCACCGGCGCCCGCCTGCTCACCACCGGCCTGCGCCCCGGCAGCCACCCCCGCGGCGGCCACGTCCACCTCCGCCTGTGGGCCGCCGAACGCTTCACCGCCCTGTTCGCCCCCGCCGCCCTCAACGGCACCCCCTGGGCCCCCCGCTACGCCCGCCTGCTCGGCTGCCGCGTCGGCAAGAACGTCCACCTGCACACCCTGCCCCCCGTCACCGGCCTCGCCCGCATCGCCAACGGCGCCACCATCGAACCCGAAGCCGACCTCGCCGGCTGGTGGCTCGACGGCGACACCCTCCACCTCGGCCACCTCGACATCGGCGAAGGCGCCGCCGTCGGCCACCGCGCCACCCTCATGCCCGGCACCCGCATCGGCGCCCACGCCCACATCGCCCCCGGCGCCTGCGTCACCGGCACCGTCCCACCCGGCGAACACTGGACCGGCTCCCCGGCCCGCCCCACCACCCCCACCACCCCCACCCCCTGGCCCACCACCCCCGCCCGCCCCACCCGCCACTGGAACCCCGCCTACAGCGCCGCCTCCACCCTCTTCGGCCTCCTGCCCCTCATCGCCGCCCTGCCCGCCCTGTTCACCGCCTACCCCCTCATCGACCACGACCCCACCCTCACCCAGGCCCTCCTGCGACTCCTCCCGCTCACCATCCCCCTCGCCCTGCTCACCACCGCCTGCCACGCCGCCCTGATAGCCCTGCTCATCCGCACCCTCTCCCTGCCCCTGCGCCCCGGCTTCCACCCCGCCACCGGCCGCGTCGCCTTCTGCGCCTGGGCCGTCACCACCCTCAGCGACACCGCCCGCCGCACCCTCTTCCCCCTCTACGCCAGCCTCCTCACCCCCCTGTGGCTGCGCCTGCTCGGAGCCCGGGTGGGACAGCGCGTCGAAGCCTCCACCGTCCTCGCCCTGCCCACCCTGATGCGCGTCGACGACGGCGCCTTCCTCGCCGACGACACCCTCATCGCCCCCTACCAACTGCGCGGCACCTGGCTCCACCTGGGCCCCTCCCACATCGGACGCCGCTCCTTCGTCGGCAACTCCGCCATCGTCGGCCCCGACCGCCACCTGCCCGACAACTGCCTGATCGGCGTCCTGTCCGACGCCCCCGCCCACGCCCCCGAAGGCTCCTCCTGGCTGGGCCGGCCCGCCTTCGCCCTGCCCCGCGCCACCGACACCACCACCGACACCCGCACCTACAACCCCCCCACACCCCTGCGGTGGGCCCGCGCCGGCGTCGAGACCTGCCGCCTCATCCCCGTCATCACCGCCGCCCTCCTGGGCGACCTCGTCCTCGCCGCCCTCCAGGCGATCCGCAACGACCACGGCCTCACCGCCGCCTGCGCCGCCGCCGCACCCCTGCTCATCGCCGCCTGCGCCTGCGCCTGCGCCCTGGCCACCGCCGCCAAATGGCTCCTCGTCGGCCGCTTCCACGCCGACGAACACCCCCTGTGGTCCTCCTTCGTGTGGCGCAACGAGCTCTACGACACCTTCGTCGAGGAACTCGCCATGCCCTTCGGCGGCGCCGCCCTCACCGGCACCCCCTACCTCAACCTGTGGCTGCGCAGCCTCGGCGCCACGATCGGGCCCGGCGTGTGGTGCGAGACCCACTGGCTGCCCGAGAGCGACCTCGTCACGATCGAGGCCGGCGCCAGCGTCAACCGCGGCACCGTCCTGCAGACCCACCTGTTCCACGACCGGGTGATGCGCCTGGGCCCCGTCCACCTGGGCGCCGGCTCCACCGCCGGACCGCACTCGATCGTCCTGCTCAACTCCACCCTCGGCGCGGGCACCACCGTCGGCCCCGCCTCCCTGGTCATGCGCGGCGAGCACGTCCCCGACGCCACCCGCTGGCTCGGCAACCCCGTCGCCGCCTGGAACGCCGACCCCACCCCGCCACCGGGCCGCCGCGCCGCCCGCACCCGCCGCCGCCGACGGACGGGGTGAGACGGGCGGTGTGACCGGGAGGTGTCCGGGCGGTGTGACCGGGCGGTGCGACCGGCGGTGGCCGTCCCGGCGCGCGGGCCGAACGCGCCGATGCCCCGGGTCCGGACGGTGGTCCGGACCCGGGGCATCGG
This sequence comes from Kitasatospora sp. NPDC029312, assembly GCF_055569215.1. Lineage (NCBI taxonomy): Bacteria > Bacillati > Actinomycetota > Actinomycetes > Kitasatosporales > Streptomycetaceae > Kitasatospora > Kitasatospora sp. NPDC029312. Next base: position 15,666 of record NZ_JBVHXY010000075.1, on the reverse strand, counting down.
CATCGGCCTGCGCGCAGAAGCTGGGAAGCGCAGAAGCTGGGAAGCGCAGAAGCTCGGAAGTGCAGGAGCTCGGAAGTGCAGGTGCGCGGGTGCGCGGGTGCGCCGGGTGGGCGGGCGCGCGGGTGCGGCGGGGGGTCAGGGTCGGGGGAGGGCCGGCAGGGGGTCGACCGCTTCGACGGCCCGGACCAGGGGGGCCAGTTCGGGGTTTCTGGCGGCCTCGTCGAGGGCCTCGCGCAGGGCGGCGTCGTTGGTGGGGCGGGCCCGCTGCAGGAGCTCGAGGCCGTCCTCGGTGACGTCGGTGTAGATGCCGCGCCGGTCGGTGGGGCACAGGTAGCGCGAGAGCAGGCCGCGGTCCTCCAGCCGGGTGACCAGGCGGGTGGTGGCGCTCTGGCTGAGCACGACCGCGTCGGCGACCTGCTTCATCTGCAGGTGCCCGCCCTCGCCGTCGTGCTGGCGGCTGAGCACGTCCAGCAGCGAGTACTCCCGCACGCTCAGGTCGTGCTCGGACTGCAGGGCGCGTTCGATGTGCGCCTCGATCCGGCCGTACAGGAGGTAGAGGGCGGCCCAGCCGTTGGCGAGGGCGGTCAGCGCGGGGTCCGTGGCGGTCATGGGCCCGGTCTCCTTTCCGAGTACTACACGCCCAGGATAAGCCATACGAAGAAATATCGGCTAGAGCATGTAGAAAGCTTATGCAAGTACACGAAGGCGAGGCAGGTGCGCGAAGGCGGTTTGCCGGCAGTTGCATATATGCCGCGTCTGCAACTAACGTCGGGGTGTGTACGCGCTGGCAACCGCATGAAGGGTCGTGTCATGCCCCTCGCACTCCTCGCCCTGGCCATCGGGGCGTTCGGGATCGGGACCACCGAGTTCGTGATCATGGGCCTGCTGCCCGAGATCGCGGGCGACTACGGCGTCTCCATCCCCACCGCCGGGCTCCTGGTCACCGGCTACGCGATCGGCGTCGTCATCGGCGCCCCGCTGATGACGGTGCTCGCCACCAGGATCAGCCGCAAGACGATGCTGATGCTGCTGATGGGCCTGTTCACCGCCGGCAACCTGCTCTGCGCCACCGCGCCGACCTTCGCCGTCATGCTCGCCGGACGCGTCGTCGCCTCCCTCGCCCACGGCGCCTTCTTCGGCATCGGCTCCGTCGTCGCCGCGGAACTCGTCGCCCCCCACAAGAAGGCCGGCGCCATCGCCACCATGTTCACCGGCCTGACCGTCGCCAACATCGTCGGCGTCCCGCTCGGCACCTTCATCGGCCAGGCCGTCGGCTGGCGCACCACCTTCGCCGCCGTCGCCGCCCTCGGGGTGGCCGGCCTGCTCGGCATCGCCCGCCTCATACCCGCCGTGCCCCGCCCCCAGGGCGCCCACCTGCGCCGCGAACTCACCGCCTTCCGCAACCCGCAGGTCCTGCTCGCCATGGCGATGACCGTGCTCGGCTTCGGCGGCGTCTTCGCCGCGATCACCTACATCGCCCCGATGATGACCCACGTCGCCGGCTACTCCGAGGGCGCCGTCACCTGGCTGCTGGTGCTCCTCGGCGCCGGCATGTTCCTCGGCAACCTGCTCGGCGGCAGGTTCGCCGACCGCCGGCTCATGCCGATGCTCTCCACCAGCCTCGGCGCACTCGCCCTCGTCCTGGCCCTGTTCACCCTGACCGCCCACGACAAGAGCGCCGCCGCCGTGACCATCCTGCTGATCGGCGCGCTGGGCTTCGCCACCGTCCCGCCGCTGCAAAAGCGCGTCCTCGACCAGGCCCACGGCGCGCCCACCCTCGCCTCGGCCGTCAACATCGGCGCCTTCAACCTCGGCAACGCGCTGGCGGCCTGGCTCGGCGGCACCGTCATCTCCGCCGGCCTCGGCTACACCGCCCCCGACTGGGTCGGCGCCCTGCTCGCCGCGGCCGCCCTCCTGCTCGCCCTGTGGTCCGCCGCCCTGGAACGCCGCACCCCCACGCCCGCCGCCCCCGCCACCGCCGCCCCGGCCGTGCCCGCCCACCACTGACCGCCCCCCGCCCCCCTTCCAGCCCCCCGTTCAAGGAGAAGCGCCACCATGAGCCCGACCACCGCCCCCGCGGCAGCGCTCACCACCGCCGACGCCGAGACCCTCATCGGCGCCGCCCGCGCCGCCGCCGAGGCGGCCGCGACCCCCGTCAGCGTCACCGTCCTGGACGCCGGCGGCCACCTCCTGGCCTTCCGCCGCGACGAGCGCGCCGTCCTCATCTCCGGCGAGACCAGCACCCGCAAGGCCTACACCGCCCTGCAACTGGGCGCCCCCACCGCCGACCTGGTCCACCTCGTCAAGCCCGACGGCCCCTTCCACACCCTGCCCACCGCCCTGGACCGCCCCCTGCTGTTCATCGCCGGCGGCATCCCCGTCCACCGCGACGGCCGCCTCATCGGGGCCCTGGGCATCGGCGGCGGCACCCCCGAACAGGACCACGCCTTCGCCACCGCCGCACTGCGGCACCTCACCTGACCCCCCACCACGCAGCCCGGCAACGGCGTCGAGACCCCCGGACAGCGGCGACCAGGACACCCGGTCCGCGCGACACCCCGCCACCGGGCCGGGGAACCGGGGACCCGGGGGACCGGGGCCGGGGTGGCCGGGGGGGCGGGGCCGGGGCGGGGGCGCCGGGAGGAAGGCCGGGGTGGCCGGGGGGGGGGGGGGGGGGGGGTGGGGGGGGGGGGGGGGGGGGGACGGCGTCGCACCGTCCTTTTTTTCCC
>NZ_JBVHXY010000075.1:0-12927 GCF_055569215.1 Kitasatospora sp. NPDC029312 | reverse complement strand
GGGCGGGGTGGGGGGCCAGGTAGGACAGCCCCCCCCCCCCCCCCCCCCCCCCCCCCCCCCCCCCCCCCCCCCCCCCCCCCCCCCCCCCCCCCCGGCGCGTCGTCCGTACGGGCGGGGCATCGACCGCGAACCGCCCGTACGGCTGCGGTCGCCCCCGTTCGACGACTTCGACCGCACGTGAAGTCAAGCCCGGTGGCCGCTCGGGGCCCCGGGCCCCGGGCGGTGGGCGGGCGCCGTGGCCCGGTAGCCTCGCTCCCGGCGGCCGGACGGGTCGAACGGACAGGGGCGGGCGGATGACAGGGCAGCAGCGCGGCTACTGGCGGGAGTCGGACGGCGCACCCGTCGCCGTCAGCCAGGCGCACATCGTGTGGACCAGGGCGGCCTATCCCGCGCTGGTGGACGTGGCGCACCGCTACCACGCGGTGATCACCTACGCCGAGCTGGCCGAGGTGCTCCAGCAGGCCTCCGGGGTGCGGACCAGCGTCAACCAGCGGCACTGGATCGGCAAGGTGCTGGCCCTGGTGGTGCGCGAGGCGCACCGGCGCGGGGACCCGCCGCTGACGGCCCTGGTGGTGCACGCCGCCGACGGCACGGTCGGCGCCGGCTACCAGGACGTGCTGGCGGTCGCCGGGCAGCCGCCGATCGTGGACGAGACGGACCGTGAACTCCACGCCGCCGCCGCCCGTCTGGCCTGTTACCGGCACTTCGGCGCCGACCTGCCCGCCGACGGCGGCATCCCGGCCCTGGCCCCGCGGCCGACGACCCCCGCGCCCCGCAAGAGCGCCGCGCCCCGCAAGAGTGCCGCGCCGCGCAAGAGTGCCGCGGCCGCGCCCGCCGCCGTCCCGCGCCCGCCGGCGATCTGCCCGACCTGTTTCCTCGAACTGCCGGCGACGCGGGTGTGCGACTCCTGCGGGGAGCGGATCCCGTAACCCCGCGCGCTCCCCGCGGGCTCCCGGCGCCGCCCCGCCGCCGGCGCCCTCGCCGGCGTCGTTGGAAGGCGGCCGGGGCCGTCAGACCGCGGCGGGCAGGCGGCCGGGCATCCGCCAGCCCTCGGCGAGGCGGGAGGGGGCCAGGCGCCGGCCGTCGCCGAAGAACTCGCAGAACTTCATGATCAGCGGGTCCCAGCCGAGCGGGTCCACGTAGTGGTCGGTGCCCGGCACGATCAGGCGTTCGTCCACGTGGGCGCGCACCACGCTCACCTCGAAGGCGGTGCACCGGTCGTTGCCCGTCAGCGGCACCGCCGCCTCCAGGCGGCATTCCAGTTGTACCGGGCACTCGGCGGCGCGCGGCGCCCGGACCAGCTCGCCGGCCAGTTCGGTCATCCCGGCCGCGGCGAACTTGCGCCGCTCGTGGCGGTAGCCCTGCGCGCGTTTGGCCTCGCTCAGGTGCGGGTTGGCGGTCAGCAGGGCGAGGGCGTCGACGGCGTCGACCTGCGCGCAGGAGGGCAGGTTGAGCACGCACTCGCCCTCGCGCCGCAGGTTGACGGCGCTCTGGGCGCTGTCGCCCAGGCCCAGCACGCAGGACTGGCCCAGCCACCACGCCGAGGACATCGGCGCCAGGTTGGCGCTGCCGTCCTCGTTGCGCGAGCCGATCAGCACCACCGGGGTGCCGAAGTAGAGGACCTTGAGATCGGTGACCTTGTGCACGGGAATCCGGCCGTCCTTGCCTCGGGGGATCAGGGGATCAGGGCTGTTCGGCCACCGACTCTGCCCGCGCCCGGCGCGGCCCGCTGGCGGGGATCGGACGTCCAGTTCGGCCCGTGGCAGCGGCCCGCGACGCCGGCCGGTCGACGGCACGGCTCACCCGCCCCCGCGAGCCCGCCCCGCCCGTACGGCCGCGCCCGTGACGCCCGCGCCCGTGACGCCCGCGCCCGTGACGCCCGCGCCCGTGACGCCCGCGCCCGTGACGCCCGCGCCCGTGACGCCCACGCCCGTGACGCCCACGCCCGTGACGCCCGCGCCCGTGACGCCCGCGCCCGTGACGCCCGCGCCCGTGACGCCCACGCGCGTGACGCCCGCGCCCCGGCACCGGGACGCGGGCGCCGGCGGCGCGGCGGGCGGGTGGTTCAGTCCAGGCCGCGGGCGGCCACCGTACGGGCCTGGCCGTCGCGCAGCCGGTAGGACAGGCCCACCACGGCCGCCCGGCCCTTCGCCACCCGCGCGGCCAGCGGCTGGGAACGCTCCAGCAGCAGGTCCACCGTCTGGCGGATGTGCTCGTCCACGATCGCGTCCCGGTCCTCGATGCCCGCCGCCCGCGCGGCCAGCACGCTCGGGGTCACCCGCTCCACCACGTCGCGCACGAAGCCGCCCGGCAGCCGCCCCTGCTCCAGGGAGTCCAGGGCCGCCGCCACCGCGCCGCAGGAGTCGTGGCCCAGCACCACCACCAGCGGGCAGTCCAGCACCTCCACCCCGTACTCGATGCTGCCCAGCGCCTCCACGCCGGCCACATGGCCCGCGGTGCGCACCACGAACAGGTCGCCCAGGCCCCGGTCGAAGATGATCTCGGCGGCCAGCCGGGAGTCCGAGCAGCCGAACAGCACGGCGAAGGGCTTCTGCGCCGGGGCGAGCGCCGCCCGGCGCCCGGCGTCCTGGTTGGGGTGTTCGGGATTGCCGGCGACGAAACGGGCGTTGCCCTCGAGCATCACCCGCAGCGCCTCGGCGGGATCGGACACCGGTTCGGTTATGGGAGTGGAGATCATGACTGCCACCCTAGATCGCTCCCACCGGACCCGGCAGCCGGGGGCACCCCCGCCGGCCGGGCCAGCACCAGCACCGTCACGTCGTCACGGCTGCGCCCGCCGCTCCACCGGCGGGCCCCGCGCTCCAGCGCCTGGGCGAGCGCGGCGGCCGGCACGGCGGCCAGGTCGGCCAGGCCCCGCTCGGCCGGGTAGAAGGCGCCGGAGGCGTCCTGGGCCTCGGTGATGCCGTCGGTCAGCAACACCAGCACGGCGTCCCCCGGTAGCGTGAAACGCTCCACCTCCCGCGGCTCGCCGGTCAGCGCCGCCAGGCCCAGCGGGATCCCCGCGCGCAGCCGCACCGCCTCCACCCGGCCGTCGCCGTGCCGCAGGTAGGGGGCGAGGTGACCGCAGTTGACGGCCAGCACGTCCGGGCCGCGCCCCACGCACAGCACCGTCGCGGTGACGAAACGCTCCGTCTCGCCGGTCTGCACCGCGTAGGCGTTGTACCGCTCCACCGCCGCGTCCAGGGCCTCGGCGACGGCCGCCAGCCCCGCCTCCCGGAAGACCGCCTCCCGGAAGGCGCTCAGCACCGCGAAGCCCGCGCCGATCGCCGGCAGGCCCTTGCCCTGCACGTCGCCGACCAGCACCCGGGTGCCGTGCGGGGTCTGCGCGACGTCGTACAGGTCCCCGCCGACCAGGGCGTCCTCCTCCACCGGCCGGTACAGGCCGAAAAGGTCCAGCTCCGCCGTGCGCGCCGGCAGCGGGCGCAGCAGCTGGCGCTGCAGGGCCACCGCGCTCTGGCGCATCCGCGACAGCTCCCGCTCACGCCGCACCCGCCGCGCGCACAGCGCCACCACCGCCGCCTCCGCGGCCACCACGCCCCCCAGGGTGCCCAGACGGGCCGGCAGGTCCGAGGGCGGGTACAGCGCCGAATGGACCACCACCACGGCCGTCACCCACACCGACACGGCCACCGTCTGCGCCACCGTGCCCAGCCCCGCCAGCAGCGCGGGCAGGAACACCAGCAGCAGCACCACACGGGACCTGCTACCGCTGGCCGCCTGCACGAGCAGCACCACGGCGGTGGCGGCCAGCACGCCCAGCGCCACCGCCCCGCTGCCGGGAGCGCGCGGCCCCTCACCCCGCCGCCCGCCGCCCGCCACCCCGTCCACTCCCTCCAGCCCGTCCGGCCCCTCCAGCCCGTTCGGCCTGTTCGACCTGTTCGGCCCGTTCACGCCCTCACCCCCTCTGCGCCGCCCGACCATCCCTCCAGGGTCCTCGGCGCCACCGCGAGCCCGCCAACGCCGCTGCGCCGGGCGGGGGAGGACGGCGGCTGTCGGCGCCGGTGGGTACCGTGGCCGGTGTGTCCTCCCGCCCGTCCACCACCCCCGCCGCCCCGGCCACCCCCGCCGCTCCGGCCACCCCCGCCGCCCCGGCCACCCCCGCCGCCGCCCGCGCCCCCCGGGTGCCGCTGGCCGACCTGGTGCGCCTGCGCCAGGCCCGGGACCGGATGGACCGCGACTACGACCAGCCGCTGGACGTGCCGCAGCTGGCCCGCACCGCGCTGATGTCCCCCGGGCACTTCTCCCGCAGCTTCCGCGCCGCGTACGGGGAGACCCCGTACAGCCACCTCATGACCCGCCGGATCGAACGGGCCAAGGCGCTGCTGCGCCGCGGGGACCTGAGCGTGACCGAGGTGTGCATGGCGGTGGGCTGTACCTCGCTGGGCTCCTTCAGCACCCGCTTCACCGAACTGGTGGGCGAGAGCCCCAGCGCCTACCGCGCCCGCGACCACCGCGACGGCGAACCGATCCCCGCCTGCGTCGCCAAGGTCCGCACCCGCCCGGTGCGCCGCGCCCAGGCGAAGGACGGGCCCCCTCCCGTAGCGTGACGGCCATGAGCATCGAACTCGCACAGTGCTTCATCGCCGTCGACGACCACGACAAGGCCCTCGCCTTCTACCGGGACGTCCTGGGCTTCGAGGTGCGCAACGACGTCGGCTTCGAGGGGATGCGCTGGGTGACGGTCGGCTCGCCCGACCAGCCCGGCGTGGAGATCGTCCTGGAACCCCCGCTGGCCGACCCGCACGCCTCCGAGGACGACCGCCAGGCCGCCGCCGAACTCCTCGCCAAGGGCCTGCTGCGCGGCGTCATCTTCCGCACCGACGACTGCGACGCCACCTTCGAGCGCATCCGCGCCGCCGGCGCCGAAGTGCTCCAGGAGCCGATGGACCAGCCCTACGGGGTCCGCGACTGCGCCTTCCGCGACCCGGCGGGCAACATGCTGCGCTTCAACCAGCCCCGCGGCACGGGCAAGTAGCCGCCACCCCGCCCCGTGCCCGCCGCCCGGGCCGGTCTGCCGCTCAGGCGGCTTTGCCGCCCGGGCCGCCGGGCGCCGGGCGGCCCAGGCGGTGGAAGACCAGCCAGGACCGCACCGCCTGCCCCAGCACCACTACCCGGCGGCACCGGCCAGGGCAGCGCACCGGCCACGGCGAGCGGCACCAGGACGGACACCGTCACGGCCAGCACGGGCAGGGCGCTCAGCAGGCTCACCCGCACCCGCACCCCCATCCGCACCCGCACCCCCATCCGCAGGCGCAGGCGCAGGCGCAGGGGCGGCGCTCACGGCCGCCCGCCGTGGCCGGCCCGGCGGGCGAGGTCGAGGAAGGCGCGCAGGTCGGCCCAGGCGTCGGCGGGGTCGGCGCCGGCGGCGCGCAGTTCCTCGGCGCGGCGGTAGAGCTGGGGCCATTCGACCTCCAGCAGGTAGTGGTCGCCCGGCCCGAGGGCGGCGGCGTGGTCGGCGAGGGCGTGCAGCTGGTCCTCGTCGAGGTGGCGGCGCAGCGCCCCGTCGGCGGCCGGGCCGCCGGCGCCGACGGCCCGCAGCAGGCGCAGCAGGTCGGCGGTGGCGGGGGAGCGTTCGGCGGCGAGTTCGGTGTGCAGGTGGGCGAGGCGATCGCGCAGGGTGTGCAGGGCCGTCAGGGAGGCCTCGGTGGCGGCCAGGTGCTCGCCCACCAGCCGCAGCGGGTCGACGCCGGCGTCCAGGCAGGTGGCGATGGTCTCCAGCCCCAGGCCCAGGCGGCGCAGGGCGAGGATCTGGTAGAGGCGCACCACGTCCTGCTCCGTGGAGGAGCGGTGGCCGTGGGCGGTGCGCCGGGAGGGGCTGAGCGGGCCGATGCGGTCCCAGTGGTGCAGCGTGCGTACGGTCAGGCCGCCGGCCTCGGCGAGGGGGCCGACCTTCCAGGTCTGTCCGCGGGGGGTCATGGCGACGAGCACCGCGCCTGACCCCGCGTGAGGTGCAAGCCCGGTCCCGGGGCCGGCGTCGGGACCGGTGTCGGGAGCGGCGGGGCGGGCCTTCCGTGGGACCGGCGGGGCAGCGGAGGGCGGGGATTGCCGGGCGGCCGGGTCAGGCGCGGGCGGGCAGCGGGTAGTCGGGCAGGTCGATGTCGCCGGCCTTGGCGAACTGGGCGGCCACCAGGGCGCGCATCGGCCAGCGGCCCATCCAGCGCACGGACGCGGCGCGCAGGCGGATCATCAGGGCGCTGTGGGGGGCGAAGCCGCTCATCCCGCCGGGCGGCAGCTCCTGGGCGCGGGTGACGTAGGGGCGCATCAGCTCCTCGTAGCGGGCGAAGGCGGCGCGGAAGTCGCCCGCGGCGGCGGCGAGTTCACCGGCCAGCAGGTAGCCGCCGACCAGGGCGAGGCTGGTGCCCAGGCCGGTGAGCGGGCTGGGGCTGTAGCCGGCGTCGCCGAGCAGGGCCACCCGGCCGCGGGTGTAGTGCTCGAGGTGGATCTGGCCGTAGGAGTCGAACGCGAAGTCCTCGGCGGCGGCCATCCCGGCCAGCAGGCGCTCCACCTCCCACCCGGCCCCGGCGAAGCGCTCGGCGAGCAGCCGGCGCTGGGCGGCGCCGTCGCGCCGGTCCAGGGCCAGCGGCGGGCAGCGCAGGCTCAGGGAGGCCTTCACCTCGCCGGGCAGCCGGCCCGGACGCACGGCGGCCACCCGCCCGCCCGGGGCGTTGTACATCAGGAACCAGCCGTCCAGGCCGCGGGCGAGGTCCACGTCCTGGACGGTGAACCAGGCGGTGTAGCCGCCGAGCGGGCGGTAGTGGCCCTCCTCCGGGCCGAAGGCCAGGCGGCGCACGGCCGAGTGCAGGCCGTCGGCGCCCACGACCAGGTGGAAGCGGCGCTCGGGGGCGTTCTCGAAGCGCACGGTGACGCCGTCGGCGTCCTCGGCCAGCGACGTGACCGTGTCGTCGTACAGGTACTCGACGCCGTCGGTGGCCTGCTGGAGCAGCGCGGCGAGGTCACCGCGCAGGATCTCCACCTCCGAGACGATGCCCTCGCCCCCGAACAGCTCGACGGGCAGCCGGGCGGTCGGCCTCCCGCGCCGGTCGACCATGGCGATGCCGCGCTGCTCCACGCGCAGCGACCGGGCCCCTTCCATCAGGCCCATCCGCTCGATGACGGTGCGTCCGGCGCCGCGCAGGTCGACGCTCTGCCCGCCGGGGCGCGGGCCGGGGGCGCGTTCGACGACGACGGGGCGAAAGCCGTGGCGGCGCAGCCAGAAGGCGAGGGCGGGGCCGGCGATGCCGGCGCCGGAGATGAGGATGTCGGTGTTCTCCATGCCGCAACCGTACGCCGTACGCTCTGGGCCCAACAAGGCCTCGCCTCAGGCGATATGAGGCTCACGCACTAGTGCACCAGCGGGGTTTCGGGGGTGGTGCGCGGGGGCCTTCGCGCCGGTTCGGGCGGGCTTTGCGCAGGCCGGCGGCCCCGCCGGGTGCACTAGTGCGGACCGGGTGGGGGCGCGGGAGCCGGGCCCGCATCCGGGGGGAGTCAGGGTGGAATCAGGGTGGGCCCGGCGCCGGGCCCCGCATGGGGCGTGGGGACCGGCGGGGCCGGGGGGCGGGGTGCGGCGGGATGTCAGGGCGTGGGGTGCGGCGGGGCGGCCATCAGGGCGCGCAGCAGGTCATCGCCCAGGCCCAGCCCGGTGCGCGACTCATCCGGCAGGTCGTAGTCGCGGTACCACTGCGAGGGCGCCTCCGGATGCGGGCCGCTGACCGCGACCCGGCCCGCTCCGTAGGAGGCGACCACGGCGGCGGCGCGGTCGTTGGTGTAGCGGGCCAGCACCTCCACATCCGGCCCCTCCACGTCGAAGTACGGGCCGTCCTGGAAGTACATCCGCTGCGCACGCCCGCGCCAGGCGACGTCCACCAGGTGGTCCTGCTCGTCGGTGACGGTGGCGCCCGCGGAGCGGATGTACTGGCCGGAGTCGCCCGGCAGGAGGCCGTAGCCCGGGTCCTCCCCGGCCAGGTAGCCGCCCATGCACAGGCCCAGGTAGCGCCCGCCGCCGCGCACGTAGGCGCGCACCAGCTCCGCGGAGAAGCCCGCGTCGCGCGCGAGCAGGCCCCAGGCGGCGGTCACCTCCTGGCCGTTGGTGCCGCCCGGCTGCACGTACAGGGCCGCCCGCGCGAGCGCGCCCGGGCCGAACCGCGTCTGCTCCTCGGGGCCGATGTAGCGCGCCGTGAAGCCGTCGCGCTCCAGCAGGTCGTGCGCCGCCTCCGCGCAGCCCTCGCAGGCCGCCGGGCCCCGGTAGACCAGGGCGAGCAGACGCCCGCCCGCACCCGCCATCGCGCCCGTCCCGGTGCCGTCACCGCTGACACCGCCGCCGGCGCCGCCGGCCTCGTCGTCGCCGGCGGCGCCGGGCGGCGCCCCGCAGGCCGAGGCCGCCAGCACCGCCACCGCCACCGCCAGCGCCGTCGCGCCGCGCCGCAGTCCCGCCCACCCGCCCCGCACCCTGCCGCCTCCCCGGGCCCGTCGTCCGCACACCGCCACGACGCTACGGGCAGACGGCGCCCCGGCGCACACCCGCCCCGCTGATCGGGTGACCTGACGGCCCGCCGGTTGACGAGCCGACCGGCGGGCCGGGGCCGGGGCCGGGCCGGGGGCGGGGGGCGGGCGGGGGTGGTGGCTAGCCGCCCTGAAGCGCCGCCACCACCGCCGACAGGTCCCGCTCCGCGAGCGACGGGTGGGCCAGCAGCACCCGGCGGGCCGCCGACAGCACCGGCCCGCCGCCGGCCAGGGCGAGGTCCTTGGCGGCCAGACGGACGGGGAAGTCCGCGTCCGCGCTGCGCGCCCGGGCCACCACCCCCGCGAGCGGCCCGGACGCCAGCGCCTCCACGGCGGCCTCCTGCGGCACGCCCAACTCCCTCGCCACCGCCAGCGCTTCACCCACCACCGTGACCGAGGCCACGATCGCGCCGATCACCACCACCTTCAGCGCCGCCCCCGCGCCCGGCCCGCCGCAGCGCCGCACCCGGCCCAGGTGCTCCAGCACGGGCAGGGCGCGCTCCAGGTCGGCGTCCTCGCCGCCCGCGAACACCGTCAGGCCCCCGTCGGCCGCCGGGCCCACGCTGCCCATCACCGGGGCGTCCACCAGGGCGACGCCCCGCGGCAGACGGGAGCGCAGCTCCGCCACCACGCGCGGGCCGACCGAGGACATGTCGATCCACAGCGTGCCCGGCGCCAGCGCGGCCGTGAACTGGGCGGCGACCTGCGTCACGGCCGCCGGGTCGGACAGCATGGTGACCACGACGTCGGCCCCGGCCACCGCCTCGGCCGGGCTCGCGGCCTCGACGACGGCCTCGGCGCGGCCATCGGCGCGGCCGTCGGTGAGGCCGTCGGTGAGGCCGTCGGCGCGGCCCGGGGAGCGGTTCCACACGGTCAACGGGTAGCCGGCGGCGGCGAGGCGACGGGCCATCGGCCGCCCCATCCGGCCCAGCCCCAGAAAAGCGATCTTCTCCATGCCCACCACGCTAGGCAGCCCGCAGCCAGGCGACAAACGAATGTCCGGCATGGTAGCCATGCGCAATGGACATGGCTTGGCTGGACGTCTTCCGCACCGTCGCGCACCTGGGCTCCTTCACCGCCGCGGGCGAGCGCCTCGGCTACACCCAGTCCGCGATCTCCCGCCAGATCGCCACCCTGGAAGCCGAGTTGGGCACCCCGCTGTTCGACCGCCTGGCCCGCGGCGTGCGCCTGACCGAACACGGCCGCGCCCTGCTCCCGCACGCCGAGGCCCTGCTGGAACGCCTGGACACCACCCGGCGCGACCTCGCCGCCCTCACCGACCTGAACGCCGGACGGCTGCGCGTGGGCGCCTTCGACAGCGCCAACGCCGAACTCCTGCCCAGCGCACTCGCGGCCTTCCGCGCCGCCCACCCGCAGGTGCGGATCGGCCTCACCGAAGGGCTCTCGGCCCACCTGCTCGACCAGCTGGCCGACGGCGCGATCGACCTCGCCGTGGTCGCCTCCCACACCACCGCCCCCGGCCCCGCCCCCGCCCCCGGCCCCGGCCCCGGCCCCGGCTCCGGCCCCGGCTCCGGTTCCGCGCCCGAAGACGCCTGGGACACCGAGCAGTTCGACCTGCGGCCCCTGCTGGACGACCCGGTACTGGTCGCCCTGCCCCGTACCCACCCCCTCGCCCGCCGGCGCCGCCTGCGCCTGGCCGAACTCGCCGACGAACCATGGATCGCGGCCCGCCGCGACCCCGAGTCCACCCTCCTCGCCGCCTGCCTGCACAGCGGCTTCCAGCCCCGGATCGAGTACACCGTCGGCGCCTGGAGCGCCAAACTCGGCCTGGTCGCCGCCGGCCTGGGCCCCACCCTCATCCCCTCCCTGGCCGCCCCCGCCGCCCGCCCCGACATCGCCCTGGTGCCCCTGCACCCGCACGACACCCCGGTGCGCCGCGTCCACACCGCCACCCGCCGCGGGCAGCGCCCGGCACCGGCGGTGACGGGCTTCCTGCGCTTCCTGCGGGCCAGGGCCGGGGAGTTGAGGGCGGCCGGCAGATGAGCGGCGCGTGCGCCGGCCGGCGGGCCGGACGGACCCGGGAGCCCGCCCGGCAGCGGGCGGCGGCAACCCGGTGGCGGGCGGGGGCCGTTGCGGGTGAGCATGCCGGGTATGACCGAGCGACCCGAACGATGGACCCAGGCGAGCGTCTACCCCGACATGTGGGCCGATCCGGCCGACGACCCCCGCAACAGCGACGGCACCTCGCCGGACGGCGAACTCCCCACCCTGGACGGCTACCTGCGGGACTACCGCCTCACCCTGCGGATGAAGTGCGAGGGCCTCGACGCCGAACAGCTGGCCCGGCGCTCGGTGCCGCCGTCGACGATGTCCCTGCTCGGCCTGGTCCGGCACCTGGCCGAGGTGGAACGCGGCTGGCGCAACTGGATCACCGACGCCCAGCCGCTGCCCACCCTGTACGGCGCGCGGGACGCGGACTTCGACGACGCGGCGCCCGATCCGGCGGTGGTGGAGGCCGCCTGGCGCGACCTCGAGCGCGAGCAGGCCGCCACCGACGCCGCGCTCGCCCGCCACCCCGACCTCGGCACCCGGCTGGGCGGGAAGGGCATCGCGGTACGCGAACTGCTGGTGCACCGCATCGAGGAGTACGCCCGCCACTGCGGGCACGCCGACCTGCTGCGCGAATGCGTGGACGGCCGGGTGGGCCAGTAAGGGGCCGCTGGAACCGCCGAGTCCGGCGGCGCGCCCGGGACCGCGCGGCAGCCACAGGCCGAGGCGGGAGCAGTGGCCGTCGGGGGTGCCGGCCGGGGGCGGGCACGCCGCGGTGACGTACCGGTCCGGCGCCCCCATCGGCCTCGGCGCCGAACTGCCCACCCGTACGGGCATCCCGGGGGCGCCGAGCAGGACGTCCGGGCCGTGGCCGGCGTCGGGGGCGTCGCCGGGCCGGATCCGTCAGGGAGCGTGCGGGCCGCAATTGACCCACCGAAACGGTTCCTGATTGCCCCCGTGTGGTGGGTCTTTGCGCGTCTAGCCTGGTCACATGACGACGAACACCACCGCCACCGCCACCGCCCCCGTCCTGGCCCGCGCCAATGCCGCCGAGACCTGCGCGGACCCGAGCGCCACCATGACCCTGCTCGCCGAGACCGGCCCCGGCGACGGCGGCTTCACCGTCTACCGCTCCACCTTCGCCCAGGGCGCCGTCGGAGCGCCCGCGCACTTCCACACCCGGGCATGGGAGCTGTTCTTCGTGATCAGCGGCTCGCTGCGGGTACTGGTCGGCGAGGAGGTCACCGACCTGGACGCGGGCGACTTCCTGGCCGTGCCCCCGCACACCCCCCACGCCTTCGCCGCCGCCCCCGGCGCCGAGGCCGACGTGCTGTTCATGTTCACCCCCGGCATGGACCGCTTCGACTACCTGCGCCTGCTCGGGCGCGTCATGCGCGGCGAGAGCGACCCCGGCACGATCGCCGCCTCCTCCGAGCGCTTCGACAACCACTACGTCGAAAGCCCCGCCTGGCGCGCCGCCCTGACCCAGGGAGCCTGAGCGGCCATGCCGTTGCCTCGGGCCTGCCCGGCAGTCGGGCGGGCGCGCGGGCCCCGCCCGTTCTCCCGGGAGCCGTCCGAGGAGGTGGCCGTACGCCTGCTCCCGCCGGGTGTGCCGGGCAGCACCGCGCCGAGGCGGGTGAACAGCTCCCTCGCTGCGCCGGGTCCTGGCGGGGCTCGGCCCGAAGGCCGCTGGAGACGCCCTCTCGCACGGTGGCGCGCACGCTCGCCGATGGGGACACCCGGCGCCTTCCGGCGGGGTGTGCGGCTGCCGGCCGTCGACGGCACGTAGACCGGCGTGCCGGACGGCTTCGGCAACGGCAGCACGCTCGACGGGCCGGCCGAGCCGGCCGGCCCGGTCATCGCTGACCGCGGGCTCCGGAGCGCGGTCTTCTGCCGTGCCTGCGCCGGCCAGGGCGCCGCCGTTCGACCACGATCGGCTCGGCGGGTTCATCTCACCGGACCGATCGCGCAAGCCCGGCCGCCGCCGGACCGAGGCGCGCCTGAGCCTCCTCCGCCCGGCGCTCCGCCACGACCGGCTCAAACCCTTCGAGCATCTCCACCACAGACTCCAGGGCTGCCCCGGGGCCGCTCGACGGGCCGGGACGGGCCGGATGTGGAACGGTGGAAGACCGGGGGTCCTGGATACGGGAGTCGTGACAGTCGCGAGAGGAGCCGCCATGTCGTCCAAGCGCCGCCGCAAGAAGAAGGCCCGGGCCAGGCGCGGGGCCAACCACCGCCGCCGCCCCCAGTGCTGAACAGCCGAGCGTAACGGCGCCGGGGGGGGGCCCCCCCCCCCCCCCCCCCCCCCCTCCCCCCCCCCCGCCCCCCCCACCCCGGGGGTCCCCCCGCGGGCCCCCCCGGGGGTTTGCGACCCCCGGGGCGGTTTTCGCACATACC
>NZ_JBVHXY010000074.1:0-20735 GCF_055569215.1 Kitasatospora sp. NPDC029312 | reverse complement strand
CAGCCCCACACCCCCGACGAAGTCCGCGAAGCACTCCAACTCGGCGAAACCACCCCCATCATCACCCTCGACGCCCGCCGCCGAGACAGCGCCAAAAGCGCCCTCATCACCCTCGTCGAACACGCCCTCCTCGCCCGACTCCGCTGACCCGAGTCCGGCTCCGCTGACGAACTCGCCCGAACCTCGGGGGACTTGGCGAAGTCCCCTGGGACCCGGGCGAGTTCGGGGCGGCTACTCGGTCGGCTCCAGTCCGGCGCGGATCAGGCCGTAGGTGTACGCGTCCTCAAGTGCCAGCCAGGAAGCGGCGATCACGTTGTCGGCCACCCCGACGGTGGACCAGGTGGCGGTGCCGTCGGTGGACTCGATCAGCACCCGGGTCTTGGAGCCGGTGCCGTGCTGGCCCTCCAGGATGCGGACCTTGTAGTCCACCAACTCGAAGGTGGACAGCGGAGGGTAGATGCCTTCCAGGGCCGCTCGCAGCGCCTGGTCGAGCGCGTTGACCGGGCCGTTGCCCTCGCCGACGGCGATCCGGCGCTCGCCCTTGGCCCACAGCTTGACCGTCGCCTCGTTGCCGGAGGTCCCTTGCGGGCCCTGCTCGCTGATGGTCCGCCAGGACTCCAGGGTGTAGAAGCGGTCCCGGTTGCCGCGCACCTCGTCCCGCAGCAGCAACTCGAAGGAGGCGTCGGCGGACTCGTAGGTGTAGCCGAGGTTCTCCTGCTCCTTGACCCTGGCCACCACCCGGCCGGCCAGGTCCCGGTCGGTGGACAGGTCGTAGCCGAGCTCCTTGCCCTTGAGCTCGACGGAGGCCCGGCCCGCCATGTCGGAGACCAGCATCCGCATGGTGTTGCCGACCTGCTCCGGGTCGATGTGCTGGTACAGGTCGGGGTCGACCTTGATCGCGGAGGCGTGCAGGCCCGCCTTGTGGGCGAAGGCGGAGAAGCCGACGTACGGCTGGTGGGTGGACGGGGCCAGGTTGACCAGTTCGGCGATCGCGTGGGAGATCCGGGTCATCTCGGCCAGCCGGCCCTCCGGCAGCACCCGCCGGTCGTACTTGAGCTCCAGCGCGCCGACCACCGGGAACAGGTTCGCGTTGCCGACCCGCTCGCCGTAGCCGTTGGCGGTGCACTGGACGTGGGTCGCGCCCGCGTCCACCGCGGCCAGGGTGTTGGCCACCGCGCAGCCGGTGTCGTCCTGGGCGTGGATGCCGATCCGGGCGCCGGGCTTGTAGGTGGCGCAGTCGGCCAGCACGTCGGCGACGGTCTCCCGGACGCCGGCCGGCAGCATCCCGCCGTTGGTGTCGCACAGCACCACCACGTCCGCCCCGGCCAGGTGCGCGGCGCGGACCACCGCGAGGGCGTACCCGCGGTTGGCGCGGTAGCCGTCGAAGAAGTGCTCGCAGTCGATGAACACCCGCCGGCCCTGGGCGCGCAGGAACTCGACGCTGTCCCGGATCATCTCCAGGTTCTCGTCCAGGGTGGTGCGCAGGGCCAGCTCCACGTGCCGGTCGTGCGCCTTGGCGACCAGCGTCACCACGGGCGCGCCGGAGGCGACCAGCGCGGCGAGCTGCGGGTCGTCGGCCGCCTTGCCGCCGGCCCGGCGGGTGGCGCCGAAGGCGACCAGCTCGGCGTTGCGCAGCTCCAGCTCGTCGGCGGCGCGCGCGAAGAACTCGGTGTCCCGCGGGTTGGCGCCGGGCCAGCCGCCCTCGATGAAGCCGACCCCGAACTCGTCCAGGTACCGGGCGATGGCCAGCTTGTCCGCCACCGTGAGGTTGATGCCCTCCCGCTGCGCGCCGTCGCGCAGGGTGGTGTCGAACACGTGGAAACTGTCGTCGGTACGGCTGACCTCGGTCATGACCTCTGGTTCTCCGTTCGGGGAGGTTCGTACTGCTCTGCCGGATTCGTCGTCCCGGCTCCACTGTCCAGGATCCCGCGCGCGGTCCCGGTGTCCCCGGGCCCCTTGTGGGGGCCGTCGGCCGGTCCGGTGGCAGTGCTCGTCGGGGGGCTGGACCCGAAAAGCAAAAGACCCCTCGCGGGTGCGAGAGGTCTGCGCGCGGGTCTGGACGCTCGTGGTCGCTCCGCATCGGGTCCTGCGGAAGCGGTCACTGCGGACCGGCGCGCCTGCTGCCAATAATCAGCGAAAGCGAGGACACGCTCGCAGTCTGACACAGCCTCCGCGGTCCGGCCCGGCCGTCTCGCGATGCGGAACGGCTCGGCCGGGGCGGCGGGGCGGCGGTCGCCGGGCCGGGGCGCCTCGGGGTCGCGGGGCGCCTCGGTGTCGCGGCGTGCCCGGGCGTCACGGGGTGCCCGGGCGTCGCGGTCAGACGATCTTGTGCAGCCAGCCGTGGGTGTCGGGCGCCTGGCCGCCCTGGATGGCGAGCAGAGCGCGGCGCAGCTCCATGGTGACCGGGCCGGGCTCGCCGGTGCCGACGGTCCAGTCGGCGGCGGCGGACTTGACCGAGCCGACCGGGGTGATCACGGCGGCGGTGCCGCAGGCGAAGACCTCGGTGAGGGTGCCGTCGGCGTTGGCCTGCTGCCACTCGTCGGTGGAGATCTTCCGCTCCTCGACGGCGTAGCCGAGGTCCGAGGCCAGGCGCAGCAGCGAGTCGCGGGTGATCCCGGGCAGCAGGGCGCCGGACAGCTCCGGGGTGACGATCCTGGCGTCCTTGCCCTCGCCGAAGACGAAGTACAGGTTCATGCCGCCCATCTCCTCGATCCACCGGTGCTCGGCGGCGTCGAGCCAGACCACCTGGTCGCAGCCCTTCTCGGCGGCCTGGGCCTGGGCGACCAGCGAGGCCGCGTAGTTGCCCGCGCACTTGGCGGCGCCGGTGCCGCCGGGCGCGGCCCGGACGTACTCCTTGGACAGCCAGACCGAGACCGGCCTGATGCCGCCCTGGAAGTAGGCGCCGGCCGGGGAGGCGATGATCATGAAGAGGTAGGAGTTGGCCGGGCGGACACCCAGGCCGACCTCGGTGGCGAACATGAACGGACGCAGGTAGAGGCTCTGCTCCTGCTTGTTCGGGACCCACGCCCGGTCCTGCTGGACGAGCAGCTCGACGGCCTCGACGAAGGTCTCGACCGGCAGCTCCGGCATCGCCAGGCGGCGGGCCGAGGCCTGGAAGCGCAGCGCGTTGGCCTCGGGGCGGAAGGTCGCGATGGAGCCGTCGGCCTGGCGGTAGGCCTTCAGGCCCTCGAAGATCGCCTGGCCGTAGTGCAGCGTCATGTTCGCCGGATCCATCTCCACCGGCGCGTACGGAACCAGCTGGGCGTCGTGCCAACCGCGGCCCTCGGTCCAGCTCACGGTGACCATGTGGTCGGTGAAGACCCGGCCGAAGCCGGGGTCGGTCAGCCGGGCCTCGCGCTCCGCTGCGGACAGCGGATGGGCGGAGGGCTTGAGGTCGAACGTGATGGGCGCCTGGGTGGGCGTACTCATGGCTGTTTCCTTCACCGTGGGGTTGGATCGGGGCCGCCCCGCCGAAGGAACGTTCCGGCTATCCACCACAGGAACGGACGCACAACGGCACGGCCCACTGTCGATATTCGCATCCAGAGGGCCGTGCCGAACAGCCATCCGCTCCTTGGGGAGCTGCAAGCTGCGGTTATGCGGTCCGGCCCGTACGGCCGGGACCTTGTGGGGTCCGGCCGGTCAGCCGGCTACTCGGACGGCGAGCGCGTCGCCGACCTGGGAGGTGGTACGGGTGCCGGAGCGCTCGGCGAGGTCCGCCGCGACGGCGGCCTCCACCTTCGCGGCCTCGGCGGCGTAGCCGAGGTGCTCCAGCAGCATGGCGACCGACAGCACGGTGGCGGTCGGGTCGGCCTTGCCCTGGCCGGCGATGTCCGGCGCCGAGCCGTGCACGGGCTCGAACATGGCCGGGTACTCGCCACTCGGGTTGATGTTGCCGCTGGCGGCGAGACCGATGCCGCCGGTCACGGCCGCGGCCAGGTCGGTCAGGATGTCGCCGAACAGGTTGTCGGTGACGATGACGTCGAAGCGCTCCGGCTGGGTGACCAGGTGGATGGTGGCGGCGTCGACGTGCAGGTACTCGGTGGTGACCTCCGGGAACTCCCGGCCGACCTCGGCGAAGATCCGCGACCACAGGTGCCCGGCGTGCACCAGCACGTTGTTCTTGTGCACCAGGGTGAGCTTCCGGCGCGGTCGCGCCTGGGCCCGGCGGAAGGCGTCGCGCACCACGCGCTCGATGCCGTACGCGGTGTTCACGCTGACCTCGGTGGCCACCTCGTGCGGCGTGCCGGTGCGCAGCGAGCCGCCGTTGCCGACGTACGGGCCCTCGGTGCCCTCGCGGACGACCACGAAGTCGATCTCGGGCTCGCCGGCCAGCGCGGACTTCACGCCGGGGAACAGCCGGCCCGGCCGCAGGTTGATGTGGTGGTCGAAGGCGAACCGCAGCTTGAGCAGCAGCCCCCGCTCCAGCACCCCGGACGGCACGCTCGGGTCGCCGATGGCGCCGAGCAGGATCGCGTCGAAGGCCTTGAGCTCGGCCAGCACGCTGTCCGGCAGCGTCTCCCCGGTCCGGTGGTAGCGCCGGGCGCCGAGGTCGTACTCGGTGGTCTCCAGCTTCACGTCGGAGGGGAGCACGGCACCCAG
Organism: Kitasatospora sp. NPDC029312; assembly: GCF_055569215.1. Classification (NCBI taxonomy): domain Bacteria; kingdom Bacillati; phylum Actinomycetota; class Actinomycetes; order Kitasatosporales; family Streptomycetaceae; genus Kitasatospora; species Kitasatospora sp. NPDC029312. The sequence continues at coordinate 16,133 of NZ_JBVHXY010000074.1, read as the reverse complement.
GACCTTGAGGCCTTCGGCCACCACTTCCTGGCCGATGCCGTCACCCGGGACGACTGCGAGACGAATGGTGCGAGACATGCTCGGACCCTACTCCGCCGTCCCAGTCCCTGACACCTACTGTCCAGCATCCGGACGCAGTCGAACGGCGCGTCACCCTTCGGCGGGGCGCGTGTGGACACGGGTGCGCCGGGGGCGCGCCTAATGTGGCGTGATCCGGGGTTCCTGGCAGAAGGGGGCGCGTGCGTGAGGACCGAGCGGCAGCGGGAGGTGTCGGTCTGCGCGGGTGCGGCCGGGCTGGCGGCGGGCGGCTACGGGCTGGCGGCCGTGCTGAGCGGTCGGTGGCCGGCCGGGGCGGACGAGGTCGCCGTGCCCTACCACGCGCACCTGTGGGACCTGCTGCACGGACGGACCACCGGGGACCTGCTGTTCAACTGGAACAGCGGCTACGGCGTCCCCTTCCTGGCGGACTTCTTCGCCTACCTGATGAACCCCTTCTCCTGGCCGGCCGTCCTGCTCCCGCGCGACCAGGCGCGGCTCGCCGTCCTCCTGGTCGCCCTGGCCACCATCGGCCTCGCCACCGCGCTCATGACGCACCTGCTCGGCCGCCTGCACCCCGGCCCGCGCCGGCTGCGGGCGCTCGCCGCCGTCGGGTACGGCCTCTGCGCCTGGGTGCTGGACGTCGGCGGGGCGGCGCCGATGTGGCTCTGGGGCCTGGTCTCGCTGCCGCTGCTCGGCCTGGTCGGGGACTGGTGCCTGCACGAGCGGCACTGGGTGGCCGGCTCGCTGTGCGTGGCCCTCGCCTGGGCGGGCAACCTGTACACCGCCGCGCTGGCCACCCTGATGGCCGGGCTGCTGTTCGCCGTGCGCCTGTTCGCCACCCCCCGGCCGTTCCGGCACCGGATCCGGGCCACCGGCCGGGCCGTCACCGCGACCACCGCCGGAGTGCTGCTCGCCTCCCCCGTGCTGTTCGTCGCCGTCCGCGCCGCCCGCGGCGCCCAGCCCGAGTCCCCGGTGCAGCCGCTCGGCCAGGCCGGCCTCGGCGGGCACCTGGCCAGGCTGCTGCCCGCCGCCCAGGGCGGCCGGCCGCTGCCGGACGCGGCGATCGGCGTGCTCGGGCTGCTGCTGGTGTGCGGGCTGCCGTTCAACCGGCGGGTGCGGGTGCGCGAGCGGGCGATCTGGTGCGCGGCGCTGGTCCTGGTGGTACTCGGCTTCCTCTGGACTCCGACCGTGGTCGTCTGGCACGGTCTGGCGATCCCGGCCGGCGGGCCGTACCGCGTCGCCTTCGTGCTCAGCGGGCTGCTGGTCCTGGCCGGCTGGGTGTCGCTGGCCCACCGACCGGACCTCCTCACCCTGCTGGGCGGTGCGGCGGTGGTCGCGGTGGTCGCCGGGCTGGCGGCGAGCCGGCAGTCGGTCCCCGTCTCCACCTGGGTGCTGCTGGGCGTCGGCGCCGTCGTCCTGCCGGCCGCGCTCGCGGTGCTGGACCGCCGGCACACCGACCGCCGGGCGAACGCCGCGGCCACCTGGGTGCTCGGCGGCGCGTTGCTCGGCAACGCCGTCTGGTCCGGGTACGCGGCCTTCGGCTCGGCCCCCGCCGACACCGCCTCCCCGGCCGCCGTCCGGGCCGGGTACGCGGCCGTCCGGGCGGCCGCCGACTGGCCGGCCGGGCGCAGCGACCCCGGCCCGCACGCCTTCACCGCCAACGATCCGCTGCTCCTGGACGGCCAGGGCGGCGGCTACGCCAGCGGCTCCCTGCCCACCGTCGCCGCCCTGCTGCTGCACGACCTCGGCGCGGGCTGGACGGCCGGCGGGCGGCAGACCGCCGGCGTCACCGATCCGGTCGGGCGGGCGCTGTTCGCGGTCCGCGCCCACCTGGACGACGGCCCGCCCCCGGACGGCTTCACCGCGGCCCGGGCGGCCGCGCCGCCGCTGGTCACCGTGCTGCCGCCGGGGACCCGGACGGACACCTCCTCGGTCTGGTCCCGGCAGGAGTCGCTGCTCGGCAGCCTGGTCTACGACGCCCCGCTGCCCGTCCCGGCGGGCGGCCCGGCGCCGACCCCGCACGGCACCAGCGGCTGGTCGGTGCCGGGCGGCGGCGAGGGCACGGTGTTCTCCGCCACCTGCACGCCGGGCGGGACGGCCTACTTCCACGGGGTCTGGTACCGGGGCACGGTCAGCGGTCTGGGCACCAGCTACCGCAGTGACGGCGAGCAGCCCACCACGGCCGTGGCGATCCACCGGCTGGGGCCCGTACCGGCGGACGGCGTGGTCCGGGTGACCTTGCGCTCGGACGTCGTCAGCCAGGTCCCCGCCCGCCCGATCGGCTGCCTGCGGGCCGGCGCCCTGGAGGCCGCCGTCACCCGCCTCACCGCCACCGGCGCCACCCGGGTCCAGGCCGGCGGGCACTCCCTCAGCGCGGCCCTCCCGCCGGGCTCCACCGGCACCGCGCTGCTCTCCGTCCCCGCCACCGAGGGCTGGTCCTGCTCCGTCGACGGCGGCGCCGCCACCGCCCCCACCTCCGTCCTCGGCATGCTCGGCGTCCCGCTGCGCGGCGGCGCCTCCCGGCTGAGCTGCGCCTTCCGCCCGCCCGGCCTCACCGACGGCCTCACCGTCAGCTCCGCCACGGCGGCCGCGCTGGCCCTGGTCGCGGTCTTCGCCCGGCTCTCCCGCCGCCCCGCCCGTGCCCCGCACCGCGACCGCCGCCGGGCTGCCCGGACCCCGGACGGGAGGTGACGGGGGTGGCCCAGAGTCCGGACGTGTCGTGACGCGACGTGACGTGATGGGACGGGGCGGCCCGCCGACGCGCGGTGGGCCGCCCCTGGTCCGCCGAACCGGGGATCAGGGCAGCGCGAGCACCTGACCCCTGCGGTCCGCCGGGTTGAGGTGGTGCAGCAGCAGGAGCCGGGAGGTGTCGCCGGCTGCCCGGTGCACGGCGAGGACGGTGTCCGGGCCCGCCGGGGCGACCACGGCGGCGGGGCCGTCGAGGCCGGTCCGGACGGCGAGGCCCGGGTGCAGGACGTCCAGCGGCACGGTCGGCCGGGTGCCGCGCAGGCCGATGGCCGAGTACGCGTCGGCCGGGTCCGGCTGGCCGGGGGTCGCCAGGCCGGTCCAGACGCCGTAGCGGACGGTGCTGTGGCCGGGCTTGACGCCCGGCAGGGCGCTCAGCCGGACGGGCAGCACCAGCACGTCGCTGTCCAGCAGTTCGGTGTCGGTGTCGCCCCAGTGGGCGTTGAGCGGCTGGACGTCGAGTTCGGCGCCGGTGCGGGCGTCCAGGGCGCGGGAGACCAGTACGTCGCTGCCGCGCAGCCGGTCGGCCGCGAGGAACACGTCGGTGACGCCGTCCCCGTCGGTGTCCAGCGACACCCGGGTGCCGTACACCCCGACCGGCGTCGCGGCCGGGGCCCACAGCCGTACCCCCACGTACAGCTGGTCGGCGTCGACGGCCGCGCCCACCGCCCGCAGGTTGGCGGCCCGGTCGCCGGGGTGCTCGACGCAGACGTCCTGCGGCGGGTCGGCCGACTGCGCCGCGCGCCCGGGCCGGATGCCGGAGCCGGGGCCGACGGCCGTGCCGCTGCCGGGTGGGCAGTCGGGCCAGCGGGCGGCCTCGCCGCCGAGCGCGAGGGCGGTGACCAGTCCGGGCCGCTCGCCGGGCGCCGCGCTGCCGCCGAGCGTGACCAGCGTGCCGTTCCGGGCGGTGCGGGCGGCGGCCGTCGCCGTGAGGTCGCCGGCGGGCCGCGGGGCGGCGAACACCGGGACGCGCAGCTGCGGCAGGGCGGTGTCGTCGACCGGGCTGAACAGCACCCGCCCGGAGAGCTCGCCCCGGTAGCTGCGCGCCTTGCCGCCCTGCCGGGTCTCGATGGTCGGGTCCGGCGCGCGTCCCAGCGCGCCCGGTACGGACAGCGTCACCGTCACCCGTGCGGTGCCGCCCGCCGGGACGTCCACCTGCGCGGGTGTCACCAGGTAGGAGGCGCCGGGCAGTCGGGTCGCCGCCGCGTAGCCGGTGCGGTACCTCAGCGGGGAGCCCGAGTGGTTGCGCAGCTCGATCTGCCGCCCGAGCGCCGTCGGCCCGCCGATCGCGACCGGGCCGAAGGAGACCCCGACGCTGCCCGGCTCGGCGCCCTCCCCCGCCGCGTAGGCGACCACCGGGGTGCGCACCGCCGCGTCGCCCCGGGCCCGTCCGGCGCCGGTGCGCTCGGGCCCGTAGACCGGCCCGGTGTGGTCGTCGCCGAGCCAGGTGTCGGTGCTGGTGTTCATCAGCGCGGCCTTGACCTGCTCGACCGGCCAGTCCCGGTGGGCGGCGCGGACGAGGGCCGCCAGCCCGGTCACGTGCGGGGCGGCCATCGAGGTGCCGTTCTCCCGCTGGCCGCCGCTGCCGCTGCCGACGAGGGCGGACCAGATGGTCTCGCCGGGGGCCGCGAGGTCGGGCTTGACCACCCCGGGCACCCCGATGCCCCGGGAGCTGAAGTCGGTGAGGGTGTCGGCCCGGGAGGGCTGGTTCTGGGCGACCGAGCCGTGCAGCGGGTTGCCGGGCGCCGCGAGCCGGACCCGGACCTCCCCGGCGGCCACGGCCTTGAGCAGCCGCTCGCCGTCGGCCCGGGCGAGCAGCACGGCCGGGATCCGGTCGTTGCCGGAGATCTCGGCCAGGTGGTCGCTGTCGGCGGCGTAGAGCGCGCCGACGGCCCCGGCGTCGGCGGCGTGGTCGGCGCGCGGGCCGGAGTTGCAGGCCCGGTCGGCGTCGGCGGTGCGCCAGGTGAGCAGCGCGATCCTGCCCTTCAGCCGCTGTTTGTCCGCCTCGCTGAAGGCCGTGCAGCCGTCCGCCTGGTCGACGGGAACGGCGAGCGCGCCGTTCACGTCGGCGGTGGACCAGCCCTGGTAGCGCTCGCTCCAGTGCCCGGGGACGACGCCGGCCTGCGCGGCGGGGGCGAGCACGGTGATGCCGTCGACGTCGGCGTGCCCGTGCACGGAGGCGGCGACGGCGATGGCCCGGGCGGCGGTGCCGGGGCTGCCGCCCACGCCGTACACGTCGCCCTCGTTGCCGGCGGCCGCGACCACCACGGTGCCGAGCGCGGCGAGCCGGTCGACGGCCAGCGCGTCGGTGTCGTCGGGGCTGCCGAAGCGGCTGCCGAGCGAGAGGTTGACGACGTCGAGCCGGTCGCCGAGGTCGCCGTCGCCGTTCGGGTCGGCGGCCAGGTCGAGCGCCTGGGCGAGCCGGTCGGTGGCGCCGTCGCAGCCGAACACCCGGATCGCGTACAGCTGCGCGCCGGGGGCGGCGCCGGGGCCGACCTTGAAGGCGGCCGGGTCGAGTCCGGGCCGGTAGGGGCCGGGGTAGGGACGGCCGTCGGCGGTGACGCCGTACCCGGCCGCCGTCCCGGCGACGTGGGTGCCGTGCCCGTTGCGCACGCAGTCGATCGGGTTGTCGCTGGGGTGCGGCACGGGCTGGTACTGCGGGGAGGACGGGTCGGGGTTGTAGTCGTCGCCGACCAGGTCCTTGCCGCCGACCACCTTGGCGTTCGGGAACAGCGCGGCCGGCGCGGGCTTGCCGCGTTCGACCGACCGGAAGGCCTGCTCGGTGCCGGGGCCGCCGAAGTCGGCGTGGGTGTAGTCGATGCCGCTGTCGATGATCCCGATCCGGACGCCCCGGCCGGTGTTCCCGGCGAGGGCGGTGTCGCCCTGCCAGACCTGCGGGGCGCCGGTCAGCGGGACGGAGTAGGTGTTGTCGCGCTGCTTGTTGACGATCGGGTGGACGGCCCGGACGCCGGGCAGCGCGCGCAGCGCGGGAAGCCGGTCGGCGGGCGCGCTGACGGCGAGGCCGGTGAGCAGGGTGCGGGTGCGGTAGAGCTCGCGGGCGGCGGGCGCGGCCCGGTGGACGGCGTCGGCGAGCCGGTCGAGCGCGTCCCCGGCCCGGCCCCGCTGGGCGGCCCCGGCCCGGGCCGCCTCCACGCGGACGGCCTCCGGCGGGCGCTGGGCCCGCCGGGCGGTGTCGGCGGCGCGCTGCCAGCTGTGGCCCGCCGCCTCGGTGGTGAGTTCCAGCAGGACGGAGGCGGTGCGGCCCCGGCCCGGCGGCCCCGCGGTGGACGGGCCGCCGGCCGCCGGGGCGGCGGCGAACGCGGCGCTGCCCGGAAGGAACGCAGCTGCCAGCAGGACCAGGGTGAGGCCGATCGGGGCGATCGGTCGACGGACGGGTGGCAGACGCACTGGGCCCTCTCCCCCGGCCGGGGGACTGATCCGCGGCGTGTCGCTGACGCCCGCCCGCGCGGACGTCGATCACCCTTCCGGGGGCCCCAAATTAGGATGATCGCGCCGACGGGGGCGAGCAACTTCCCCCGAACGGACCCCGGCTGCACCCGACGGAGTGACGTACCGTCAGCCCGTCCGGCCTAGTAGGCCGATGAACGCCACCGACCGACCGGCCCGGTCAGCGGTGGCCGGTCCGCGGTGGCCTCAGCGGTGGCCGGTCAGTGGCGCCCGGCCAGTGGTGAGCAGTCAGCGGTGGCCGGTCACGCCGCCGTTGTCCCGGCGGTCGAGGGCGCGCTGCAGCGCGGCGGCGGCGAAGGGGTTCCGCTCGGCGGCCCGGCGGCGGCGCGCGACGCGGACGGGGGCGGCGGGAGCGGGAGTGGCGTGGCGGTCAGCGGAGGGGGACATACCGGGCTCCTTGGAAGCGGCGCTGCGCGGGGCGAGCGCGAAGGGAGACTCGACGGGTGCCGCGCAGCGCGTCCCGGAGGGGGCGGCGATGGGCGGCGGCAGGAGCGCGGGGCAGGGGTCGCCTGCCCGGAGGGCGCACGCGCACACGGGCCGCAGACCCTGGCTACAGGGGCGGCACACCGTACGGCCCTTCCACCGTAAGGCCACGCCCCGGCCGTGTCTGCACGAATACTCGGATTTCCTAGTATCTGAGACGGCGGCCACCCGGGAGCACGCAACAGGGCCCGGACCACCGTTCTGACGGCGGTCCGGGCCCTGGTCGAAGCCGAGGGGTCAGCCCAGGTCGACCGAGCGGGCGAAGCGCGCGCCGATCTCGGCGGCGATCGCCGCCAGCACGTCGTGGGGGATCTCGCTGTCCACCGTGAGGGAGGCGAGGGCGCCGCCGCCGTCCCGGGCGACCTGCATGCCCGCGATGTTGACGCCCGCGTCGCCCAGGTGGCGACCGAGCACGCCGACCACGCCGGGGCGGTCCTCGTACTTGAAGAAGGCCATGTGGTCGGTGAGCGCCACGTCCACGTCGAAGGCGTCCACACCGACGATCTTCTGGATCTGCTTCGGGCCGGACAGCGTGCCGGAGATCGCGATCTCCTCGCCGTTCGCGAGGGTGCCGCGCACGGTGATCACGTTACGGTGCTCGGGGCTCTCGCTGGAGGTGGTCAGGCGCACCTCGACGCCGCGCTCCTGGGCGAACAGCGGGGCGTTGACGTAGGACACCGTCTCCGCCACCACGTCCTCGAACACGCCCTTCAGCGCGGACAGTTCGAGCACCTTCACGTCGTGCTGGGTGATCTCGCCGCGGACCTCGACGTCCAGCCGGACGGCCACCTCGCCGGCCAGCGCGGTGAAGATCCGGCCGAGCTTCTCGGCCAGCGGCAGCCCCGGCCGCACGTCCTCGGCGATCACGCCGCCCTGGACGTTGACGGCGTCCGGCACCAGCTCGCCGGCCAGCGCGAGCCGCACCGACCGGGCGACGGCGATGCCGGCCTTCTCCTGCGCCTCGTCGGTGGAGGCGCCCAGGTGCGGGGTGGCCACCACGTTGTCGAAGCCGAACAGCGGGGAGTCGGTGCACGGCTCCTTGGCGTACACGTCCAGGCCCGCGCCGGCCACCCGGCCCTCGCGCAGGGCGCCGGCGAGCGCCTCCTCGTCGACGATGCCGCCCCGGGCGGCGTTGACGATCCGCACGGTCGGCTTGACCTTGTGCAGCGCCTCGTCGCCGATCAGGCCGATGGTCTCCGGGGTCTTGGGGAGGTGGACGGTGATGAAGTCCGACACCTCCAGCAGCTCCTCCAGGGAGACCAGCTTGACGCCCATCTGCGCGGCGCGGGCGGCCTGGATGTAGGGGTCGTACGCGACGATCTTCATCCCGAACGCGGACATCCGCTGCGCGACCAGGACGCCGATCCGGCCGAGGCCGACCACGCCGAGGGTCTTCTCGCTCAGCTCGACGCCGGTGTACTTGTTGCGCTTCCACTCGCCGGCCTTGAGCGCCGCGTTGGCCGGGGCGATGTTGCGGGCGACGGAGATCAGCAGGCCGCAGGCCAGCTCGGCGGCGGTGACGATGTTGGAGGTCGGCGCGTTGACGACCATCACGCCGGCCTTGGTGGCGGCGGCCACGTCCACGTTGTCCAGGCCGACGCCGGCCCGGGCGACCACCTTGAGCTTGCGGGCGGCGGCCAGCGCCTCGGCGTCGACCTTGGTGGCGGAGCGGATCAGGATGGCGTCCACGTCGGCGATCGCGGTGAGCAGCTCGGTGCGGTCGGCGCCGTTGCAGTGGCGGATCTCGAAGTCGGGGCCGAGGGCGTCGACGGTGGCGGGCGAAAGCTCTTCGGCGATCAGGACGACGCCGGATTTCACAGTGGTCGCAGTGCTCACGACAGTGTTGTCCTTAACTGTCCGGTTCCCCGGCGCACGTAGGTGGCGTGGAGGGCGGGGGAAGGTGGCATGCCGCGTAGGTAGACGCACGACGCTGTGAGCCTGACGCGCACTCGGAGTGTATCGACGGGCCCGGTACCAGGCTGCTCCCGTCCGGCGAAATCACCCGGACGAGAGCAGCCTACTTGTACAAGGAAGTTACGGAATCGACCGGCCCGTCAGGCGGTCAGGCCTTCTCGTCGACCCAGCTCATCAGCGAGCGCAGCTTCTTGCCGGTGGTCTCCAGCAGGTGGTCCTCGTCGGCCTTCTTGTACTCGTTGTACTTGGGCAGGCCGGCCTTGTACTCGGCGATCCAGGTGTTGGCGAAGGTGCCGTCCTGGATCTCGGCGAGGACCTTCTTCATCTCGGCCTTGGTGGCGTCGGTGATGATGCGCGGGCCGGTGACGTAGTCGCCCCACTCGGCGGTCTCGGAGACCGACCAGCGCATCTTCTCCAGGCCGCCCTCGTACATCAGGTCGACGATGAGCTTCAGCTCGTGCAGGCACTCGAAGTAGGCGATCTCCGGCTGGTAGCCGGCCTCGACCAGGGTCTCGAACCCGGCCTTCACCAGGGCGGCGGTGCCACCGCAGAGGACGGCCTGCTCACCGAACAGGTCGGTCTCGGTCTCCTCGGTGAAGGTGGTCTTGATGACGCCGGCCTTGGTGGCGCCCAGGCCCTTGGCGTACGAGAGCGCCAGGGCGAAGGCGTTGCCCGAGGCGTCCTGCTCGACCGCGACGATCGCGGGGACGCCGCGGCCCTCCTCGTACTGGCGGCGGACCAGGTGGCCCGGGCCCTTCGGGGCGACCATGCAGACGTCGACGTCCGCCGGGGGCTTGATGAAGCCGAAGCGGATGTTCAGGCCGTGGCCGAAGAACAGGGCGTCGCCGGCCTTCAGGTGCGGGGCGATGTCCGCCTCGTAGACGTCGGCCTGGATCGGGTCCGGCACCAGGATCATGATGACGTCGGCCTCGGCCGCCGCCTCGGCCGGGGTGACCACGCGCAGGCCGGCCTCCTCCGCCTTGGCGCGGGACTTGGACTCGGGCTTCAGGCCGACCCGGACGTCGGCGCCCGAGTCGCGCAGGGACAGCGCGTGGGCGTGGCCCTGGCTGCCGTAGCCGATGACCGCGACCTTGCGGCCCTGGATGATGGACAGGTCGGCGTCGTCTTCGTAGAACAGCTCGGCCACGGGGGCACATCTCCTTGCGTGTTGTCGCCTGGTGCGCGGGACCTACGGTAGGCGCACCCGGCGGGGTGTGGGGTCTTTGCTTCAGGGTTTGAGACGGCGCTGTTTACGCGCTGCGGTCGAGGGCGCGCAGCGACCGGTCCGTGATGGAGCGGGCGCCGCGGCCGATGGCGACCAGGCCGGACTGGACCAATTCCTTGATGCCGTACGGCTCCAGCATCCGGAGCATGGCCTCCAGCTTGTCCGAGCTGCCGGTCGCCTCGATCGTCACCGCTTCGGGTGACACGTCGACGGTCTTGGCCCGGAACAGCTGGACGATCTCGACGATCTGCGACCGGGTCTCGTTGTCGGCGCGGACCTTCACCAGGACCAGTTCCCGCTGGATCGCAGCGGACTGGTCGAGTTCGACGATCTTTATCACGTTCACGAGCTTGTTGAGCTGCTTGGTGACCTGTTCCAGCGGGAGGTCCTCGACGTTGACCACGATCGTCATCCGGGACACGTCCGGGTGCTCGGTCGGGCCGACGGCGAGGGAGTCGATGTTGAAGCCCCTACGGGAGAACAGTGAGGCGATGCGGGCGAGCACGCCGGGCTTGTTCTCGACCAGGACGGAGAGGGTGTGCTTGGACATGTGGTTCCTCGATCGTTCTGGAGTGGGGCCGTCAGTCGAGGTCGTCGCCGAAGTCGGGCCGGACGCCCTTGGCGAACTGGATCTCGTCGTTGCTGGTGCCGGCCGCGACCATCGGCCAGACCATGGCGTCCTGGTGGACGATGAAGTCGATGACGACCGGACGGTCGTTGATCTCCATCGCCTGCTTGATGACCGCGTCCAGGTCCTCGGGGCGCTCGCAGCGCAGACCGACGCAGCCCATCGCCTCGGCCAGCAGGACGAAGTCGGGGATCCGGGTGCCCTGGGCCGGCGGCTCGATGCCGTCGTGGTCGGGGCCGGCGTGCAGCACGGTGTTGGAGTAGCGCTGGTTGTAGAACAGCGTCTGCCACTGCCGGACCATGCCCAGCGAACCGTTGTTGATGACCGCGACCTTGATCGGGAGGCCGTTCAGCGCGCAGGTGACCAGCTCCTGGTTGGTCATCTGGAAGCAGCCGTCGCCGTCGATCGCCCAGACCGGCGTGTCCGGGCGGCCGGCCTTCGCGCCCATCGCCGCCGGGACGGCGTAGCCCATGGTGCCGGCGCCGCCGGAGTTGAGCCAGGTGCCGGGCTTCTCGAAGCGGATGTACTGCGAGCTCCACATCTGGTGCTGGCCGACGCCCGCGGCGTAGACGGCCTCCGGGCCGACGAGTTGGCCGATCCGCTCGATGACCTGCTGCGGGGAGAGCTCGCCGTTCGGGGCCGGCTCGTAGCCCAGCGGGTAGGTCCGCTTCCACTCGTCGAGCTTCACCCACCAGTCCGCGTAGTCGCCCTTGTGGCCGGCGTCGAACTCGGCCTGGACGGCGACGATCAGGTCGGCGAGCACCTCGCGGGCGTCGCCGACGATCGGCACGTCCGCCGGGCGGTTCTTGCCGATCTCGGCCGGGTCGATGTCCGCGTGGACGACCTTGGCATACGGGGCGAAGCCGTCCAGCTTGCCGGTGACCCGGTCGTCGAAGCGGGCGCCGAGGGTGAACAGCAGGTCCGCCTTCTGCAGCGCGGTGACGGCCGGGACGGAACCGTGCATGCCGGGCATGCCCAGGTGCTGCGGGTGGCTGTCCGGGAAGGCGCCGAGCGCCATCAGGGTGGTGACGACGGGGGCGCCGGTCAGCTCGGCGAGGATCCGCAGCTCGGCGGTGGCCCGCGCCTTGAGCACGCCGCCGCCGACGTAGAGCACCGGGCGCTTCGCGCCGACCAGCATCTTCGCGGCCTCGCGGATCTGCTTGGCGTGCGGCTTGGTGACCGGGCGGTAACCCGGCAGCGCGGCCTCGACCGGCCAGCGGAAGGTGGTGGTGGCCTGCAGGGCGTCCTTGGCGATGTCGACCAGGACGGGGCCGGGGCGGCCGGTCGCGGCGATGTGGAAGGCCTCGGCGATCACCCGGGGGATCTCGGCCGGGTCGGTGACCAGGTAGTTGTGCTTGGTGATCGGCATCGTGATGCCGCAGATGTCGGCCTCCTGGAAGGCGTCGGTGCCGATCGCCTTGGAGGACACCTGGCCGGTGATCGCGACCATCGGGACGGAGTCCATGTACGCGTCGGCGATCGGGGTGACGAGGTTGGTCGCACCGGGGCCGGAGGTGGCCATGCAGACGCCGACCCGGCCGGTGGCCTGGGCGTAGCCGGTGGCGGCGTGGCCGGCGCCCTGCTCGTGCCGGACCAGGATGTGGCGCACCTTGGTGGAGTCCATCAGCGGGTCGTACGCGGGCAGGATGGCCCCGCCCGGGATGCCGAAGACGGTGTCCGCTCCCACGGCCTCAAGCGAGCGGATGAGCGACTGGGCTCCGGTCATGGTCTCGGCGACGTGCTGGGGCGCGGGAGCGTGGGCGGCCGGGTTGTCCCCGCGGCGGGGGGATGCGGCGTGCTCAGTCATCTGCCTGTCTCTTCTCGGGTTTTGCCGGTCCGGGGCTGCGGGCCCCGGTGCTGCGAGGGGGTTCCGGTCCGGGCCGATCGCCGGCTCTGCCTCAATCGTCCCGCGCGAATCCGACGAATCGGACGTCGCGGAGCGGTCGGGCCAGGGGTCTTGCAGGAGGGGAACAGCGTCAGTGCAACAAAAAACCCCTCGTGCCCAAGGGCATGCGAGGGGTGGCGCGTCGGTCTGTCACGAGCGGGGCGTGGGAGCCCGCTCAGCCGACGCGCCCGCCAAGTACGAGAATTCGGGTGCGCATGGCAACGACCATCCTCCTGCCCGGGGTGGCGTGTCAAGCAGGTGGGATGACCGTCTCGCCATGCGGACCGAGCCCTGGACCGGCGACGGCGCTGCGTTCCGGCAGGTCACAAGGGCCGTGGTGGGGCTGGGGGGCGCCCTGGTGATCTACGCCACGGCCCCCCTGGGCGTCCGCACGGCCACTCGTCCGGGTGTCCGCGGCCGGGTGGCCGCGCCGGACGGGCAGCGGACCGGGCGGCTTGGGCAGCGGGTAGCCGCGCCGGGCCAGCGCCCGGCGTAGCCGGGTCTCGTCCAGCGGCGGGGCGAAGGCCGAACCCTGGGCCTGCCGGCAGCCCAGCTCCTGCAGCGCGGAGATCTGGCGGGGCAGGTCCACCCCCTCCGCGGCGGTGGTCATCCCGAGGTCCCGGCCGAGCCGCAGGGCGTGCCCGGCCAGGGTTCTGCTGAGCGCGGACTCGCCGAGGCCCTGGACCAACGCGCGGTCCAGCTTGATCCCGTCGAAGGGCAGTCTGGCGAGCGCGCCCAGCGAGCCGCTCCCGGCGCCGTAGCCGGCCAGCCAGGTGGAGACCCCGAGCCGCCGCAGCGCGACCAGGCGGCGGCCGAGTTCGTCGGCGAGTCCGTCCTGGCCCATCCGGGCCACCTCGATCACCAGCTCGCCGGCCGGCAGTCCGCTGTCGCGCAGCGCCGCGGCGACCGTCTCGTACAGGCCGGGTGAGCAGAGCCGCTCGACGGAGAGCCGCACCGCCACCGGAACGGGCGCGGTGCCGCCGCGGCCCCGGCCGGACAGGGCGCGCCGGTCGACGGCCGCCGCCACCGCCTCCTGCACCAGCCAGCGGGAGAACCGGGTGGCCGCGTCGCCGTGCTCGGCCGAGCGCAGGAACTCGGCCGGGGTCAGCAGCAGGCCGCCCGCCGATCGCCAGCGGGCCTGCGCCTCGATCGAGACCACCGTGCCGGTGACGAGGTCCACCACCGGCTGGTGGAGCAGGGTGAAGCCGCCCTCCCGGACGGCCACCCGCAGCCGCTCCTCCAGTTCGGTGCGGCGTTCCAGGTCGGCCCGCATGGCGGGGCTGTAGAGCACCACCCGGCCCTTGCCCTCGGACTTGGCCCGGTACATCGCGAGGTCCGCGTTGCGCATCAGCTCGTCGGCGGCGGCCCTGGGGTCGGCGGCCGGGCCCCGCTCGGGGGTGCCGAAGGCGATGCCGATGCTGGCGGCGACGCTGAGTTCGGCGCCGCCGATCCAGTACGGCTCGGAGAGCGCGACCCGCAGCCGTTCGGCCAGCTCCTGGACCTGCAGCCGGCCGAGCGGGCCGCAGACCAGCGCGGCGAACTCGTCGCCGCCGAACCGGGCGACGGTGTCCCCGCTGCGCACCGCGCCCTGCAGCCGACGGGCGGCCTGCACCAGCAGTTCGTCGCCGACCTGGTGGCCGGCGGAGTCGTTGACCGCCTTGAAGCCGTCCAGGTCGAGGAAGAGCACGGCGATCCCGGCGCCCGTCTCGCCCTGCTGGCCGCGGGCGCCGAGGGCGCCGCGCAGCCGCTGGGTGAACAGCGCCCGGTTGGGCAGGTCGGTGAGCGGGTCGTGGAACGCGTTGTGCTGCAGCTGGGCCTGGAGCATGACGCGATCGGTGACGTCCCGGCTGTTGAGCAGCAGGCCGTCGCGGTGCCGGCTGACCGTCGACTCGACGTGCAGCCACTCGCCGGCGCCGGAGCTGATCCGGCACTCCACCCTGGCCGAGGGCTCAGCGGTGCCGGGAGTGCGGTGGGCGGTGAGCCGGACCCGCGCGAGGTAGCGGCGGACCTCGGACAGCACCCGGTCGACGTCCTCGGGATGGACCAGGTCCAGCAGGTTGCCGCCGACCAGCTCCTCCGGGTCCCGCCCGTAGACGCCCAGCGCGGCCGGGGAGACGTACGAGAGAACCCCGTTGGCCCCGGCGATCATGATGACGTCGCTGGAACCCTGCACCAGGGAGCGGAAGTGCGCCTCCTTGTGGGCGAGTTCCTGCGCCAGCGACAGGTTGTCGAGCAGCATCACGCCCTGCCTGAGGATCAGCGCCAGCCCGACGGTGCAGGCGGCCGCGGCCACCACCCGGTCCAACGGGCGCCCCCCGAGGGCGTTGTACAGGATTCCGGCGGTGCACACGGCGGCCGCCGCGTACGGGGTGATCGCGCTGAAGGTGGTGGCCACCCGGCGGCGCGGCAGGCCGCCGGCCGAGGGGTGCTCGCGCAGCGGCCGGCGCCAGCGCTGCGACCACGGCGCCCACGCGAGCAGCAGGCTTCCGGAGAACCAGCCGGCGTCCAGCAGTTCGCCGGAGTGGTAGGTGCTGCGCAGCTGCGGGGAGGTGAACAGGGCGTCGCACAGCACGGTGACGGCGAGGGCGAGCATCGCGGTGTGCACGGCCGCCCGGTTGCCGTCCCGGCCGCCGAAGCGCAGGCCGACGACCAGGCTGACCAGCAGGATGTCCAGTACCGGGTAGGCCAGGCTGAGGGCGATGCGCAGCGGGGAGCCGGCCTCGCCGGCCGCGATCCGGCCGAGCGCCAGGCTCCAGCTGAGGGTGAACAGCGAGCCGGCGATCAGCCAGCCGTCGAGCAGCAGGCAGAGCCAGCCGGCCGCCGAGCGCGGGCGCTGGGCGAGCACCAGGACGCCGGTGATGGCGAGCGGGGCGAACAGCAGGAAGACGTACGCGGCGAGCGAGTCGGGCGGCAGCGCGGTGCGCTCGACCAGCTCGTACCAGCCCCAGGTGCCGTTGCCGAAGGCGACCGTGAGCGAGGAGAGGCCGAACAGCAGCCAGGCGGGGCGGGCGTGGCCGCCGACCGTGCAGGCGTACACCAGGCAGGACAGCGCGGCCGCGAGGGCCGCCGCGGCGAGGCCGAAGTCGCCCATGAAGATGGACAGCTGGCGCGAGCCCCAGCCGGCGGCGGCGCCCAGCGCGTAGGCCAGGCAGAGCCCGCCCAGGACGAGGCCGGGCAGCGTGCGGCTCTCCAGGAGCCGGTGCAGCGGGCCGCGCCGGTCGGGCGCCGGCGGTTCGGGGGCGGACGTGTCGGCGGGCGGTACGCCCGGTCGTCCGGCCCCGGGCAACACCGTATCGGTGGAGCTCACTCGGCCTCTCCCCCTCCGGCCCGGGGCCCGGTGCCCCGACCACGGGCCACCGGCCGCGCACATCTCGGCCGTACGCGGTGACCTGGCGCACCGTCAGGACGGCGGCCCAGGGGGTGGGCGGCCTTCCGGGCGCCGCACCGCACCGATGCTCCCGATCGGGACCCTACACCAATTCCGTCACTCAACGACACGCGCATTCAACTTAGAGTAATGGCGCGCGGGTGGGTGAGTGCACCGGATTCCGACGGATCGGCTCGGTTGGCGGCGGCGCGCGGGGAGGGGCTCACGCGGCGCGCACGGGAGCACGCGACGGCGCCCGGCCACCCTGTCCGGTCCGGGGGGGGGGGGGGGGGGGGGGGGGGGGGGGGGGGGGGGGGGGGGGGGGGGGGGGGGGGGGGGGGGAGGGGGGGGGGAAAGGGGAGGAGGGGGGGGGAGGGGA
>NZ_JBVHXY010000073.1:17528-21809 GCF_055569215.1 Kitasatospora sp. NPDC029312 | reverse complement strand
CCCTCCCCCCTCCCTCCCCCCCCCCCCCCCCCCCCCCCCCCCCCCCCCCCTCCTCCCCCCCCCCCCCCCCCCCCCCCCCCCCCCCCCCCCCACCACTGTGCTCCGGGCCGGGGTTCTCCGGCGCTGACGTCCGGGTCCTCCGGGACGTCCGGGTCCTCCGGAACGTCCTGGACGTCCGGCCGGGCGTTCCCGGGGGCGGCTAGCGCCAGCGCCAGGCGTGGTCGACCGGGCCGATCCCGGAACCCAGTGCGAAGCCCCCGGCGATCGCGCCGGTGACGTACTCCTTGGCCGAGCCCACCGCCGCGGGCAGCGACTCGCCCTTGGCCAGTGCGGCCGCGACCGAGCTGGCCAGGGTGCAGCCCGTGCCGTGGGTGTGCCGGTTGTCGTGGCGCGGCGCCCGGTACCAGTGCACCTCGTCCGGACCGCCGTACAGCAGGTCCGCGGCCTCGCCCTCCAGGTGGCCGCCCTTGACCAGCGCCCAGCGCGGCCCGAGGTCGACCAGCGCCCGGGCGGCGTCCAGCATCTGCGACTCGTCCTCGACCGTACGGCCGGTGAGCTGGGTCACCTCGTGCAGGTTGGGGGTGACGACGGTGGCGACCGGCAGCAGCCTCTCCCGGACGGTGGCCACCGCCTCGGCGGCCAGCAGCGCGTCCCCGTGCTTGGAGACGCCGACCGGGTCGACCACCACCGGGGCGTCCACCGTTGACAGCAGGTCGGAGACGGTCTCCACCAGTTCGATCGAGGCGAGCATGCCGGTCTTCACGGCCTGCACCCCGATGTCGTCCACCACGCTGCGGAACTGCGCCCGGACCGCCTCGGCGGGCAGTTCCCAGTAGCCCTGGACGCCGAGCGAGTTCTGCGCGGTGACGGCGGTGATCACGCTCATGCCGTGCACGCCGAGGGCGAGCATCGCCTTGAGGTCGGCCTGGATGCCGGCACCGCCGCCGGAGTCGGAGCCGGCGACGGTGAGCACGCGGGGAGGTGCAGTCGAAACCATGAGGTCAACCTACCCCCGCCGGTTCACAGCACCGCTTCGGACTCCGCCCAGCGGCCCTCCGGCACCGTCTTCAGCCGGGTCACCGCGTCGGCGATCGGCACCAGCTCGATGTCGCTGCGGCGCAGCGCGGTGAAGTGCCCGAACGCGCCCTGGTGGACGGCCTCCACGGCGTGCCAGCCGAAGCGCGAGGCGAGCACCCGGTCCCGGGCGGTCGGGGTGCCGCCGCGCTGGACGTGGCCGAGGATGACCGGGCGGGCCTCCTTGCCGAGCAGGTCCTCCAGCTCGTGGGCGAGCCGGGTGCCGATCCCGCCGAAGGTCCGGTGCCCGAACTGGTCGACGTCGCCGTGGTCGAAGCGCATGGTGCCGGGCTGCGGGGCGGCGCCCTCGGCGACGGCGATGATGGCGAACTTCTTGCCACGGGCGAAGCGGTCCTCGACCATCCGGGCCACCACCTCGATGTCGAAGGGCTTCTCCGGGATCAGGATGCCGTGCGCGCCGCCGGCCATGCCCGCGGTGAGGGTGATCCAGCCGGTGTGACGGCCCATCAACTCGACCACCATCACGCGCTGGTGGGACTCCGCGGTGGTCTTCAGCCGGTCGATCGCCTCGGTCGCGACGTGCACCGCGGTGTCGAAGCCGAAGGTGACGTCGGTGGCGTCGATGTCGTTGTCGATGGTCTTGGGCACCCCGACCACCGGCAGCCCGGCGTCGCTGAACCGTTTGGCGGCAGTGAGCGTCCCCTCGCCGCCGATCGCGATCAGCGCGTCGATGCCGATGTCCCGGGCCAGCGTCTTCGCGTTCTCCACCGCCCAGGCGATCCGCTCGCGCCGCACCCGGGCCGAACCGAGGATGGTGCCGCCGAGGGTGAGCAGCCCGGTGACGTCGTCGTGCGAGACCGGTCGGGCGCGGCCCTCGATCAGGCCGAGGAAGCCGTCCTCGATGCCGACGATCTCGTCCCCGTGCACGTCCGTTCCCCGGTGCACCACGGATCTGATCACCGCGTTGAGGCCGGGGCAGTCGCCGCCACTGGTCAGGACACCGATGCGCATGTGTGGTGTGCTCCCGCTCGCCGTGGAAACCGGAACGCCCGCGCCGGACGGGCGGGCGGGCTCGGATGCCGCAAGCCTACGCAAAACGCACCTCCGAAGCCCGTCCGCCGCACGTCCGGAGCGTCACGTGCCGCGCTGGTGTCCAAGTGCCCATCGGCCGTACTCCGTACGCCAGTCGGCACCGGCGGCCGCCGGCCGCCTCACTCGGCGAAGTGGTCCCAGCCGCCGACCCGGTCCCAGGGCGCGCCGTCCACCGTCACCCGGCCGCTGCGCGAGCCCAGCGGACGACCGGTCACCTCGCCCACCACCCGCCAGCGGGCCGGGAGTTGGACGCCGCGCGGGAAGGTGGCCACGATCGCGTGGTCCTCGCCGCCGGAGAGCACCCAGACCAGCGGGTCCACCCCGACCGCCTGGCCGATGTCGGCCATCTGCGCCGGGACGTCGAAGTCCGCGGCCTTGAGGTCGATGTCCACGTCGCTGGCCCGGGCCACGTGGCCGAGGTCGGCGACCAGCCCGTCGCTCACGTCGATCATCGAGGTCGCGCCCAACTCGGCCGCGGCCGGGCCCGCGTGGTACGGCGGCTCGGGCCGGCGGTGCGCCTCGACGAAGGCCCGCGGGGAACGGAAGCCGCGCTGCAGGACGGTCAGTCCGGCCGCCGACCAGCCGAGCCAGCCGGTCACCGCGACCACGTCGCCGACCTGGGCGCCGGAGCGCGTCACCGCCGCGCGCCCCTGGAGATCGCCGAGCGCCGTGATGGCCAGCATGACGGTGTCACCGCGCACCACATCACCGCCGACGACCGTCGCCCCGGCCACCTGGCACTCGTCGCGCAGCCCGTCCATCAGCTCGGTGGCCCAGGTGGTCGGCAGATCGGCCGGGGCGACCAGGCCGAGCAGTATCGCGGTCGGCACCGCGCCCATCGCGGCCACGTCGGCGAGGTTCTGGGCGGCGGCCTTGCGGCCCACGTCGTAGGCGGTGGACCAGTCCCGGCGGAAGTGCCGGTTCTCGATCAGGACGTCGGTGGTGGCCACCACCCGGCCGTCCGGGGCCTTCACCACCGCGGCGTCGTCCCCGGGGCCGAGGTCGACCGCGTCGGTGAGCGGTACCCGGGCGGTCAGCTCCCTGATGAGGCCGAACTCGCCCAGCTCGCCCACGGTCCCCTGCATCTGCCGTCCTCTCGCGTTTCCATCCGGATCTGGCCCCCGCGCGCAGCGTACGCCCTTCGGGGGTGCCGGGGTCTCCCCTCCCCGGCCCGCTGCGGGGTAGCGTGGTGATCAGTCTGCCGGTGAGTCCGTTCCCACCCTGTGCCCGACCGGGCGATCACGGCGGCGATCCCCCGTTTCCGGCTGCCGGGAGGCCCCCGTGGTACAGGCATACATCCTGATCCAGACCGAGGTCGGAAAGGCCAGCTCCGTGGCCGACACGATCGGCACGATCCCCGGAGTGCTCACCGCCGAGGACGTCACCGGTCCCTACGACGTGATCGTCAAGGCCGAGGCCGAGACCGTGGACGACCTGGGCCGCATGGTCGTCGCCACCGTCCAGAAGGTCGAGGGCATCACCCGCACCCTCACCTGTCCGGTGGTGCACCTCTAGCCCCGGCTACCATCGGCGGGTGGCCAGAGAACTCCGCATCCCCGAGGTGGTGACCGCGCTGCCGGCCCCGGTCCGGTGGCTGGCGGCGCCGGTCGCGCTGGCCAGCGCGGTCGTCCTGCTGATCGGCAGCTGGAGTTCGGCGGACCCGAAGGTCGAGGTGCCGCGGCCGAGCGGGAAGGCGGCGGAGCACTGCCGCGCGCTGGCGGCGGCCCTGCCGCACGAGTTGCTGGGGCGCGCCCGCCACGACCCGTCACCCGCCTCGCCGTACGTGGCGGCCTGGGGCGACTCGCCCCGGACGGTACTGCGCTGCGGCATCGACCGGCCGGAGGAGTTGGACGGCGAGCACGCCATGGACTGGTCCCCGACCGTCGACGACGTCACCTGGTGGTCCCAGAAGCTCTCCGACGGCGGCTACCGCTTCGTCACGACCATGCGCGCCGCCTACGTCGAGGTGACCGTCCCCGCCGGGGCCGCCCGCAACCCCTTCGACCCGGCCGCCGCCCTGAGCGACCTCGTCAAGGCGACCATCCCGGGCTGACGCACCGCCCTTCGCGTGAAGCACCCGCCCCGAGCGCCGACCGTCGGCACCGGACCCGAGCGCCCCGGAGGCGAGCGGGCGAACACCCGCCCCGAGCCGAA
>NZ_JBVHXY010000073.1:7447-17430 GCF_055569215.1 Kitasatospora sp. NPDC029312 | reverse complement strand
AAGGGACGCGCCGGTGCCGAAAGGAAGAAGCGAGGAGGCCCGAGGAACGAGGGCCTTGGAGCGCCGACCGTCGGCACCGGACCCGAGCGCCCCGGAAGCGAGCGGGCGAACACCCGCCCCGAGCCGAAGGGACGCGCCGGTGCCGAAAGGAAGAAGCGAGGAGGCCCGAGGAACGAGGGCCTTGGAGCGCCGACCGTCGGCACCGGGTCAGAGCGCCCCGGAGGCGAGCGGGCGAATAGCAGAGCGGGCCGGGCACAGTCCCAGCCCGCCCTTTCGGGTCCTTACGGTTACCGCAGTCCGGTCGGGCGGCGCAGCGCCGACGCCAGCAGCCGGTCGATCAGTTCCGCGTACGCGACCCCGCTGGCCTCCCACATCTTCGGGTAGGCGGAGATCGGGGTGAAGCCCGGCATGGTGTTGATCTCGTTGATCATCCAGGTGCCGTCCTCCAGCAGGAAGAAGTCCACCCGGGCCAGGCCCTCGCAGCCGAAGGCCTCGAACGCGGCGACGGCCTGGCGCTGGATCTCCGCGGTCTCCTCGGCGGTCAGCCGCGCCGGGATCTGCACCTCGGAGGAGTCGATGTACTTGGCCTCGAAGTCGTAGAAGTCGAAGCCCTCGCCGACCAGCACCTCGGCCGGGACGCTGGCCCGCGGGCCGTCCTCGAACTCCAGCACGCCGCACTCGATCTCGCGGCCGGTGACACCGGCCTCGATGATCAGCTTGGGGTCGTGCCGGCGGGCCTCCTCGATCGCGGCGTCGAGCTCGGCGAGGTCGCCGACCTTGGTGATGCCGATGCTGGAGCCGGCCCGGCAGGGCTTCACGAACAGCGGCAGGCCGAGCCCGGCGGCGCGCTCGCGCACGGCCGCGCGGCCCTCCTCGGTCTCCCAGTCCCGCGGCCGCACGATGGTGTAGCTGCCGACGTTCAGGCCGTGCGAGGCCAGGATCCGCTTGGCGAACTCCTTGTCCATGCCGGCCGCGCTGGCCAGCACGCCGTTGCCGACGTACGGGACGCCGGAGAGTTCCAGCAGGCCCTGGAGCGTGCCGTCCTCGCCCCACGGGCCGTGCAGCAGCGGAAACACCACGTCGACCTCGCCGAGCGCCTTGGGGGCGCTCCCCGGCTCGCTGAGGACCACTTCCCGGTCACCCGGGGCGGCGGGCAGCACGACCTGCCCGTCGAGGGACTCGGCGACCTGCGCCACGTCCGGCAGCTTGCCGTCGGTGATGGCCATCCGGGCCGGCTCGTCGCTGGTCAGCGCCCAGCGGCCCTCGTGGGTGATGCCGATCGGCAGCACGTCGTACTTGGCGCGGTCGATGGCCCTGAGCACACTGCCCGCGGTGGAGACCGAGATCGCGTGCTCGGAGCTGCGGCCGCCGAAGACCAGCGCGACGCGCGGCTTGCGGGCGGACGGGTTCGGGGAGGACTGTTCGATGCTCATATCGGGCTTGAGACTACCGTGCGACGTGTTTCCGGTAGGTCAACGCCCGCCCGGCGGGCCCCGGAATGTCAGCCCGCTTCCCTCGGGCCGGGCTCAGCGCCGCTCGGGCTTGGCGGCGCGCGACATCAGCGCCTGGAGCGCCTCCTGGGTCGGCCGCCCGTTGTGCACGACGTCCACCACTGCCTCGACGATCGGCATGTCGACCCCGTTGCGCCGGGCCAGGTCCAGCACCGACTCGCAGGACTTGACGCCTTCGGCGGTCTGCCGGGTGGCCGCGATGGTCTCGGCCAGTGACATCCCCCGGCCCAGGTTCATGCCGAAGGTGTTGTTGCGCGACAGCGGCGAGGAGCAGGTGGCGACCAGGTCGCCCATCCCGGCGAGCCCCGCGAAGGTGTGCGGGTCGGCGCCCAGCACCTCGCCGAGCCGGGTGGTCTCGGCCAGCCCGCGGGTGATCAGCGTCGCCTTGGTGTTGTCGCCGAGGCCCATGCCGGCCGCCATGCCGACCGCCAGGCCGATCACGTTCTTGACCGCGCCGCCGAGTTCGCAGCCGACCACGTCGGTGTTGGTGTACGGCCGGAAGTACGGCGTGTGGCAGGCGGCCTGGAGCCGCTTGGCGACCGCCTCGTCGGTGCAGGCGACCACACTGGCGGCGGGCTGACGGTTGGCGATCTCCTTGGCCAGGTTGGGCCCGCTGACCACCGCGACCCGCTCCGGGCCGACCTTGGTGACCTCGTCGATCACCTCGCTCATCCGCTTGGCGGTGCCGAGTTCGATGCCCTTCATCAGGCTCACCAGCACGGTCTGCGGCTCGATCAGCGGCGCCCAGGCGGCCAGGTTGTCGCGCAGCGTCTGCGAGGGCACCACCAGGACCGCGAAGTCGGCGCCGGCCAGTGCCTCGGCCGCGTCGGTGGTGGCCCGGACGGTGTCGGGCAGCCGGACGCCCGGCAGGTAGTCCGGGTTCTCGTGGGTGATGTTGACGGCGTCCACCAGCTCCTGGCGGCGGGCCCACAGCACCACCTCGCAGCCCGCGTCGGCCAGCACCATCGCGAAGGCGGTGCCCCACGAGCCGGTCCCCATCACTGCGCAACGGGTCACCGGCCCGCCCCCTCACCGTCGTTGTCGTTCGGAGCGCCCTTGGCCCGACGGCGCTCGGCGAGCGCCGCGGCGGCCCGCTGGCGGGCGGCCCTGCGCATGTCGTAGCGCTCGGCGGGCGGCTGCTCGCCGCGGATGTCGGCCAGCACCGCGGTGATCGCCGCCATGATGTCCTCGGTCGCGTCGGCGAGCACCTGGGCGGTCAGCTCCTGGCCCTGGTACTTGGTGAGGTCCACCGCGGGCCCGGCCGCGACGGTGACCCTGTGGCGCGGGAACGGGTTGAACTTGCCCCGGCCGTAACCGGGCCGGCCATACGGCGGGACGATCTCGTGGGCGCCCCAGTGCGCGACCGGGATGACCGGCGCGCCCGTCATCAGCGCGACCCGGGCGACACCGCTCTTGCCGGTCATCGGCCACAGGTCCGGATCCCGCGTGAGCGTTCCCTCGGGGTAGAACTGCACGCACTGGCCGCTGTTGACCGCGTCGATCGCGGCCCGGAAGGCCTGTGCCGCGTCGGTGGACTCACGGAACACCGGAATCTGGCCGGTCTTGCGCAGCATGAATCCGATGAAGGGAATCGAGAACAGCGAGGACTTGCCGAGAATCCGCGGCGGACGGCCGCTGTTGTACTGCCAGTGCGCGTAGACCACCGGATCGATGATCGAATTGTGGTTCACCGCGGCGATGAAGCCGCCTTCCTTCGGAATGTGCTCCCAGCCGCGCCAGTCGGGCTTCACCAGGGCGGTCGTCACCGGTTTCACCAGCACGGCCGCGAAGCGGTACCAGATGCCGTAGTCGGCGTTGCCGAACTTGGCGTACGAGCGGCGGGCCACCCCAGCTCCTTCTCTCCACATGCGGCACACGGGATGCCGCGGTCAGTGCCTCCCGGTGCCGCGCACCGGCCTGCCCGGTGCCCGGTTCGCGGGCGCGGAACAGTGTCGCCCGCTCGCTCACCGGCTGTCGAGCGACCGCGCCAACCCGCCGGGCGGTCGTGATCAAACGCACGTCCGCACAGCTCGGACGGCCTGGCGAGGGCTCCGGGCCCGGCGTCACAATGACGCCGATGACCCAGGACACCGTACGCCCCAGCGAGCCCGTCGCGCCCGCCGCACCCAACGCCGACTGGTCGCTGGTGCTACCGCTCAAGCCGCTCGCCCTGGCCAAGAGCAGACTGGCCCCCTACGCCGGTCCGCACCGGGCGGAGCTGGCCCTGTCCTTCGCGCTCGACACCGTCACCGCCGCCCTCGCCACCCCGGGCGTGGCCCGGGTCCTGGTGGTCACCAGGGACGCCGGCGCCGGTGCCCGGTTGGCGGAGCTGGGCGCGCTGATCGTCGCCGACGAGCCGGACGGCGACCTCAACCGGGCGCTCGCGCACGGCGCCTCGGCCGCCCTGGCGCTGGCCCCGCGGGCTCCGCTGGCCGCCCTGTCGGCCGACCTGCCGGCGCTGCGCCCGGCCGAACTCGCCCGGGTGCTGGGCGCCGTACCGCCGGACGGCCGGGCCTTCCTGCCGGACTCCCCCGGCCTCGGCACCACCCTGCTCGCCACCGCCCCCGGCCGCGCACTCGCCCCCGCCTTCGGGGACGGCTCACGGGCCAGGCACGCGGCCGGCGGGGCGCTCGAACTGCGGCTGGCGGACGTCGAATCGGTGCGCCGGGACGTCGACACCGGCAGCGACCTCGGCGAGGCGGCGATCCTCGGCCTCGGCCCGCACACCAGTGCCCTGTTCGCCCGTCTGGGCCGGTCCTGACGGAGGGGACCGACCGGGGGCCACGCCCGAGCTCCCGGCCGGGGCGGGCCGGGACGGGCCGGCTTGTCCGACCCCCTCGCTATGCTGCTGGCATGCAGGCCACCGCGTTCACCTTCGACCCCGCCACCCGGGCCGGCTCCGTGCTGCTCGACGACGGGACCCCGGTGCCGTTCGACGCGGCCGCCTTCGACGCCGGCGGCCTGCGGCTGCTGCGGCCCGGCCAGCGGGTGCGGATCCGCACCGAGGGCTCCGGCGAGGCGCGCCGGGTGGTCTTCGTGACCCTGCAGACCTTCCCCGACCCGGCCGACGAGAGCTGACCGGGCCGACCGGCTACGGCCGGGCCACGAGAACCGGCCGGGCCACGAGAACCGAGCGGGCCAATGATTTCCCGGGCCCCGTCACGGCCGGCCGCCGCCGGATCCTGACTGAGCGCCCGGAAAGCAGAAGAGCCGCGGCCACCCGGCTCCGCGATTGCGGAAGGGGTGCCGCGGCTCTGAGCCGAAGGCCGTCCGAGACGGTCGCGCGGGACTTACTTGGCGGTGGTCTTGCGCGCGGTGGTCTTGCGGGTGGCGGTCTTCTTCGCCGGAGCCGTCTTCTTGGCCGTGGCGGTCGCCTTCTTGGCGGTGGCCGTGGTCTTCTTGGCGGCAGCCGCGGGGGTCGCCTTCTTCGTGGCGGCCGTCTTCTTCGTCGCGGTCGCCGTGGTCTTCTTGGCGGCGGCGGTGGTCTTCTTGGTGGCGGGCGCCTTCTTCGCGGCGGTGGCCGTGGTCTTCTTGGCGGCAGCCGTGGTGGCCGTCTTCTTGGCGGCGGCCTTCTTGGTCGCGGCCGGAGCGGCGGCAGCGGCGGTGGCGGAGCGCTTGGTGGCGGCCCGCTTGGTGGCCGGGGTCGCGACGACACCCGACTTGCCCGGGGTGAGGGAGCCCTTGGGCGCCTTCTTCACCGAGGGGCCTTCCTTCGGCAGCTTCTTGCTGCCGCTGACCAGGTCCTTGAAGCCCTGGCCCGGACGGAAGCGGGGCACCGAGGTCTTCTTGACCTTGACCCGCTCGCCGGTCTGCGGGTTGCGGGCGAAGCGCGCGGAGCGCTCCACCTTCTCGAAGGTGCCGAAACCGGTGACCGAGACCCGGTCACCGGCCACAACGGCACGGACCATGGTGTCGAGCACTGCGTCGACGGCCTCTGCGGCAGCCTTGCGACCGCCCAGCTGCTCGGCCACCGCTTCGACAAGCTGAGCCTTGTTCACGTCTTCCCCTTCGGAAACGGGCGCCGGATGATTCCATCCGTTCTTTTCGCACGTTAGGTATGTATCTGCGGACTTTCAATTACCAAACGCGCGAATCACCCTAGTGTCGCAATGGATTTGCGCGTCCGCGACCTCAGTCGAGGGGCGGGCGCCCCTCGTCGAGGTCATGTACAAAGCGACTCAACCGCCGTGCCGCCTCGGGAAGATCGCGCTTGGCGGTCTCCGTGACGATGAGCAGTTGACGGGTGAGAGCGGTCTTCGCATCTGCAGACACGTTCAGCGCATGCACGCGGGCGTGAGCTTGCTTCAACCGCTCGGCCACAAGCGCGTAGAGCGCTGCGACTTCCCGGTCGTCCGGCCCCTCAGCTGGTGCGGAGGTGACGTCCGGCCGATCGTCAATTCGGCGTTCGGATCCCCGGCCCATGGGCTCCTCGGACGCGGGTTCGCCGCCCGCGTACGGAGGTTCATGGTGCCGGTGCATGTACTGATTGTGCCATCTACCCGCAGTTGTACTTGCGCGGGGCCCTCTTCCGCAAAGCCAAATGGGCAATCCGGGGCGGCCCTCGGCGCTAACGCGCGCTCCGGAACGCCGGATGGCCCGGCCCCCCCGAGGGGGGCGCGGGCCATCCGGTGGATCGTCAGAATGCTTGTTCTGAAGGGAACTCAGGAGACCGGCAGAGTGCGGGGCTTGAACGCCGGGCGGGTCGCCTCGAAGGCCGCGATGTCGGCCTCGTTCTGCAGCGTGATGCTGATGTCGTCGAGCCCGTTGAGCAGCCTCCACCGTACGTTGTCATCCAGTTCGAAGCCCGCGGTGACGCCTTCGGCGCGCACTTCGCGGTTCTCCAGGTCAACGGTGATCTCGGCCGAAGGGTCACTCTCGGTGAGCGCCCAGAGTCGTTCCACGGTCTCCTGCGGCAGCACGACGGTCAGCAGGCCGTTCTTCAGCGAGTTGCCGCGGAAGATGTCGGCGAAGCGCGAGGAGATGACGGCGTGGAAGCCGTAGTTCTGCAGCGCCCAGACCGCGTGCTCCCGGGAGGAGCCGGTGCCGAACTCGGGGCCGGCCACCAGGACGGTGGCGCCCTGGCGCTCGGGCCGGTTCAGGATGAACGACTCGTCCTTGCGCCAGGCCTCGAAAAGCCCGTCCTCGAAACCGGATCGGGTGACCTTCTTGAGCCAATGGGCGGGGATGATCTGGTCGGTGTCCACGTTGCTGCGGCGCAGCGGGACGGCCCGGCCGGTGTGGGTGGTGAACTTCTCCATGGCTCAGGCCTCCACGGCGACGTCGGCGGTCAGGGCGGACGGGGTCAGGTCGGCGGGGGCCGCGAGCCGACCCAGGACGGCGGTCGCGGCGGCGACCTGCGGGGAGACCAGGTGGGTGCGGCCGCCCTTGCCCTGCCGGCCCTCGAAGTTGCGGTTCGAGGTGGAGGCGCAGCGCTCCCCGGGGGCGAGCTGGTCGGGGTTCATGCCCAGGCACATCGAGCAGCCGGCGTGCCGCCATTCGGCCCCTGCGGCGGTGAACACCTTGTCCAGGCCCTCCTCGACGGCCTGCAGGGCGACCCGCACCGAGCCGGGGACGACCAGCATCCGTACGCCGTCGGCGATCTTGCGGCCCTCCAGCACGGCGGCGGCCGCGCGCAGGTCCTCGATCCGGCCGTTGGTGCAGGAGCCGACGAAGACGGCGTCGACGGCGACCTCGCGCAGCGGGGTGCCGGGCTCAAGGCCCATGTACTTCAGGGCGTTCTCGGCCGCCTGGCGCTCCTGCGGGTCGGCGTAGTCCCGGGGGTCCGGCACGGCGGCGCCCAGCGGGGCACCCTGGCCGGGGTTGGTGCCCCAGGTGACGAACGGGGTCAGCTCGCTCGCGTCGATGAGGATCTCGTGGTCGAAGACCGCGTCCTCGTCGGTGACCAGGGTCTTCCAGTACGCGACGGCGGCGTCCCAGTCCTCGCCCTGCGGGGCGTGCGGGCGGCCCTCCAGGTAGGCGAAGGTGGTCTCGTCCGGGGCGATCATGCCGGCCCGCGCGCCGGCCTCGATGGACATGTTGCAGACGGTCATCCGGGCCTCCATGGACAGGCTCCGGATCGCCGAGCCGCGGTACTCCAGGACGTATCCCTGGCCGCCGCCGGTGCCGATCTTCGCGATGACGGCCAGGATCAGGTCCTTGGCCGTGACGCCCTCGGGCAGCTCGCCCTCGACGGTGATCGCCATGGTCTTGAACGGCGCGAGCGGCAGGGTCTGGGTGGCCAGCACGTGCTCGACCTGGCTGGTGCCGATGCCGAACGCCAGCGCGCCGAAGGCGCCGTGGGTGGAGGTGTGGGAGTCGCCGCAGACCACGGTCGTGCCGGGCTGGGTCAGGCCGAGCTGGGGGCCGACCACGTGCACCACGCCCTGCTCGACGTCGCCGAGCGAGTGGATCCGGACGCCGAACTCGGCGGCGTTGCGGCGCAGGGTCTCCAGTTGCACCCGGGAGACCGGGTCGGCGATCGGCTTGTCGATGTCCAGGGTCGGGGTGTTGTGGTCCTCGGTGGCGATCGTCAGGTCGGTGCGGCGGACCTTGCGACCGGCCAGGCGCAGCCCGTCGAAGGCCTGCGGGCTGGTCACCTCGTGGAGCAGGTGCAGGTCGATGTACAGGAGGTCGGGCTCGCCCTCCGCGCGCCGCACGACGTGGTCGTCCCAGACCTTCTCTGCGAGTGTCCGTCCCATCGGATTCCCTCCAGCCGGCCGCGTTGCCGGCCTTCTCGTGTCGTCGGGTAAACGCTTGCGCCGCCCAGTGCGGGGCGCTTCCGCGCGACCTGCACGCCGGATCGCTGTCCACGATGCGGACACTCTGGCGAGGTCCCATCCTGGATGTCTCCCGGGCTGCTGCATCCAGGGTGGCGCTTTTCTCGGAAGATTGAACTTGCGTCTCGCGGACTGAGACTGCAGTCTTAGGGCATGGACAACACTAGCGGCGTCGGCGTTCTCGACAAGGCCGCTCTGGTGCTCAGCGCACTGGAGTCGGGCCCCGCCACGTTGGCGGGGCTGGTCGCCGCCACCGGTCTGGCGCGCCCCACGGCCCACCGACTCGCCGTCGCACTCGAACACCACCGTCTGGTCACCAGGGACATGCAGGGGCGCTTCATCCTCGGCCCCCGGCTGTCCGAACTCTCCGCCGCGGCGGGCGAGGACCGGCTGCTCGCCACCGCGGGCCCGGTCCTGACCCACCTGCGCGACGTCACGGGCGAGAGCGCACAGCTCTACCGCCGCCAGGGCGAGATGCGGATCTGCGTAGCCGCCGCCGAGCGGCTCTCCGGCCTGCGGGACACCGTCCCGGTCGGCAGCACCCTGCCGATGAAGGCCGGCTCGGCCGCCCAGGTCCTGCTGGCCTGGGAAGAGCCCGAGCGGCTGCACCGCGGCCTCCAGGGCGCCCGCTTCACCGCCACCGCGCTGAGCGGCGTCCGGCGGCGCGGCTGGGCCCAGTCGATCGGCGAGCGGGAGCCGGGCGTCGCGTCCGTCTCCGCTCCCGTCCGCGGCCCTTCCAACCGGGTGGTGGCCGCCGTCTCCGTCTCCGGCCCGATCGAGCGGCTGACCCGCCACCCGGGCCGCCTGCACGCTCAGGCCATCATCGAGGCCGCGAACCGGCTCACCGAGGCGCTGCGCCGGAGCTGACCGGCCGACTCCCCACCCCTCTTTCCCCCACTCCCCCACCTCCCCCACTCGGAAAGCGAAAGGGCCCCGCTCGGAGTCGAGCGGGGCCCTTCGGGCATTTCGCGGGAAAACGAAAAAGACCCCGGGAACCGGGGCCTTTCCAATTTCTGGCTGGGGTACCAGGACTCGAACCTAGACTAAATGAACCAGAATCACTCGTGCTGCCAATTACACCATACCCCAACACAAAGCAAGGGCCGATGGGCGAGCCCATCGGCTTCCTGCTCTGAAGTACCCCCGACCGGATTCGAACCGGCGCTACTGCCGTGAGAGGGCAGCGTGCTAGGCCGCTACACAACGGGGGCTTTCCAAGTGATCCCTTGCGGGACCAGTACCCCCGACCGGATTCGAACCGGCGCTACTGCCGTGAGAGGGCAGCGTGCTAGGCCGCTACACAACGGGGGCTTGATCTTCATTTGTCCTGCGGTGCAACCGTGACCGGCCGTACAGCGCTGGGGTACCAGGACTCGAACCTAGACTAACTGAACCAGAATCAGTCGTGCTGCCAATTACACCATACCCCACCAGAGTTGAACCCCTCCGGGGCCTTCTCAGGCGTTGCGCCTCTCGGTCGGTCCCTTCCGAGGGGCTTTCGCTCCCTCGTCCGTTCCCTCCCGGGCGGCGCAGAAAGAACATTACCCGACGTCGGCCCCGGCTCCAAAATCGATAACCACAGGCAGCGACGGGGAGGCCGTCCGGTGGCTTCCGGGCGCACCGGGGGGGGGGGGGGGGGGGGGGGGGGGGGGGGGGGGGGGGGGGGGGGGGGGGGCCGGGGGGGGGGTTTTTTCGT
>NZ_JBVHXY010000073.1:0-7437 GCF_055569215.1 Kitasatospora sp. NPDC029312 | reverse complement strand
CTCCCCCCCACCCCCCCCACCCCCCCCCACCCCCCCCCCCCCCCCCCCCCCCCCCCCCCCCCCCCCCCCCCCCCCTCCTCCCTCCCCCCCCCCCCCCCCCCCCCCCCCCCCCCCCCCCCGCGGCCTGCTCAGCGGCCCGTCAAGCCCCGTCCGGGCTGTCCGGCCCGTGCCGGCTGGCGCCCCGGCGAGGCTCCTGGCGGATCGGTTCCGCCGGGAGCCCCGCCGGGGCGAGCCGAAGGTGCTAGGCGGCGGGCAGGGCGTCCAGGGCGGAGCGCAGCCGGCGCAGCGTCTCGGGGCGGCCGAGCAGCTCCATCGACTCGAACAGCGGCGGGGAGACCCGGCGGCCGGTGACGGCCACCCGCAGCGGCGTGAACGCGAACTTGGGCTTGATGCCCAGGCCGTCCACCAGCGCCTCGCGCAGCGCGGCCTGGATCGGCTCCGGGGTGAAGTCCGCGAGCTCCTCCAGCGCCTTGACGCTGGCCTCCAGCACCGGTCGGGCGTCGGCGGTGAGCACCTTGGCGGCGTCGTCCGGGTCGACGGTGAAGTCGGCCGGGTCGACGAACAGGAAGCCGGCCATGTTGACGATCTCGCTCAGCACGACCATCCGCTCCTGGGTGAGCGGAGCGACCCTGGCGAGCACGTCGAGCTGCTCGGCGGTCGGCTCGGCCGGCAGCAGGCCGGCGGACTGCAGGAACGGCACGAGGCGGCGGGCGAAGTCCTCGGGAGCCAGCTTGCGGACGTGCTCGGCGTTGATCGCCTCGCACTTCTTCAGGTCGAAGCGGGCCGGGTTGGCGTTGACCTTGGCGATGTCGAAGGCGGCGACCATTTCGTCGATGCCGAAGATGTCGCGGTCCTCGGCCAGCGACCAGCCCAGCAGGGACAGGTAGTTGAGCAGGCCCTCGGGGATGAAGCCGCGCTCCCGGTACAGGTTGAGCGAGGACTGCGGGTCGCGCTTGGAGAGCTTCTTGTTGCCCTCGCCCATCACGTACGGCAGGTGGCCGAAGCGCGGGGTGGTGCCGTTGCCGACGCCGATCTCGGCGAGCGCGGCGTACAGCGCGATCTGCCGGGGGGTGGAGGAGAGCAGGTCCTCGCCGCGCAGCACGTGGGTGATGCCCATCAGGGCGTCGTCCACCGGGTTGACCAGGGTGTACAGCGGGGCGCCGTTGGCCCGGACGATGCCGTAGTCGGGCACGTTCTCGGGCTCGAAGGTCAGGGTGCCGCGGACCAGGTCGTCGAAGGAGATGGTCGTGTCGGGCATCCGGAAGCGCAGGATCGGCTCGCGCTTCTCCAGCTTGTAGACCGCGATCTGGTCGTCCGTCAGGTCGCGGCAGTGGCCGTCGTAGCCGGAGGGCTTGCCGGCCGCGCGGGCCGCCTCGCGGCGGGCGTCCAGTTCCTCGGTGCTGCAGTAGCAGTGGTAGGCGTGACCGGCCTCGTGCAGGCGGCGGGCGACGTCGGCGTAGATGTCCATCCGCTGCGACTGGCGGTACGGCGCGTGCGGGCCGCCGACCTCCGGGCCCTCGTCCCAGTCGAAGCCGAGCCAGCGCATCGCGTCGAGCAGCTGCTCGTACGACTCCTCGGAGTCGCGGGCGGAGTCGGTGTCCTCGATCCGAAAGACCAGCGTGCCGCCGTTGTGGCGGGCGAAGGCCCAGTTGAAGAGGGCGGTGCGGACCAGGCCCACGTGGGGGTTGCCGGTCGGGGAGGGACAGAAGCGAACCCGGACGGCCGGGTCAGTGTTAGCCACGCTTGATCACCTTGTTGGCGAGAGTGCCGATGCCTTCGATGGAGACGGCGACCTCGTCGCCGACGTTGAGGGGGCCCACCCCTGCGGGCGTGCCGGTGAGGATGACGTCGCCGGGCAGCAGCGTCATGGCCTCGGAGATGTGGACGATGAGCTCGGCCACCGAGCGGACCATCAGGGAGGTGCGGCCGGTCTGGCGGAGCTCGCCGTTGACCGTGCAGGTGATGGCGAGGTCGCCGGGGTCGAGGTCGGTCTCGATCCACGGGCCGAGCGGGCACGCGGTGTCGAAGCCCTTCGCCCGGGCCCACTGGCCCTCGCGCTGCTGGACGTCCCGGGCGGTGACGTCGTTGGCGCAGGTGTAGCCCAGGATCACCTCGGGCACCCGGTCCAGCGGCACCTCGCGGCACATCCGGCCGATCACCACGGCGAGTTCGGCCTCGTGGTGGACGTCCGAGGAGAACGGCGGGTACGCGATGCTCTCGGTCGGGCCGATCACCGAGGTGGAGGGCTTGAAGAAGGTCAGCGGGACGTCCGGGACGTCGTTGCCCAGCTCGGCGGCGTGCGCCGCGTAGTTGCGGCCGACCGCCACGATCTTGTTGGGGAGCATCGGGCTGAGCAGCCGGACGTCCTGGAAGCGGTAGCTCTCGCCGGTGGGCTGGGGTTGGCCGAACGGGTGGCCGGCCAGCGCGTGGACGACCAGCGAGTCGGGCTGGGAAGGGTCCCCCTCGACCACGCCGAAGGAGACGCTGCCGGCGGCAGGGCTCCCTTCCCGGACGGAAAACCTGGCAATGCGCACGGCTGGGCTACCCCTCGCTTCGTCGGCCGCCCGGGGCGCCCCCGGGCGCTGCTGGGCGCCTCGCCCTCCGTGGGCGCGGCCCCGTCAATCGTCGTCCAGGCTATCGCGTGGGGCCCGGGCCGACCGCTTTGCCCCTGTTCAGCGCGGTTCCGATGGGAAGGCCCGGATCCGGACGACGGCGAGGGCGCCGCGGATCCCGGTCGGGGTCCGCGGCGCCCTCGGCGGAGCAACGGTCGGGTCAGTCCCGGGGGGTGATCACCGGGGCGACCATCAGCTGGGTGCGGCGCGGGTTGGCCGTGCTGGCCGGCAGCTCGGTGGAGTACGTGACGGCGTCCTCGGGCTTGCGGGCGCCCGGGATCTTGCCGAAGTCCTCGACCGAGGCCAGCGTGGTCCGGCGCGGGTTCGCCGTGTTGCGGCAGGACAGCGTGGACTTGGTGGCCTTCTTCGCCAGGGACATCGAGAGCACCTCGTGGTCACGGCCGGGCGGATCCGCACGGGAGCGGCACCGGCCTGAGTGGTTCCGATTGATTCGGAGGGGTTCTGGGCAGGCTGATCGTGGCCGTGCTCCGGAGAGAGCCAGGTTACGAGATCTCATTCCACAGAGACCGTGACCAAAGCTACACATTGACCTGTGATTTTGCTCACAAATTCCTGAGCAAATCGCAGATATACGACATATCGCCGCAACGGGATTTCCCGACATTCCACCCAGAACGGGCATTCCAGCAGGTCTGTGACTCTTTTCGATCTACGGCCCGGTTGGCATGTATCCGGCGAGTGTCCGAAAAAGGCGGTATTCCGGTCCCGTTACCGCACAGTCCGTGAAACGGCGCATGCGTTCGGTAGTACCCGGCGAGTCGCTCCGGCGGGCCTTGTTGGGATTCCCCGGCTGTGCTGGAATGCCACGGACCGTGGGTAGGGAGTAGTCCACCCCGGCGACCCGCTCTCCCGGACCGGCCGGGGTGCGGATGGAAACTCGACACCGTCCAGGCCGTGGCGACGCGGCGGGACGCCCGGTCCAGAGGTTGCGACGCCAGTGCAGGGACGTTTCAAAAGGGGTAGCGGCGCCGCGGGAGACCCGGAGTCGCGTGAGCCTGTGGCAGCCCCCCAGCAGGCGGCGGCCCCCGGCGGCCCGGCCGACCCGGTGACGCCCGAGGGCCCCGGCCGACCGGAGGAGGACGGCCAGGACCGCAAGTCCGCCCGGGACAAGCTCCGGACCACCCTGACCAGGCGCCGCGCCACCGGTCTGAGCCGGCTCGCGATGCGCAACTGGCGCATCCGCACCCGCCTGATCGCCCTGCTCGCGCTGCCGGTGCTGGTCTCGCTGATCCTCGGTGGTCTGCGCATCCAGACCTCGCTGGAGAACTCGCAGCAACTCGCCCAGATGGCCAACCTGTCGGATCTGGCCAAGAAGGCGACCAACCTCGCGGACGCGCTACAGACCGAGCGCGACATCAGCGCCGGCTTCATCACCAACCGTCCGAACGACCCGCTGGACGACGACATCGTCACGGCGCGCAAGTCCACCGACGACCTCAGCCGCACCTTCACCGCCTCCTCGGACAAGTTCGAGAACCTCGAACTCTCCGGTGGGAAGGCGCTGCTGTTCCAGATCCGCAAGGACCTGAACTCCATCGCGGACGCCCGCAACACGCCGTACCAGAACAGCCAGAACATCCAGGCGACGATCACCGCCTACGACGTGATCATCCGCGACCTGCTGTCCATCACCCAGGACATCGCGCTCGCCTCGAACAACAAGGACCTGCTGGTCTCCACCCGCGCGCTGCAGCAGTTCTCGCTGGCCAAGGACGCCACCTCGCAGCAGCGCGCGCTGATCAGCGCCGGTCTGGCCAACCCCAAGGGCCCGGACCTCAGCCCCAGTGACGAGTCCTTCGGCATCCGCCTGCGCACCTCGTACGACAACGCGCTGACGAGTTTCAACAACATCTACACCGCGCACGACCTCGACAACCTGCGCGGCCAGCTCAGCTACAACTCGGTGGTCGCCGACGCCGACCGCTACTCGCGCTCGATCCTCCAGCCCAGCGGCATCCACCAGACCGAGCCGGTCTCGTACAAGGACTGGTACGAGAAGGCCAGCGCCAAGATCACCGCCGAGCGCCGGATCGAGTCCAAGCTGATCGAGGACCTCGACGGAAAGGCCCAGGACCTGCAGTCCCAGGCCGACACCGAGGCCCTGATCATCGGTGCCGCCGTCGCCCTGGTGCTGCTCGTCGCCCTCGGTGGCGCCGGTCTGATCGCCCGCTCGATGGTGCGCTCGCTGACCCGCCTCCAGGCCGCGGCCGAGGACGTCGCCGAGCGGCGCCTGCCCGAGCTGGTCAAGACCCTCTCCGAGAGCGACCCGCACGACGTCGACACCACAGTCGAGCCGGTCGCCGTCGACTCGACGGACGAGATCGGCCACGTGGCACACGCCTTCGACATGGTGCACAGCGAGGCCGTCCGCCTCGCCGCCGAGCAGGCGCTCCTGCGCGGCAACATCAACGCGATGTTCACCAACCTCTCGCGCCGCAGCCAGGGCCTCATCCAGCGCCAGCTGTCGCTGATCTCCGAGCTGGAGAGCCGCGAGGCCGACCCGGACCAGCTGGCCAACCTGTTCAAGCTGGACCACCTCGCGACCCGCATGCGCCGCAACGGTGAGAACCTCCTCGTCCTCGCCGGTGAGGACCCGGGCCGCCGCTGGACCAGGCCCGTCCCGCTCGTCGACGTGCTCCGCGCCGCCGCGTCCGAGGTGGAGCAGTACGAGCGCATCGAGCTCGCCGCCGTCCCCTCGGCCGAGGTCGCCGGCCGCGTCGTCAACGACCTCGTCCACCTGCTCGCCGAGCTGCTGGAGAACGCCACCTCGTTCTCCAGCCCGCAGACCCGCGTCCGGGTCACCGGCCACGCGCTGCCGGACGGCCGGGTGCTGATCGAGATCCACGACACCGGTATCGGCCTGAGCCCGGACGACCTCGCCGAGATCAACGAGCGCCTCGCCAACCCGCCGACGGTGGACGTCTCCGTCTCCCGCCGCATGGGCCTCTTCGTGGTCGGCCGCCTGTCCCTGCGACACGGCATCCGGATCCAGCTGCGCCCGAGCGACTCCGGCGGCACGACCGCGCTGGTCATGCTCCCGGTCGACGTCACCAACTCCGCCGAGCGGCGCGGGTCCGCCCGCCCCGGCCCCGGCCAGGGCAAGCAGCAGCGCGGAGTCGCCCCGACGCCGCGCCAGCAGCGCCAGGTCCCGCCCGGCCGCCAGGGCGGTCCGGCCGCGCTCGGCCAGGGCCCGGCCGGCGGTGCCCCGCAGGGCGGCCGTCCGCAGCTCGGCCAGGGCGGCCCGGGCGCTCCCGCCGCACCGACCGGCCCGGGTGCACCCGGCGGCCGCTCCGGCGGGCTGCCGACCCGCCAGGCCGGCCAGTCGCTGCGCGAGACCCCGGCCACCGGCCAGCCCGGCCAGGCCCCGCAGGTGCCGGCTCAGCAGGGTCAGGGCCAGCAGGGTCAGGGCCAGCCGCAGCAGGCGCCGCAGGGCGGTCTGCCGCAGGGCGGCCCCGGCCGCCAGGGCCCGCCGAAGGGCGGCATGAACGGCCTGCCCCGCCGCGGCCAGGGCCGCCCCGGCCAGGAACGCCCCCAGGCCGGCGGCGAGTTCGGCGGCGCTCCGGCCCCGCGGACCGGCGAGCAGCCGCAGCACGGCCGCCCCGGCGGCCCCGGCGGCCCCGGCGCGCCGCAGCAGGGCGCCCGTCCGGGCAACCGTCCGCAGGACGGCCTGCCGCAGCGGGCCCCGGGCCGTCAGGGCTCCGGTGCCCCCGCTCAGCAGGGCCCCCAGGGTCCGCAGGGTCAGCAGGGTCCGCAGGGTCAGCAGGGTCCGCAGGGCCAGCGCCGTCCGCAGCGCCCCGGCCCGGACGCGCCGCGCCGTGACCGCCAGCCGCAGCTGCCGCCGCAGCAGGCCCAGCCCCAGCAGCAGGCACAGCGGCAGGCCCAGCCTCAGCTGCCGCCCCAGCAGCAGGCCCAGCCGCTGCCGTCGGCCGAGCCGGCGCCGGTGGAGAGCACCCAGCAGTTCGCCCGGCCCCGCTTCGAGGCCAGCCAGATCGACCCGCGCGACCCGCTGGGCCTCGGCCTGGTGGAGCCGGTGCTGCCGAACGTGCCGAACCCGGCCCAGCCGCAGCCCCAGCCGCGCCCGGAGCAGGCCCCGGTCCAGCCGCAGCAGCGGCAGCGGCAGGAGCCCATGGCGCTGCCGACCGGCCCGTCCGAGGCGACCGGGGGGCAGCCCTGGTACCCGGAGCAGGGCGCGGCGCACCCGCAGGACCCGCAGCAGGCCAGGCCGCGCCCGTACCAGCCGCGTCGGCCCGGCACCTCCGCGCCGGACACCCAGGCGCCGGCCCCGCAACAGGCCCAGGCACCGCAGCGGGCCCCGCAGCAGCCGCAGCAGCCGCAGCCGGGCGTCGCCGACGCGCCGTGGCGCCCGTCCGCGAACGACGAGCGCTGGCGCCGGGCCGAGCAGGTCCGCGAGCCCTCGACCAGCGGCGTCACGATGTCCGGTCTCCCCCGCCGGACCCCGCAGGCCAACCTGGTCTCCGGGACCGCCGAGGCCGCGCCGCTGACCGGTCCGCAGGTCTCCCGGGCTCCCGAGGAGGTCCGCGGCCGGCTGACCAACCTGCGCCGGGGCATCCAGCAGGGCCGCCGGGCCGGCGCCGGGCAGGGCGCCAACCAGCCGGGCTTCCAGCATGGTGCCCAGCAGCCCGGATTCGATAGTTTCGGTGGCCGGAGCGACGGCAACGGCGCAGATCACCAGGAGCGTTGAGTTGAACCAGATGAGCCAGGCCGCACAGAACCTGAACTGGCTGATCACCAATTTCGTGGACAACACCCCCGGGGTGTCCCACACCGTGGTGGTCTCCGCGGA
>NZ_JBVHXY010000072.1:0-24631 GCF_055569215.1 Kitasatospora sp. NPDC029312 | reverse complement strand
AACTGGAACAGCTCCCACAACTCGTCCGGCACCAGCCGCTCCACGATCATCACCCGCGAAGCCTACCCAGCGATCCAAATGAGATGTCTTCTAAGTCAACAGGTCTGCGCCGTGCGTGAACACGGTAGAGAGACCCCGGACGCTTGAACCCTTGAAACCTGCCCGGGGGCGGCGATGGCAGCACGCGAACGGACACCTAACGGCAAGCTCGCGGCTCTGGTCGCCGAGTGCCGGTGGGCGAGCAACGGCGAGTTCGCCCGCGCGGTCAACCGGGCCGGCACCGAGGCCGGGTACAAGCTGAAGTATGACGAGTCCGCCGTCTCGCACTGGCTCTCGGGAACCCGCCCCATGGCGAAATACCGGAAGGTGGTGCTGGAGGCCCTGACGCGCCGGCTGGGGCGGCCGGTCACCGCTTTCGAGGCGGGCTTCGCCGACGAGCCTGACGTTCAGCCCCAGTCCGCGGATACGGTGGCGGGACTGATCGACTTGGGGGTTATGGACATGGACCCATCGCGCAGGGGCGTTCTCGGGGCGGCCCTGTACTCGGTCGCCCTCACCATCCCCGGCTGGCCGACCACATCGGACGGTTCGAACGGCTGAAGACCGACCCGCACGCCCGGATCGGCATGGCCGAGGTTCAGTCAGTGATCGCCATGACCGAGAAGATCAGCGAACTGGACGACCAGTTCGGCGGCCGGACCGCCCGCCCGATGGCCGCCGCGTTCATGGTCAACAACATCGCCCCGTACCTCAAGGCCACCGCCTCCGAGGACGTGCGCAAGGCGATGCTCTCCGCCGCCGCGGACCACCTCTACCTAACCGGCTACATGGCAGTCGACGAACGCCTGGACCTGCTCGGCCAGAGCTACTACACCAAGGCCCTGGAGCTGGCTCTCGCCGCCGGTGACCACCTCACCTACTGCACCACCCTGCGCGGCATGAGCGTCCAGGCCGTCGAACTCGGCCACGGTGCACCCGCATTGCGGTACGCGAACGCCGCCGCTACCGCCTCACCCGAGGCCGGGCCGCGGATGCGTGCCTTCCTCGCCGGCCAGCAAGCCCACGCGCTCGTCCCAGACCCGCGACCGCGCCGGCGCCCTGGCCATGCTCCGCGAGGCCGAAGTCGCCATGGAACAGGCCGAGTCCAAGGCCAAGGCCCATGGCTCCTACGACCCGTCCTCGCTCTCGTACCACGTCGCCCAAGTCAACTACGAACTCGGCGACCGTGAAGGCGCGATCCGCGCACTCCAGCACTCCGAGAAGGTCCGGCCAGCGGTGTACCGGCGTGCCCGCGTCCGCCACTGCGCGATGCTCGCCGAATGGCAGCTCGAAGCCGGCCGACTGGAGGAAGCCGTGCAGAGCTGGAACCTCGCTCTGGACGACTTCCCCCACGTCCAGTCCGGCCGGGCCGACGACCGCTTCCGAACGATGCTCTCGGCGACCCGCCCGCACCGGCGCAACCCCCACGTCCGCGAACTCCTCGAGCGTGCCCGGCCGATCGCTCCCCGTCCGGCCTGAGCCGCCCCAACGTCGGCCAGCTCGGCGAGGACCGCCAGGTTCCGGCGGGCAGCGACGCGTCCATGATCCGCTTCAGCGCGAACGAACCCTCGGCCGTCTCCGCTGCCAGTTCCCGTTCACCGAGCCGTACACAGGAAACGACACTCCCGAACCTCATCCAGCCCGAAAGCTCGGCCGAGACCCGCCATATCTCAGCGATCTCGCTGTGTACCAGGGCCACTTGGGCTGTCGAAAGTCGCTTCCGTCACCCCACCGCAGGTAGTGAAGCAGAAGCACGAATGTGGCCGGGTCAAGCAGCGCCGAACCTCGTCACCGGCCCACGCGGAACGGGCCAAGGCCGCTGCGGCAAAAGGCCCTTGTCCTCACCAGTGTCGTGATACGTTCCTGGTCCAAACAAAAATAGGCGACCCCGGCAGCGCGCCAACGCTCCGGGGTCCGGCACCAGGAGCAGTAACTCCCGATGCGCGTCCATCGTAGCGCCCACGTGCGCAACTTCACCGTGCTACCCAACGCCGTCCTCCAGTACCGACGGCTGAGCTACACCGCCCGCGGCCTGCTCGCGGATCTGCTCTCCCGACCTGACGGCTGGCGCGAGGACGGCCGGCACATGGCCGACACCAGCCCCCAGGGACGCGGCGCGATCCGCAAGGCCCTGAAGGAGCTGACCGACGCGGGCTTCTACCGGGTCGAGAAGACCCGGATGCCCGACGGCACCATCCGTACCGAGACACACGTCTACGACACCCCGCAGCTTGCGCCGCTACCGGGTATCACCCGTCCGGTCTCCGGTGAAGCGGCCACCGGCGGTGCTGACGCCCTTCCAAAGGACCGGTACCAAGAACCCGCCCTCCCCACCGACCCGGCAGGCGTCCGCCCGGCCGCCGACGAGACGAGCGACGACCCGGGAGGGCGGGAGGAAGACCGCCAGGAGACCAAGGACGCTCCAACGGTTCCGGACGAGCAGCTCCGCGAGGCGGTCGCCACACTGTTCCGGGTGATCCGGGCTGAGCCGCGTCTGCGCCTCGGTGAGACCGAAGCGCGGACGCTCGCGCCTCTGGTGTCCCAGTGGCTGGAGCGCGGCGCGACCCTCGCCGACCTCGCGTACGCCCTGCTGCCCGGCCTGCCCACCCCGCTGCACTCGCCAGTGGCGGTGCTCCGTAACCGTCTGGAGCGCAAGATGCCGCCCGTCAAGGCCGCTGTGCCGCCTGCGGCGGCCCGGTACTCGGAGTGCGCCAAGTGCCACGACCCGGTGCCCCAGCCCGGCATCTGCCGCCCCTGTGCGGGCCTCGGCACCCGCGCGCTCACCGTCGCGGGAGGCGAAGCGGCAGCCCGCGCCGGTGCCGCACGAGTCCGGGAGGCGATGCGTGCCGCGAAGGCCGCGCTGCACCTCAGCCCGGACGCGATGGTTGCCAGATGAAGGCCCACCGACCGCCGTCCCGCGAATCCAGGGCATGCTCACCGGAGCATGCTGGTCCGAACCTGTCGCCCATCGGGCAGGCGGAGCTGGGTGCTGTCAGGGGCTGTCGGCCACGGTCAGCGTCAACGTCATCGGGATCCTCTGCTCCGGAAACGACGGCCTCGCTCGACTCAGCTCATCCACCGCTCGGGAGGTCTTCTTCTCGCGCCCGGCATGCATCCGCCTTGTCCGGCATGGCTCGCCTGCGAGTGCTTGGCACGGAGAGGACAGGGCACCGACAGTTGAACCTCCTCCCGGCGACCGCTGCGTCGATGTCGCGGCCCTGGTCCTGCGCGAGGTGCGGACGGTCGCTCGAGCGCTGTGCGGACCGGCGCCTCGCTGCATGAGTTCTAGCTGGTCACGATGCGCCGGGCCGAGAGGACTGTCCCCTGCTGTGCCAGCTGCGAGACCTTCACCACGTCGCCGGTGCGTGGCGCCTGCACGATGAGACCGGGGCCGATCACCATGGCCACGTGCTCGGGGCGCTCCGCGGTACCGCGGGTGAACACCAGGTCGCCGGCCCTCAGCGAGGCGGGATCGGTGGCTACCGCCGTTCCCTCCGTGACCTGGGTGTAGGTGGTGCGGGTGAGCTGGATGCCGGCGACGCCGTAGGCACGCTGGATGAGTGAGGAGCAGTCGCAGTGCCCGGAGGGGTCGGGGCCGTGGGCGTTGGTGCAGGCTCCGCCCCACTGGTACGGGGTGCCGAGTTGTTGCAGGGCCCAGGCGATCGCGGTGCGCACTGCGGGGGGTGCGTCGGCGGGGATCTGGTAGCCGGCCGGGAGTTGCCCGGGAGGGATGCCGGCGGAGTCGGATGCCGGGACGGCGGCCGGGCACGGGGCGTCGGGCTGCAGGGGAAAGGCGGCGGTGGGGGTGTCCAGGGTGGGGGCGATGGCCTGCTGGAGGGCGGTGGCGAGGGGTTCGTGTCGGGCGTAGGCGTCGGGGTACGCGGACTGCTGGACGCGTTGCGCGGCGACGGTGAGCGGCAACTGCTGCCAGCCGTCGATCTGCTGGAGGGCGGTGTAGAAGCGAGTGCTGGCGTAGACGGGGTCGAGGATCTGCTCCCGGCTGCCCCAGCCCTGGGAGGGCCGCTGCTGGAAGAGCCCGGCCGAGTCGCGGTCGCCGCTGGCCAGGTTGTGAAGTCCTGATTCCTGGAGGGCGGTGGCCAGGGCGATGACCTGGCCACGGGCCGGGACGGACATGCGGGCGCCGGTGGCGACGATCGTCTTGGCGAGGGGGATCTGCTCGGCGGGGTGGGGCAGGCCGGCGGGTGTGTCAGCGCCGGGGCTCCCGGCCAGGATGGCCTTCACCTGATCAGTGAGGCGGGTGGTGTCCGCGGCCTGCCCTGGTGGGCCGGGGCATTCGGCGGCGTTCTTGCGGGCGGTGGCCTTGGTGGTCTTCTGGTGGGCGAAGGCGCCGACGGCGTGCGATGCGGCGGCCGCCACCAGCAGTAGGCCCAGCACCAGCAGGATGCCGATGGTCAGCAGGGCCGTCCTGGCGGGGCTCCTCCGTGCGGTTGCGGGTTTCACGGGCGCCGCCGCGGCGGGGTCGGCCGGGTGGCCCGGTTGAGGCGCTGGCGCAGCCGTTGCTGGTGCGCGGACGCGGCAGGCGCGAGGGTGGGCGGTGCGCCGCGCCGGGTGGCTGCGGGTGCCGTGGCCGGGCGGGGCGGGGCGGTGTTCCTGACGGGGGCGGGCCGAGGCCCTCGCGCGGCCGCCGGCCGGGATGGCGTCGTGGCGGTGGGCGCGCCGACGCCCGAAGGTGCGGGCGTGCTGCCGCCGGCAGCGGAGCGGGACGGCCTGCGGGACGGCTGGCGGGCGGCGGGCCCGTGTGCTGGGGGGCGTCCGGCCGGGCGGGCGGCGGCTTTGGGGCGTCGGCGGCTGGTGGCGAGGCGGGCCATCAGGGCGGTGGCGCCGATGGACTGCGGCATCACGTAGCCGATGGCGGCCAGCGGGTTGCCCTGGGCGAGGGCGGTGCCGACCAGGGCGGTGCGCACCACGGTGCGGCCGGTGGCGCGGGCGACCTGGCGGGCTGTCACGGCGCGGGCGCCGGTCGGTCCGGAGGCGCCGATGCCGGCCGAGGACATCCTTTGGCGCCAGGCGGTGGCGAACTGCTGGGAGCGGGCGGCGATCTCGCGGCGCTTGCAGACTGCGGCCAGGCACACGACGTCGACGGCCAGGAACCTGAGGGTCAGTTCGTTGCCCCAGTCGCTCTGGGCTGGGTCGAGGACGGCCTGGAGGACGACGATGAACACGGCCAGGGCGATGACGCTGGCGATCATCTGCGCGAGCGAGCGCAGTACCGAGGCGCACCAGTCCCACAGGAAGCCGCGTCCTGGGCCGGGGATGGTGCCGATGACCAGGGCGGGTTCGCCGCGTACCGCGTCCCAGGCGATCCGGCACTGCGCGACGAGGAAGCTGCCGGCGAGCGCGCAGATGAGGACGGTGACGATGGCGGCGGCGACCATCAGAAGCAGGGCGCCGCCGACCTTGTCGAGGCTGGCCTGCTTGGCGGCGGTCGCGTCGCCGGGCACGCATTTCTTCTCGAACTTCTCCATCGGCGGGGAGCCGTAGTGGTTGGAAGCCCACTGCATGGCGAAGTCGATGGACTGGTCGGTGAACACGGACAGGGCGTTGGCGGTGGGTGCCATGAGGCTGCCGCCGGGCACGGAGGTGAGGGCGGGAACGACGCTTTTTTTGATCTTCGAGCTGTACTGGGCGACCGCTCGGTCGAAGGTGAGCTGCTCGATCCTGGCGTGCGTGTACTCTCCGGCGCACGTGCCGTCGAAAGTGCGCCCGTACTGCAGCAGCATCGCCGGTTTGACGATGAAGGCGTCGGTGAGGGCGTCGGTGAGCGGCCGGGAAAGCGTGAAGCGGGTGGCGTCCCCGTCCGGGCGCGGAGCGTTGGGATCGGCCTGGAGGATGATGCCGGCGATTTCCAGGGACATGCCGCGGGCGGCGGCGATGGCTCCGTGGTCCTCGCCCAGCAGGGTCTGCGGGGGCGAGGCGAGCAGGGTGGTGGTCAGCGCGGCCAGCA
This sequence comes from Kitasatospora sp. NPDC029312, assembly GCF_055569215.1. Taxonomy (NCBI): domain Bacteria; kingdom Bacillati; phylum Actinomycetota; class Actinomycetes; order Kitasatosporales; family Streptomycetaceae; genus Kitasatospora; species Kitasatospora sp. NPDC029312. The sequence goes on along the minus strand of NZ_JBVHXY010000072.1, from coordinate 18,627 downwards.
GGATGGACACGGCCGCGTCGCCCCAGCCCCGGGCCCGGTTGCCGAAGAAGATCCGCGCGGCGCAGATCAGCGCGCACACCGCGAGGAACAGCGAGGGCAGGCCCATCTCGACGATGACCCGCGCGTGCAGGGAGCCGGCGACCGACAGGGCCGGTTTCAGCAGCAGCTTCGCCAGGCCGAAGGACAGTGCCCAGGCGATCAGCCAGCAGCAGAACGCGATCATCCACTTGGTGAGCGTGAAGAAGAACTCGGTCAGCAGGTTCTCGATGCCCAGGTCCCAGTCGAGCAGGCCGCCGGTGTCGCCGCGGACGGTGTAGGCGGAGATCGGCAGGCCGACGCGGTCGGTGACGTTGAACGCCGCCAGCAGGCCGCCCTCGTCGGGCAGCAGCTTGCGCAGCTCCTCCGTCTCCTTCGCCAGGCGGGCCTCCTGCTCGGCCGGGGAGACCTTCTCGCTCTGCTCGCGCAGGACGTCCTGGAGCCACTGCATCGAATCCGGCAGGGGCACCTGGTCGGCGGCGGGCGGCGACGGAGCCGGCGTGGGGGAGGGATCGGCCCAGGCGGGAAGGGAGGTGAACAGCGTGAGGGCGGTGGCCGCGAGCGCGGCCACCACCAGAGCCGTACGCATCCGGGCCGTGCCCAGCAGCCGCAGGCGGCGAAGCCACGCGCGCATCAGGCGGCCCTCCCGAACACGGCGTCCCGGCCCGGAGTGGTGTGGATCGCCTGCGCGACGTCGGCGTCGAACGGGATCAGCACCTTCATCCGGCCCACCCGTCCGGCCAGATCCCGGTACAGGCACTCGCCGGCGCGGGCCGTCTTCTCTTCCTCGGGCAGGTCGATCGGTGACAGGTCGCCGGTGACCAGGTCCAGCAGCACCGGGTCGGCACTCTCCAGGCCCAGGAAGGCCAGGCCGCGCGCGGCTAGGTGCCGGGAGGTCTGGCGGAACAGCAGCCGGTGCGGGATCAGGCCGCGCACGACGGTGCCCTTCTCGTTGTCGGCGGGGCCGATGTCGTCGGCGTCATGGCTGCCGAGGAATGCGGCCGCGTTGCGTTTGCGGCCGTCGCGCAGCATCTCCAGCAGCAGCTCCAGTCCTTCGTCGCTGCTGGTCAGCCACCAGCATTCGTCGAAGACCACGACGCCGAACTCGTCCCTGCTCTCCAGCACGGTCCCGCGAGCCACCGCGGCGATCAGGTACATCACCGCCCGGCCGAGGACCTTCTCGAACTCCAGGCGCTCGATGCGGTGGTCGCTGGCCAGCTCCGCCTTCTTCGGCAGCTGCAGGGCGTTGACCGCGAAGACGACGCTGTCGGCGCCCCGGGTGTCGACCACCGGCAGGTGCTCGTCGAAGACCACGGCGGCGAGGTCCTTGCGGGCGACCGCGGCCAGCTTGCGGGCCAGGGCACGCGCCGCCTCGTCACCGGCCCCGCGGGATGCGAGCTCGTCGGCCAGCTTGCGCATCGACGGATCCGGACGCTCCAAGACGGCCTGCACCGCCTCCGACAGCGCCACGCCCTCCAAGTCCATCGGCCGCACCCCCAGCAGCAGAGTCAGGAAGGACTCGCAGAACCGGGCAGCGGTCCTCGGACTCTCCCCGGCGAACAACCGCAGCGGATCCAGGCTCACCTCCGCGCCCTGGTCGATGCGGATGACCTGGGTCGTGCCCGGGCACGCGCGGGCGAAGCGCACCCACTCCTCGTCCCGCGTTCGGTCCACGATCACCGCGCGGCCGCGCGAGCCGGGCCGCCCGGTCAGGCGCCCGCGCGCGAGGACGTTGAAGGTGGCGGCCTTCATGGCCACGCTCTTTCCGGCGCCGAGTTCACCGAGGAACGCCATCGACGCGGAGGCGTTCTCGCGCGGCCCCCGCGCGGAGTCCAGCAGCACCGGCCGGGCCCCGCCCGCGGCGATCTGAACCCCGAACAGGCCGCCGCGCTCGTCACCGAGACGGGACCCGCACCAGGGCATCGCCATCGCGAAGTCCCGCGCCAGCAGGATCTGCGCGTAGCCGGCCATCACCCGTGGCGTGCGGCAGCCCGGCAGCATCGAGCGCCACAGATCGAGCTGCCCGCCCACCGGCCGGGCGAAGGTGTACTCGTCGCCGCCGAAATCGCTCGCCAGGGCGGCCGCGCGCTCCTGCGCCTCCTGGGCGCTGGCCCCCCACACCGCCAGCGTGACCATCGCCCGGATCTCCACCTCCTGCGGGGAGGAGGTCAGCCGCTCGTGGTACTCGTCGTTGTCCGCGGAGTTGCGCTCCACCAGCGGAGGCGGCCCGGCAGGATCGCCCGCGTACTCGGCGGCCTGGGCCCGAAGGTGGCGGGCACGCTTGCGGACTCGTGCCTCCGCCTTGCGGCCGGGCACCACGACCAGGCGCGCCGCCCAGTCCACCGGGAAGCCGACGCCGTCGTCCAACTGCTGCAGGTAGGCCGACCCCGGCAGCGTGAACGCCTCCGGCATCTGAGCCAGGGCCAGCAGCGCCTGGTAGGAGTCCCCCCATTCGCTGGACGCCCGCAGGAAGCGGCGCGCGAACGGGTTCGCCGCCACCGTGCCGTCGGCGGCGCTGCCCTCGGCCAGCACCACGTCCTCCAGCGCGGCGATCCCGCGCCCGCGCCCACGCAACCGCGGCTCGCTGCCGTCCGGCAGCAACGGCTCCACCAGGCCGCGCCGGATGCTGTGCCCGTAGATCCACAGGATCTCCGCCTCACTGGCGGCCCGCATCGCCACCCCGGCCGGCCACTGGGCCTGCATCCGCCGGGCCTGGGCCAGGCGCCGCTCGCTCTCCCGCGCGGTCACGGCCGCGGGCACCAGTCCGAGCTGGAGCGCGAACTCCGCCCGCGCCGCCGAGAACACCGATCCCGCGGCGTCCGCGGGCGAGGACGCGGGCAGCGGGACGGCGAGCCAGTCGGTGCGGCCCGTCAGCTCCATCTGCCCGAGCTGGTCCAGCACCGCATGGCCCAACTGCTCGAAGCGCGGGCTCGCGTCCAGGTCGACGTCCTCCACCATCGCGCGCACCACCGCGACGGGATCCACCTGCGGGCACAGGCTCAACAGCATCGGCTCGCCCACCAGGCCCTTGAGCAGCGCCTCGATCGCCGCCAGGCGCGCCCGCTTCGCCGAGGCCGGGGCGTACGTGTAGTTCGTGGCCTCCACCCGCCACACCGCCCAGCACGCGCCGTGCGTCGTCCACACCACGTTCCCGGCGATGTGACGGATCGGCAGTCGGTCCACGGTTCAGTCCCCCAACGATGCGCGACGGGCAAGGACGGCCTGCACCCCGGAGACGACAGGCGCCTCGACCGGAGCGACAGGTCCAGAAGGCACAGCGCGACCGGCCTCGGCGGGGCCGACCGCAGGCACGTCCCCGAGCGACGCGGTGCCGGGCGAGAGCGGCCCGGGACCCGTGCCCAAGGTGACCGAGGCACCGGTGACCGAGGCCCGGGCCGGCCGCAGCGGGCGACCTCGCAGCCGCCCGGCCCGGGGAGCGGCGAGCAGCATCACGACACTGGCCGCAGCCGCGGCCGGGTTCCGGCCGTCGACGTGCAGATGCCGCAGCCCGAACGCCACACCGAACGGCACACCAGCCAGCACCACCAGGTCCACCAGGCCGTGCCCGCCCCACACCGGCCGCGCCAGCACCAGCACCACGACGCAGACGACCATCGCCCCCAGCTGCGTGACCGTGTACGGCCCGCCCACCAGCCGCAGGCTGCGCCCCCCGCCGCCAGGCACCACCCCCACGAGGACGGGGGAGCGCCGCGCCCGGGTGTAACAGCGCCCGACCAGGACGTCCTCGTCCTGCGGCCCGGCGCTCACCGGTCGCTCTTCTGGACCGTCGAGGTGCTGTCGTAGTGGGTGATGTCGTCGGTCGCCTTGTCCTTGAGGACGTCCATGTTGGCCGACAGCCCCCACACGATCGCCGCCATGATGACGGCCATGATCGTCGGCCCGGGCGCCTTCGTCTTCCAGCCGACGACCAGGACGAACAGGCCGCACAGCACCGGAATGCCCACGCCGAAGATCAAGCCCTTGATGTCGTTGCCGATGCCGGTACCGGTGGAGATCCACCCGCCGGCGAGAACAACCTCGTGCATGACGAACTCCTGGAAGAAGAGGAGGGGAGGTGAGAGAGGAAAGGGGAGGGGAGGTGAGAGAGGAAAGGGGAGGGGAGGTGAGAGAGGAAAGGGGAGGGAGAGGGTCAGGGCGAGGCGGGAGCGGAGGACCCGGCATCCGGCCCGGATTGCGCCTCGGTGGGGGCACCGTCCAGCGAGGCGATCTCCCACCGCCCCGCCCGGGAACTGACCGTCAGCGCGTACGTCAGCGGGATCCGCACCCCGTCGTGCCCGGCCGCCCGCACCACGGCCAGCAGCCGCACCCGCGCACCGTCGGCCGGCACCGAAGAGGGCGCCTCGCCGCCGCGCTCGCCCTCCACCGCCAGCTGGTCGACCGCGACCGAGACGTACGGCGCCGGACTGACCGCCGCCAACCGCACCCCCGGTGCCAGATACCGGTCCAGCTCTCCCGAACCGGTCAGATACGACGCCAAGAACGCCGCCACCGCCTGCGTGAGCGCATCCCCCGGCAGCGCGGGCCGCGCCGGCCCGTACACCGTCGACGGCACCTGCGCCCGCGGCGGCGCCGACACCTCCGCCGGCATCGCCAACGCCACGTACCCCATCGCCCCGCCACCCGCGGACGCCGTCGCCACCGGCACCTGGAAGTAGTGCACCGCCCCGGCCGAAGCCGCGGCCGCTTCCCCCTGCGGGTCCCGCCGCCCGTCGCCAGCAGGTGGCGACGGCGGCGGCGCCGCACCTGCGGGAGCGGAGATGCGGGCGGCCACCGTCACCGCCCACACATCCCGATCCGTCTGCCGCAACCGCACCACCGCCAGCTGCTCACCGCGGCGCCGCCCGGGCGCCCCTTCGAGCCGCAGTCCCGTGGCGCCTGGGTAGTAGGCGGCGAGCTTGGCCTGGTCGCCGTCGCCCGCCGAAATGAACGCGGCGACGAACAGCTGGGCGAACCCGGCAGCCCCCTGGGAGCCCGCGGCGGGCTGGCCGGCAGCGGCCTGCGGGCGCAGTGCCGAGGCCGGTCCGGGCATCTTGTACCAGGCCGCGGCGCCGAGCACCGGGCCCAGGAGCAGCAGAGCCCAGGCGGCCCACCGGATGAGGGCCGCCGTGTTCGCCTGCGCCGCGACCGACCAGCCGCCGGCCTCCGCGCCCTGGTCCTCGGGCGCCTCTGCCGTCCCGCCGGGGCGGGCGGGGCCGGGCTTCGTCAGGAACCTCACGACCGGCCTCCTGCGAGGCGGATGTGGTCGCCGCACAGCTCGGCGACCCGCCGCCGCAATTCGGCCTCAGGACGCTGGCGCAGCAGACGCAGCGAGGCCAGGACCGCGGCGGCGTCGTCGGCGAGGAAGCTGCGCAGACGGTCGTGGACATCGGTGTCGAAGGGGCGGTGGACCAGAGCGGCGCCGAGCCCGATCAGCAGCCGCTGGGCGCGGACGACACGCTCCTCGTCGGTGTCGAGGCCGACCGGTCCGGCGCCGTGGGATGTGGTCATCGTCGTCTCCGAGTCAGCAGGCCACCGGGACGGCCGACTGCCGTCCGGGGGCGGGAAGAAAGGGGTGGTAGACGCTGTCGCAGCGACGGCCGGCGTCGGCGGCCACGTGGGCGAGCAGCTCCCAGGCCTCGAGCGTCCAGGTGTGGTGGCCGCCGAGCAGGAGCACGCAGTCGGTGACCAGGTTCGTCGCCTCCTGCACAGCGGCGACCGGCCCCTGCCGCGTGAGAGTGCCGCGCACCGTCTCATACCGCTGGCGGTACCAGTACGGCGGCGCCGGCCAAGGCAGCGGGGGAGCGGCGGCCAGCGGCCGATCAGGCGGGGACGGGCGACGCCGCCAGGTGGTCATCACGGCCACCCCGTCGGCCGGGCGGTGCAGCGCGCGCACCGTGCGCGCCACGAGAGGAGCCGGCCACAGTGCCACCACCACGCCCCAGACCAGGGCGGCGGCCACGGCGGCGCCGGGGCCGGTGCCGATCTCGCGCCGGCGGATACCGCCGCTGATCCCGGTGAGCGCAAGGTAGACCGCGCCGATCGCGAGGTAGCAGGCAGTGCCGAGCAGGAGCAGACGAGTGGAGTCATCGAGCCCGACGGCGACAGCGGGCATCGGAAATAGGGACATGGGTGACCTCCAGGAGGCGGGATGAGCCGGAGTCAGGCGACGGGGTGCAGAGAGGCCCGCAGGGCGTGCACCGCGCGCGAGCGGCGGCGCTGCCACGCCCCGGGGGTGGTGCCGACGAGGGCGGCGGCCCGGGCGTCCGGAACAGGAGCGGCGGTGTAGTGCCAGGCGATGGCGCGCCCGTCGGCCGGGGACAGCACGCCGGAGTCGATGGCGTCGACGAGGAGCTCCAGCAGTTCCAGACGGCCCCGGTCCACCTCCTCCTCGGTGACGAGACCCGCGGCCGCGGCGGCCGAGGTCACGATCGACGCGCATGCGTGGTCGAACGGGCTGCAGCCGGCATCGTCCCGGGCCTCGACCGCGGCCTCGCCGGCGCCGAGCGACTCGCGGTCGGAACCGACCTCGCGGCACGCGAGTCGCAGCGTGTCGAGCATGAGGTTCGCCGCGGGCCGGCCAGGACGGGTATGGACGCGGCCCGCGACCACGGTCTCGTACAGCGCGGCGACGACCACCTGGGCGACGTCCTCGAAGGAACGGCCACCGAAGGGGCGCACCTGGCTTCGAGTCAGGCGTACCGCGGCCGGCACCATCGCCTGCAGCACGATCCGCGCGGCGAGCGCGGCCGAGGCGTCAGCGCCGCACGCACGCCGCAGCAGAGCGCGCAGCATCATGTCGGACAGGTCGTCACCGAGCCCGTGCTCCCCTGCCGGGCGGAGAGCGGCGAGAACCTGGCCGGGGCCCAGGTCCGCCTCCCACGCTCCGGCGGCCGCGGCCACGACAGGAGCGAGTCGGTCAGCCTCCAGCCAGCTCCTCACCGCGGCGCGGACAGAACCGTCCGCGCACACAAGCGCCCAGTCGGCGTCAAGGCGGGCAAAGATCCCGGGGACAGAAGACGTTGCGGTCATGGCACCTCTCCGTTCGGACTGATGCCATGAACCATCCTCAGAACGGCCTGCCCGAAGGCTTGCCCAGCGCTCGAAAGCGCAGATCGAAGGCTTGCCCTCGCGATTGGGCAAGCCTGGGCAAGCCGCAGCGCGGAGCGGGCAAGCCCCGGCTTGCCCCGGGCTCACCAGGCCCGCGCGCCCCGCTCAATCGCACGGGCGGTCAGCTCCGGCACCCCGCCGCCACCTCGACCGGCCGCCGGTCAGCCGGCCTCTCCGTCCGGGGCGTCGAGCGCGAGAGGTCGGTTGCGCCGACCGGTCACGGGTGGAGTGCGGCGCTGCTGCGAGTGTGACTGCGACCGGGACCTTGCGAGCCGCAGACCTGAAGCCAGGTCGCGGATCTTCTGCGAGTTGTAGCCTGCGAGCCTCTGCGATCGGTAGCGTGCGAGTCTCAGACGCCGAAGCTCCTCGCCGTCGATGAACCAGCAAGGTCAGGGCGGGCAACCCCAGCGGCTCGCAAGATGCGGCTCGGACTCGCAAAGTAGCTGTCGCTGTCGCACGAGGTCCCCGCGCCGCTGGCCGTGGAGCCGCGTTTTACCCCCGGGGCGAAAGGCTGTGTGGCGCTCGACTAGCATCCCGATCATGACTTTCTCCCGGGGGTAAAGGCGGCGGCTGAGCCGATGCTGTTCGGCGCGCCGACCTGCACGGTGTGCGGCAAGGAGATGGAGCCCAGCGCCACGGGCCGCCCGCGGAAGTACTGCTCGAAGGCGTGCTCGTCCAAGGCGGACCGCGCCCGAGAGAAGGAGAAGCGGGAACAGGCACTCGGCGCGGCCGCCGAAAACCCCCGGGGTGAAACTCCACTGCCCGACGATCTACTCAGCCCCGAGGCGGACGAGCTCATGGGGTTCGGCGACAAGCTGCGCCGCCAGGACAAGGTGTTCCTGTTCCAACTCGACCGCGCCGCCCGTCACGGCGACCCCGGCCTCGCCCGCCAGGCCCTGACCGACCTCCTCCACGCCACCTACGCCCTGACCCTGCGCCACCGCGAGCTCGCGGAGCAGATGCTCAACGCCCACCCCACCCAGCCCGCAGCCTCGAAAGGCACCGCCGCCCCGGAGCCCTCCGTTTCCCCCCGGGGTGAAACGGAGGCCCTGTCGGGCGACGCTCCCGCCGCCGGTGGGCCCGTGCAGGCGGCCGCACCCGTCCGGGATCCAGCCGCTCTCGAGGACCGGCCGGCATCGGCTGCTCCGCGGGGTGAAACTCCTCCCCGGCTGGCGGAGACCGGCCAGAACCCGCCGAAGCCCCCGCCGAACCCTGTTTCCCCCCGCGGCGAAACGGCGCCCTCCACGCGACCCGCCGCCACGGCGCCCGTTGTTCCCCGGGGGGAAACCCCGCCCGGCGGCGAGCGGCTGCGCGATCTCGTTGACCAGCACCTCGCCCACCAGCAGACAGCGCCCCGGCGCGCACCGCAGCGACCGCCCGTCGAGGTTCCTGTCCCGGCCGACCCGATGCACCGCCGACTGCCGCCGAGCGACGTGCGCATCGCCCTCGATGCAGAGCGGTTCGGTGACTGGTGGGCCCTGGTCGGGCGGACGGTCAACCCCGACGTCTACCTCTGACGGGCGAGAGGCATCAGGTCGGCTGGGTCGAGCGTGGCCTGCCCGGTCTCGACGACCGGTGGGTGGCGGTGTGTGAGAACTACTTCATCGGTGATCAGGCCACGCAAGAAGCGATGCTCCACGACACCCCCGAGCAGGCCGCCCTCACCGTCCGCACCGCTTACCTGCAGAACCTCTGACGGTCCGGCGCGGGGTTGCTTCGAAAGGGTGCTGGACCGTTGCGTGACCAGTGGGTCGGGAGGTTGCACCAAGCGTTGCACCGGACGTTGCAAGGGGTTTCTCTGGCGGGGTGCATCTATGCAGGTCAGCACCGGCGGGCAAGCGGTCGGCCCGACTGACGCCTCTTCCTCGCGATAGCCGAGGAAGAGGCCAGCGAGATTGCCGCGTCCGCTGGCTCTGCTCCCGCCTGGCCTTGGAACAGGTCGTGGCCAGGTCGAGGTCGAAGGCGTCCAGCAGGAAGGCGCTGCTCAGGACGTGGCGCTCGTCCGACGTCAGGTCGGACAGGGTGCGCGCGGCCGGTCGTCGCGGAGCCGCCTGATGTGGGCTGGCGAGATCGTCAGTCTTTCGAGGCGTCCTCGATGCCGCGCAGGACTGCTTCGGTGCGCTCGCTCTCGGTGTGCCGGCGGGCGGCCCAGTCCCGCATCCGCTGGACCGCGTCCTCGTCGGTGGCGGCTGCGGGGTCCATCGCGGTGGTGGAGCCGTTGTCGAGGTCGACGATGTGGTGATCCATTCTGCCGGTGGCGAGGATGGCCATGACGGCGATGAGCTCGTTCGTGACCCCGGGGTTGAGGTGCACCTGGTCGTCGTCGTCGATGTCGATACATCCCGCTCCGCCGGGCGACGCGAGCGTGTCGATCGCGCCGCGGATGAGCTGGCCGAGGATCCGGAACTGGTCGGGGTCCATGCGGCATCGCAGGGTTTCGAGATAGAGACGGACCTGGTCGGCCCGGTCGGGGGCGGTGTCGTCGTCCATCGGGTCATCCTGCCAGTCAAGATCGCAGATTCCCAGAGGCCGGACACAAGGCCTGGCGGGGCATGGCAGTGGTCTGGTCGTGTGCCGCGGCCCGGGTTAGCGGTCCTCAGCGACCGCCGTGGACCAGGTGCTCGGGGGAGAGGTCGCCGCGGTGTCCGGATGGCCGAACGGCGGAACATCGGCGGGCCGGGTGTCCGCGCGCCGCCGGTGCACTCGCAGCGGGTGGGGTCGCGGGCGTCGGTCTTGGCTTCGCCGGGGTAGAAGTCGGCGATGCGGCGCATGGCCAGGCCGGGCAGGTAGGCGACTTCGCAGCCGGTGTCGCGGGCCACGGCGAGCGGTAGGACGCCGATCGAGGCCGGCTGGTCGACGATGACCAGGACGCGGCCGAACTTGGTGGTGAGCTTGTCGAAGACGGCCCGAAGTTTCGGTTCGCTGTTGGGCAGTCGCTTGTCGAAGACGGTCTTCCCGGCGGCGGTGAGGCCGTGGCCGTGGTGGTCGCCCTTGCCGACGTCCAGGCCGAGGAAGACCGCGATGTCACTCGTGTCGAACACCGAACCCCCCAAGGGTCGTTCATCGTCCCGGCCTCGCCCGTCGGCACCGTTCGCGCGCATCCACGTTGCGCAGACCCGGCACCTGTCAGTGGCCGGGCGTTGCGCTCGGCCGGGTGCCGGTCAGGCCTCTCATCAGCGGTCACACGGTGCTCCGGGCCCGGTGACACCACCCCCCAGGTCATGCGATCCAATGCCGTTGCGTTAGTGGTCGTGCCATCGGTGGTTGAGTGTGACGACCACTGGTGAACGACGTTGGCTTGCGGGCTCGTTGGGGGCTTTGCTGCCGTACGGGGTGATGCATGACCGGATTCTCCGGGGGCAGTCGCGATGCCGGCGGCGGGGCAGCAGGGTGTTGCCGATCTCGGCGAGTCCGAGTCGCCGGTCACGCCGGCGGGCGGAGGGGGGAAAAGCCGCTCGGTGAGATCACCGTGCGGCGGACGACGTGCAGGGCCCGGGTGAATGAGGTCCGCTCGGCGGTGCTGTGGTGCAGCCCAGCGGCCTCGTGCAGAAGATCGCGGGTGGCGTGGTGCACGACCAGGTGCGCGTAGATCTCCTGCCTTACCCCATCCGGTGTCTGTGATCTCAGGACAGGTCGGCCGCGCTGATGGGTCTTGATCTCGTCGAAGACCAGCTCGATCTCCCAGCGCCGGGCATAGAGGGCGGCAAGCTCTGCGGCCGGGTACCTCTTGTGGTCGGTCAGGCTGGTGATCAGCCGGACGATGTCAGCCTGGCCGTCGATGCGGTACTCGATCACCCGGACCAGTGCAGGCGGGGCCTTGATGGTGCCGGCGGCCTTGCTGTGCTTGTTCGCCTCGATCCGGGCCAGGTAGCTGCCGTCGGGCAGGACGTCCTGGACCCGGCGGGCCTTGCGCCGCTCGATCCGCCACAGCAGGTGCGTGCCCCGCTCCCGCAGGCGGTGCCACCGGGCCAAGCCCCATAGGCCGCGATCGGCCAGCAGCAACGTGCCCTCCCCCAGATGGGCATCCACGGCGTCGGAGACGATGCGTTCGGATTCGTTGAACCCGCCGATGACCGCGTCGAGCACGGCGTGGGAGGAGCATTCCGCGACGGCGACCACCCTGGCCTGGGGATATCCCATAGGACTGCGCTGAGAGCCGGACTTCCCGAAGGCATCGTCGTTGGCCACCGAGTCGGGCACGGCCAGCAGGGTCCCGTCCAGGGCCAGCACACGCAGGCCGCGGAACAGCTCTGCGCTATCGCCCAGGGGCCGGGCCACTGCTCGGAACAGCTCCCGCATCACGGTCCATCCGAGCCGCTGCCGGGCCCGGGTCAGCGAGGACTTGTTGACCCCGGTCCACGATCGCAGCCCGCGGTCACCGGCCTTCACCAGGCGCAGGACCTCCAGGTAGTCGGCCTGTGGGAACAGGCACATCGCCAGGATGAAGTAGACCGTGAACCGGGCGGATAGCAGACGACGACGCTTCTCCGAGCAGCCGACGTCATCGATCACCCGGTCCACCAGCTCGGGCGGGCACGACCGGTTCAGGACACCCAGCCCTAGCCGCTCCAGACGGGATATCAGCACACCGGCTCAACCAGCTGGCAACCCCAAAAGCAACGGCATTGTCATGCGATCGACAGGGGGCAACAGTCATGCCGGGCCCGGAGGCCAGGAGCCCCGTTTCAGGGCCACGAAGAAGGTAACGGGGGCCGACTGCTCGGTGCTGCGCAGTGGGAGGTGCGCCGACGGGGGTGTGCTCCGACCAGGCCGTGACCTGGCGCAGTGCGGCTGGGGTCGAGGAGGCGGGTCAGGGGTCCGGACGGCCTGGTGGTCGTCGGTAGCGCGGGGAGGCAGGCGCGTTCGAGAAGGGTGCAGAAGCGACACCGCTGACACACCCAGGCATCCGCGGTTGGGCGATTGGCCGTCATGCCGGTTGCGCTGCGGGCATATCGATCTGATGACGTTCAAGTCACCATAAAGCAGCGACCGCATCCGGCAGATGAGGTGTGGTCACGCTGCGTGACTGTCAGCTCATTGCGGCGGCTAGATCGTTTGAGATCAGATCATTTTCTGATGCAGCGTCGGCGAATCGTCGCACGTCAGAGCAGGTTTCAAGGTGGTTCTCGCGCTGCGCCGAAGGATCTAGGTTCTTCCACCATCCCGGGTGATCATCCGGGATGCGAATCAAGGAGAACCTGCATGAAGCCAAGATCGGGCCGCTCGCCCGGCGGCTCTTCCGGCGGCGCCCCGCGGCGCCGGATCGCGAGGACGGCCGCTGTCGTGGCACTGGTCCTGGCCGCGGAGACGGCGGTGACGCTCGCCGTCACCGGCCAGGCCGTGGCCGTCGGTCCCAAGAGCGACAAGGGCGCGTCCAGCCAGAGCAAGCAGCCGGCGGGGCCGCTGACGGCACCCGACGTGCCGTCAGCGATCGCCACGGCCCGACTGCGTAAGGCCAAGGTCGAGGTGCTCGACCGGGGCACCGAGCAGACCAAGACGTGGGCGAACCCGGACGGGACGCTCACGACCGACTCGTACGCGCTGCCCTTCCGCTTCAAGCGCGACGGCCAGTGGGTCGACGTGGACACCTCGCTGCAGGAGGCACCGGACCACTCCGTGGCGCCGAAGGGGCAGGTGCGGGGCCTGAAGCTGGCCGGCGGCGGCCACAACGTCACCCTCGCCGCGCAGGGCGACGGTGACCGCCAGGTCTCCATCGGCTGGCTGGGCGATCTGCCCAAGCCGACCCTCAAGGGCGACACCGCGACCTACACCGACGTCACCCCGGGCACGGACGTGTCCGTGCAGGCCACCCGCAACGGCTTCGAGCAGAGCGTGCTCCTCAAGTCGCGCCCGGCCGCGGGCTACCGGGTGACGATCCCGGTGACGGCGAAGGGCCTGACGGCCAAGCAGGCCCCGGACGGCACGGTCGCCTTCACCGACGCCAACGGCAAGCCGGCGGGCAGTATCCCGGCGCCGTTCATGTGGGATGCCACGCTCGACGCCAAGTCGTTGGAGCACCCGCACAAGGCTCCGGTGGCGATGACGATGACGCAGTCCGGGGACACGGTGAACCTCACCCTGACCCCGGACGAGAAGTTCCTGGCAGACCCGGCGACCACGTACCCGGTCACCGTCGACCCGTCCGTCAGCCTGTCGACGGTGCTGGACACCTTCGCGCAGATCAGCTACACCACCCCGCAGTACACCTCCACCGACCTCAAGCTCGGCACCTACAACGCCGGCGGCGACGTCGCGCGGTCGTTCCTGCAGTTCCCGGTGCAGCAGCTGGCCAACACCAAGATCCTCTCCTCCTCGCTCAACCTGTACGAGTACTGGTCGGCCAACTGCGCCCAGAACTCGTGGGAGTTGTGGCAGACCAACGCGGCGGACACCTCCACGGTGTGGACCAACCAGCCGTCGTGGACGACGAAGTACGCCACCACCACGCAGACCAAGGGCTACCCGTCCAACTGTGGCGGCTCGATCGCGCCGGGCTGGGTGTCCATCGATCCCAGTTCGTTCCTGCAGTACGCCGGTGACCACGGCTACGACTACGCCAACATCGGCCTGCGGGCGAGCAACGAGACCGACTCCGACAGCTGGAAGCGGTTCTACTCGGCCAACAACGGCAGCAACGTGCCGTACCTGTCGGTGACGTACAACTCTTACCCGATGAGCTCCGCCCCGGCGGTCTCGCCGGGCGTCTCCTCGGTGTCGGGGTCGACCACCACGCTGTACACGAACACGGCGACGCCGCAGCTGCAGTCGACCGTCACGGACGCCGACGGCGGCAACGTGATGGCGCAGTGGAACGTTTACGACACCACGGGCGGCGGCAACACCCAGGTCATCTCCAACCTCAGTGGCTCCTGGACGGCGTCGGGCGGTGTCTCCAGTGCGACGGTGCCCGCCGGCAAGCTGGTCGACGGCCACCAGTACACCGCGTGGCCCTGGGGCTACGACGGATCGCTGTGGTCGCGCCAGACCGTGCCCAGCGGGCTGGTCTTCACGGTGAAGACCACCACGCCCGCCACCCCGACCGTCACCTCCACGGACTACCCGTCCGGCGGCTGGGCGCTCGGCGCCGGCCGCACCGGCACCGTCACCGTGACCCCGCCCGCCGGCGGCACGGACACGGCCGGCATCGTCTGGCAGCTGGACGCCGGCACCCAGACCACGGTGGCCACCACCGGCTCCGCGGTGTCCCTCGCGGTCACCCCGGCCACCGACGGCCCGCACACCCTCACCGTGTTCACCCGCAACCTCGCCGGCAGCCTCTCGGACCCGGTGACGTACTCCTTCAACGCCGGTGGCGGCGCGGTCACCTCGCCCGTCCTCGGTGAGAGGACCTCACGCCGCTTCACCCTGACCGCGGCCGGGCCGACGAGCTCGACCGCTGTCAAGTTCCAGTACCGTCGCGCCGATTCGGACGCCTGGGCCGACATCCCGCCGGGCGACGTCACCTCCGGTGGCAGCCCGCTGGCCGGCTGGCCGGTGACGATGGGCAACGGCAGCTCGCCCGCCCTCGTCTGGGACGCCGCCAACACACTGGGCGACGACGGCATGGTCCAGATCCGCGGCGAGTTCACCACCGCCACCACGCCGTACGACTCGTCGTCGGTCAGCGCGACCCTGGACCGCAAGTTCTCCGCCGCGGCCACAACCCCGGTCGGCCCCGGCACGCTCAACCTGTCCACCGGTGACCTGCAGCTGACGGCCACCGACAGCGCGGCCCTCGGCCTGGTGCTGACCCGCACGGCCTCCTCGCGGAACCCGAGCAGCGGCGCCGCCGCCGGTCAGGTCGCGCCGTTCGGCCCGCAGTGGGCCTTCGGGGGCATCTCCGGCCAGGCGTCGACCGCCTACACCGAGATCCGCCCGGTCACCTCCACGGCCGTCCAGCTCGTCCTGGCCAACGGCACCGAGGTCGCGTTCACCAAGAACGCCGACGGCAGCTGGAAGTCCGAGCCCGGAGCGGCGCAGTACACGCTCAGCTACAACGGCACGGCCAACCAGTACACGCTGACCGACACCATCGGCACGGTCACCGTGTTCGCGAGCTCCGGCACCACCGCCGGTGCCTGGACCGTCGCCTCGACCTCTCCGGCCGGTTCCGGCAACGCCACCCAGTACCGGTTCGACACGGTCACCAGCGGCGGCACCACCTCGGCGCGACTGGGCCGGATGGCGGCCCCGACCTCGGCCGTCGCCAACCTGGCCACCTCCTGCCTGACCCCGGCCACTCCGGTCGTGGGCTGCCGCGTGCTGGAGCTCGGCTACGCCAGCACCACCACCGCGAGCGGCAGCACCTTCGGCGACTACGCCGGCCAGGTCAACAAGGTGACGCTGTGGGCGACCGACCCGGCCACGGGCAACGAGAGCGCCACGGTGGTCATGCAGTACGGCTACGACAGCTCCGGACAGCTCCGCACCGTCTGGGACCCTCGGATCACCCCGAACCTGGTCACCTCGTACGGCTACGACGCGGCGGGCCGGGTCACCTCCCTCACCCCGCCCGGCCAGCTGGCGTGGAACTTCGCTTACGGCACCGCGGGTACCGGAGGGGACACCAACGCCGGACGACTGCTGAACGTGTCACGGGCCACCCTGACCCCGCACCGTGGTCTACGGCGTCCCGCTCACCACGGCAGCCGGCGGTCCATACGGCATGGGCACCCCGGACGTCGCCGGCTGGGCGCAGACCGACGTGCCGACCGACGCCACCGCCGTCTTCCCGGCCGACCAGGTGCCCTCGTCCAACACCGGCGCGGGCCACCTGACCTCGGGCTCGTACGGCCGCGCCACCGTCTACTACCTGGACGTGACCGGCCGACAGGTCAACACCGCCACCCCCGGCGGGCACATCGCCACCAGTGAGACCGACGCGTTCGGCAACACCGTCCGGCAGCTGAGTGCGGCCAACCGCGAACTGGCCCTGGCCGACAGCTCGAACAGCGAGCTGAACGCGCTCGGCATCGCCGCCATGTCGACCGCGCAGCGCGCCACGCTGCTGTCGACGCAGAACGTGTACGACGCCACCGGTCTGCTGCGGACCGACGCCTACAGCCCGCTGCACAAGACCACGCTCGAGCACGCGCTCGCGGCCTCCGGCACGTCCGCCGCGCTCAGCGCGGGCACGGTGGTCAACGCCCGTACCCACATACACACCACCTACGACGAGAACCGTCCGACCGACGGCTCGGCGAGGACCGCCGGCCTGCCCACCAGCGAGGTGACCGGCGCCGCCATCAGCGGCTACGCCACCGACGCCGACACCCGCACCACGCAGACGTCCTACGACTGGTCGCTCGGCAAGGCGGTCAGGACCGTGATCGACCCGGCGGGTCTGGCGCTCACCACCGTGACCGCCTACAACGCGGCAGGCCAGACCACCTCCAGCACGCAGCCGGCCTCCAACGGGTCGGACGCGGGTACCACCACGACCAGCTACTACACGGCCACCGGCTCGGCCCCCTGCGGCGGCCACCCGGAATGGGCGGACATGCCGTGCCAGACCACGCCGGCCGGGGCGATCACCGGCGGCGGCTCGAACACGAGCCAACTGCTCACCACCACGACCACGTACAACATGTACGGGATCCCGGCAACGGTGACGGAGACCGGCAACGGTTCCACTCGCACCACGTCCACCAGCTACGACGCGGCCGGCCGCAAGACCGTCGTGTCGCAGTCCGGCGGCCTCGGCCAGCCGATCCAGAACATCACCACCGGATATGACCCGGCCACCGGCCTGACCGCTTCGACCTCCACCCCGGACGGCAAGCAGCTCACCCAGGCCTATGACCAGCTCGGCCGTCAGATCGGCTACACCGACGCCGACGGCAACACCACCAACACCCAGTACAACGCGCTGAACCAGCCCACCCAGGTCACCGACTCGGCGCCGTCCACCACCACCTACACCTACGACACCACCAAGGACCCGCGCGGTCTGCTCACCTCGAAGACCGACTCCAACGCCGGCACCTTCAGCGTCGGTTACAACGGCGACGGTCTCCCGGTGAGCGAGACACTGCCCGGGTCGGTCACCCTGGCCGAAACGATCGACGAGGCGGGCCAGCACACCGCCCGCTCCTACACCGACTCGGCAGCCAACATCCTGGTCTCCGACCAGGGCGGCTACTCCGCCGCCGGACAGCGCGTCACCCGCGCCCTGTCCACCTCCGGCGGCCTCGGTCTGGACGACGCCTACGGCTACGATGCCAGGGGCCGGCTGACCGCCACGACCGAGACGGTCATCCAGGGGCAGGCCAAGTCCTGCACGGTGCGGTCCTACGGGTTCGACAAGGACACCAACCGCACCAGCCAGAACACCGCCACCGGCACGACCACCCTGGACGGTTCCACGCCGTCCTGCCCGACCAGCGGCGGAACCACCGGCAGCCACAGCTACGACAGTGCCGACCGCCTGATCGACACCGGCTACACGTACGACGCTTTCGGCCGCACCACGGCCGAGGCCAACGGCACCACCACCGCGTACTACACCAACGACCTCGCCTACCAGCAGGTCGCCGGCACCAACCGCACGACCTGGCAGCTCGACCCCACCGGGCGTGCCCGCGCATTCGTCACGGAGGTCAGCAACGCCGGGACCTGGTCGCAGACCGCGTCCAGGATCAACCACTACAGCGGTTCCGGCGACTCGCCGTCCTGGACCGTCGAGGACACCACCAGCGGGGCGTACACCCGTCAGGTCGGCGATGTCGCCGGTGACCTGGGTGCCACCTACTCCTCCGCCAACGGCGACGTCATCCTGCAGCTCACCAACCTGCACAACGACGTCACCATGGCTCTGCCGATCGGCAGCTCCACCACGCCCGTGCGGGTACTGGCCGCCGACGAGTACGGCAACGTGCTCTCCGGTACCAGTACGGCCCGGTACGGCTGGCTGGGCTCGAAGGAACGTTCCAGCGAGACGCCCTCCGGCGACATCCTGATGGGCGCCCGGCTCTACAACCCCGCGCTGGGGCGCTTCCTGTCCATCGACCCGGTCCCCGATGCCAACGCCAACTCCTACGACTACACGTACGGCGACCCGGTCAACCGTGTCGACCTGGATGGTCGGTCGAGCAAGCGCGGCTGTGGCTGGGTCTGCGGCTCGATGGTCTGGATGCTCGACCAGGGACTCAGTTCGGCGGCCGGGTGGGCCTGCGGCCCGGTGGGCTGGCTCTGCAGTGCCATCGTCTCCGGGCTGGTCTGGGTCGGGCAGTACGCCTACCAGTGCTGGGGGCGCTGCTGGAGCTACTACCAGGCGGCGACCATCTTCCTCCAGAACGCAGCGTGGGATCTGGGCGGATCGGGCGCACTCTGGTGGGTGAAGAGATACCGATTCGAGGTGCAGTACCTCTTCACCTACATGCGCCGACCAATTACGTGGGCACTCAACCGGAATGCCTACAATGCGGTCTACTCCGCGCTCGGCTGGGCGCTTGACATGATCTAGCTCCGCTGACTGATCCGGGT
>NZ_JBVHXY010000071.1:9633-25090 GCF_055569215.1 Kitasatospora sp. NPDC029312 | reverse complement strand
CTACGAACGCAAGGGCGAGCACTTCGCAGCCTTCGCCAGCATCGCCGTGGCCGTCATCTGCTACCGCAGACTCTCCAAATGAGATGACTCCTTAGCGGTGGGATCGACGCGGCGAGAAGCAGGAGCGATCCGAACGACCGCCGCACCCGGCCGAAGCCCCCGCGGCGAACCGCCGCGGGGGCACGGGCCGCCCGGGGACGGGCAGTGCGTCAGGCTTCCGGACGATCGCGGGCCGTACCGCCGGTGCGGCGGCGGACCCGCGTGCCGGTCAGAGGAACGGGCCGACGTAGAAGGGGCCGTAGTAGGCGGTGTACTGCTCCTGGTAGCCGGCGTCGGTGCCGTGGGTGGCAGGGTCGAACCCGGGGCCGTTCTTGATCTCGTCCTTCGTGCGGTCGACGTACACCTTCCGGTCGTGCTGGTCGACGCGGGCGACGGTGCCGGCGGGCAGCAGGACCCGGCTGCCGAAGATCCACGGGCCGGTGTCGACCACCAGGTACGAGTCGCCGACCTCCTCGGAGTGCTTGTCGATCTTGCCGATGGGGCCGTCGGTGGCCTCGACGTGGAAGCCGACCAGGTCGGTGCCCGAGACGTGGCCGGACTCGGAACGGAACTCCCAGATCCTGCTGGCGCTCATGTCTCTCCTCGCGTCACGGCGCCGCCCCTGCGGCGCGCTCCGTGGCGACCGCCTTCCCGTCCGGTCCGGTTCCATGCCCGCCCGGTTTCTGGCCTGCCCTGTTCGGTGTGCGCCCGGTTTCGTGCCCGTCCCGTTCCGGGTGCGCTCGGTTTCGTGCCGAACCCTGACCGAGCGCCAGCCGACGGAGTGTGACCTGCGCCGCATACGGCCGCCGGATGCGGGCAGACGCAGGCCGCACCCAACTGGAGGGAGGCCTGCATGTCCAGGATCCGCGGGGTGGGGTGGGCTCGGCGACTGCCGCTCGGCGCGGGGGTACGGGCCGGGCGGGCATGGGCGCGAGCGCATCTCGACGCCCTCGGCTGGAACCGGGACGCCCCGGCGGTCGCGGACGCGGTGGTGCTGGCCGTGTCCGAACTGACCACCAACGCCCACGTCCACGCCGGCAGTGACGCGGAGCTGGTGCTGACCTGGGACGGACGCTGCCTGCACCTGAGCGTCCACGACCACAGCAGTCGGCTCCCGCGCCCCCGCGCGGCGGCCCCCGACGCCACCGGCGGGCGGGGTCTGGCGCTGGTCGACGCGCTCGCCGACCATTGGCACACCCGTCTGCAGAAGGACGGCAAGACCGTCACCGCCTGCTTCCACCCACCGGACCTGCGGCCCGACCTGCCGCAGCGATGATGGGCAGAGGGGGAGCCGGTCGGCAGACGAGAGGGAGGACCCGCATGTGCCGCTTGTTCGGCCTGAGCAGTGCGCCCCGGCGCAGTCGCGCGACGTTCTGGCTGCTGAAAGCGCCCGACAGCCTGACCGAGCAGAGCCACCGTGACCCCGACGGCACCGGACTGGGCTACTTCGCCCCCGACGGGACCCCGCAGGTCCACAAGGCCCCCATCGCCGCGTTCCAGGACCGCTCCTTCGCCGAGGACGCCGCGTCGGTGGAGTCGGCGACCTTCCTGGCCCACATCCGGTTCGCCACCACCGGGGCCCTGGAGGGCGTCAACACCCACCCGTTCGAGCAGGACGGGCGGCTGTTCGCCCACAACGGGGTGATCGAGGGCCTCGAACGGCTCGACGACCACCTCGGACCGGACCGCTCCCTGGTCAGGGGCGACACCGACTCCGAGCGCTTCTTCGCCCTGATCACTCGGGAGACGGCGGCGCGCGGCGGCGACGTCACCGCCGGGATCGAGGCCGCCGCCCGCTGGGTGGCCGGGAACCTGCCGGTCTACGCCCTCAACATCGTCCTCATCACCGCCGACCAGCTGTGGGCGCTGCGCTACCCCGACACCCACGACCTGTACGTCCTCCACCGCCGGGCCGGCGGAAAGCACGGCAACCGGCACCTGGACCACGCCGGCACGGCGGGGCGCATGCGCGTCCACTCGAGCGACCTCGTCCACGCCCGGTCGACCGTGATCGCCAGCGAACGCATGGACGACAACCCGCACTGGCGGCTGATGGAGCCGGGGGAACTCCTCCACGTCGGACCCGACCAGACGGCCACCCGGCGCCTCGTCCTGCCGGACGAGCCCGCACACCCCTTGCGCCTGGCCGACCTGCGGCCGTCGGCCGCCGCCTCGCAGCGGGCGGCCTGAGCGCCGCCGAACGCGCCGCCGCCGTCGAGGTGCGGCGGCCCTGCGGCGCGAGCCGCCGCACCTCACGGCTTACGGCACGAGGACCAGCTTGCCGCGGGTGTGGCCGGTGCGGCTGGCGTCGAAGGCCTCGCCCGCCCGCTCCAGCGGGAAGGTCTGCGCGACCTCCACGGTCAGTGCGCCGCGGTCGACCGCCGCCGCCAGCTCGGCGAGCTTGGCGCCGTCCGGGCGGACCCAGATCCAGTGCCCGCCGTGCTGCCCCACGCTCGGGTCGGTGATGGAGACGTGCCGGCCACCCTCCGCGAGCACGGCCAGGGTCGTCTCCAGCTGACCGCCGACGAAGTCCGCCACGGCCGACACGCCGGCGGGCACCAGCTCACGCACCCGCTCCGCCAGGCCGTCCCCGTACGTCACCGGCTCGGCACCCAGCTCGCGGACGAAGGCGTGGTTGCGCTCCGAGGCGGTACCGATCACTCGGGCGCCGCGGTCACGCCCGAGCTGCACCGCGAGGCTGCCCACCCCGCCGGAGGCGCCGTGGACCAGCAGCACGTCGGCCGGGCCGATCTCGAGCCGGTCCAGGCAGCGCAGCGCGGTCAGACCGGCCAGCGGCAGCCCGGCCGTCTGCGCCCAGTCGAGCCCGGCGGGCTTGCGGGCCACCGAGGTCGCGGCGACCGCCACGTACTCGGCGAAGGTGCCGGCCTGCACCACGTCCTTGCGGGCGTACGCCATCACCTCGTCCCCGGGGGCGAACTCGGGCGTGTCGGGGCCCGTCCCGGTGACCACGCCGGCCACGTCCCAGCCGGGGATGACGGGGAAGACGGCGTCCATCATGCCGTCCAGGCCCCCCGTCATGATCTTCCAGTCGACCGGGTTGACGGACGCCGCCCGGACCTGGATCAACACCTGGCCGGGGCCCACCTTCGGGTCGGGTACCTCGCCGTACCGCAGTCGGGAGTTGTCCGGGACGTACGAGTCGTAGGTCACCGCGCGCATGTACGGACCTCCAGGGAGCCGCTGCCGTCGTCTCGCGCACCGCCACCGGGGCGGGCGGGCGCCGTCGGCCACGCTATTCCGTCGGCGACGCGGGGGCACCCGCGCCGACCCGTCAGTGCGATCCGCTGGCGCGCCCCACCGAGGAGTCGACGTACGGGCTGCAGTCGCACGAGCGCGCCCAGGTGTTCGGCGGCACGGCGGTACGGGCCTACCGTCTCGCCCGCTGACGCGTGGGCGGCTGCCCCGCGCACCGAACGCCACGGCTCCCGGTCGGGCGGATCACCGCTGGTGGGGCGGTGGGGGAGGGAGGGTGTCGGCGCCCGGCGCGGGTTCCGGCCAGACCAGCAGCACGGGGCAGGGCGCGTGGTCGACGACGAAGCGGGTGGCCGGCCCGAGACTGCGGGGTCCGAGGCGGGTGCGGTCGCCGTCCCGGGCGAGGACGAGCAGTTCGGCACCCTCCGCCGCCGCGACGACCTCGCGTTCCGTGTGGCCGGTGCGCTCCACCCGGGTGCAGGCCCGGCCGAGGCGGTCGGCCGCGGCGTCGAGCAGCTGCCGGGCCGACCCGGCCGCCAGGTCCTCCACCCGGGTTCCGGGGTCACGCTCGCGGTGGCCGCGCCCGAGCAGACCGGCGAACGCGCCGTGCGCGACGCCGGGCACCTCCTGACCGCTGACGTGCAGCAGGACGATCTCCGCGTCCTGCGGCGCGTGCGCGCGGGCGGCGTCGACACAGGCGGGCCAGGTGCCTTCGGCGATCCAGACGACGACGGTCACGGTGTCACCCTCTTCATGCTCGTCACGCTCCGATGATCCGCAGGGAGCCCCACAGTGCCACCACGGCCAGCACCAGGGCAGCGGGCACGACGAGCAGGCCGAGCCGGGTGAACTCGCCCAGGCCGACCTCGGTGTCGTGCTCGCGGATGATCCGCCGCCACAGCAGGGTGGCCAGCGAGCCGGCGTAGGTCAGGTTCGGGCCGATGTTCACCCCGAGCAGCACCGCCAGCACGGCTCCGGAACCGGACGGGACGGCGAGCGGGAGCAGGACGAGCGTGGCGGGCAGGTTGTTGATGACGTTCGCCAGGACGGCCGCCAGCGCCGCGATGCCGAGCAGGGCGGGCAGCGAGGTGCCGTGCGGCACGAGGTGCCCGAGCGCGGAGGCCAGCCCGTTGTCGACCACCGCCCGCACCACGACGCCGAGCGCCAGGACGAACGCCAGGAACGGCACGGCGGCCGTCCGCACGATCGCGGCCGGGGTGGTCCGCCGCTGGACGAGGGCCCGGACGGCGAGCACCAGGGCGCCGGCCAGCGCCGCCCACGCCGGGTCGATCCCGACCGCGGAGGTCAGCACGAACCCGCCGAGCGTGCCGGCGACGGTGACGAGCGCGAACAGCGGCATCTCCGGTGCCTCCGCCCCGACCGGAGCCGGAGCGCCCGCGGCCAGGTCGACGGCGAAGAACCGGCGCAGCACCAGGTACTCCACGGCGATCGCCGCCAGCCACGGCAGCACCATCAGCGCGGCGAACCGGGTGAAACTCAGCCCGCTGGCGGCGAAGGCCAGCAGGTTCGTCAGGTTCGACACCGGCAGCAGCAGCGAGGCGGTGTTCGACAGGTGCGTACAGGCGTACAGGTGCGGCTTGGGCCGGGCGCCGAGCCGGGCCGCGGTGGCGAACACCACCGGCGTGAGCAGCACCACCGTGGCATCCAGACTGAGCACCGCCGTGATCACCGACGCGACCGCGAACACCTGCACCAGCAGCCGCCGTGGACTCCCCGCCGAGGCGCGGGCCATCCACGCCCCGCAAGCGCGGAACAGGCCCTCGTCGTCGCACAGCTGCGCCAGCACCAGCACGGCCGCCAGGAACCCGACCACCGGCCCGAGCCGCTCCGCCTCGGCCGCCGCGTGGGCCGGCGAGATCGCCCCGGTGCCGACCACCAGGGCGGCCGCGGGCACCGCGACCACCGCCTCCGGCCAGCCCCACGGCCGCGCCACGGCGCAGACCAGCACCAGCACCAGCAGTCCGACGGAGAGCGCTTCCGCGAACGACGTACTCAGGGTCTTGCTCCTCGCAGGCGGCGGTCACGGCACCCCCCATCGAACCAGAGCCCGCATGCCGAGGCACCGATGGGTCGGCCACCGGCACCCGCGGGTCGGTCAGCGGGCGGTGTGCCGCAGGCTACGCGTAGCGGTCGAAGAGGGCCTGGAGGTAGTCCTCCAGGCGCTGGGTGAGGAGTGCGGGTGTCAGGTCGGTACGGCCCAGTTCGCGCCAGGGTTCGGCGACCTTCTCGGCGTCCGGGGCGTAGGCGAGGGCGTCCAGCAGCCGCCAGTACAGGTGGTCGGCGTCGTCCTCGGTGAGCCGTCCGCCGGCGTGCCGGTAGGCGTCGGCGAAGGCCATGCCCGCGGGGACGCCGTGCAGCAGGGCCAGGGCGGTGGAACAGTGGGCCACGTCCAGGTCGGCCGGGCCCCAGGAGGTCTCCACCCAGTCCACCACGCCGCTGACCGTCAACTGCGCGCCGGTGCCGGTGAACAGGACGTTGCCGGGGTGGAAGTCGCGGTGCAGGAAGCAGGAGCGGTGCGCGGGCGCCTCGCGGCGGATCACGTCCACCGCCCGCGCCCACAGGTCCGTACGGCCGGTGGCGGCCGGCGTGCGGACGCGTTCGGGCGCGGTCCAGGCCTGCCAGGCGCGCGGGCGGGTCGGTTCGGGCATCTCGATGGTGTGGATGGCCGCCAGCTGGGCCGCCAGCAGGGCGATGCGGTGCTGCACCTGTCCGTCCTCGGCGATGCGGACCGTGCCGGGCAGGTGGGTCATCACCAGTGACGGGTGGTCGCACCACTGCCCGTCCGCGTCGAGGGCCCGCAGTCTGGCGGCCGGCACCCCGGAGGACTCCAGCCGGTCCAGCATCCGGGCCTCGCGGGTCAGCAGGCCGCCGGCGTGGCGGCGGTAGAACGGCTTGACGAAGGACCGCAGTACCAGCGCGTAGGGGGCGGCGCCGCCCTCGATGTCCAGGCGCCGCATCCGTGAGGTCCACCCGCCCTTGAGCGGCGTCACCTCCGCGATCCGCTCGCCGGACGCGAGTGCGCCCTCCACCCACCGGCGCGTGCCGGCCCACCCCTGGACACCGTCCCCGATCATGCGCGCCAGCCTACGCCCCCCGCCGACCGCGCCTCCTCGGCCCTGCGGTCCCCTGCGTACCGCGGCTGACGAGCGTTCAACCTTGCTGCAACAACGGGCTGGAGATGCCGTATTCCGATCCGAATCGATGTTTGACACAAGCTCCGGTCGGCGCTTGGGTGGGTATCCGGATCACATCCGTGATCACGTCCTGACCACGTCCTGACCACGTCAATGCCGTGCAACCCAGGGGGAGTTTGTCATGCCTAGGAAGGTCGTCTTCGAGGCCGTCGGTGCTCCGGAAGTCCTGTCCGTACGGGAGGTGGAGCTGCCCGAGCCCGGCCCGGGCGAGGTGCGGATCAAGGTCGAGGCGCTGGGCCTCAACCGGGCCGAGGCCCTGTACCGTGCCGGCCAGTACCTGGAGGTGCCCGTCTTCCCGGCCACCCCCGGCTATGAGGCCGCCGGCACCGTGGACGCGGTCGGCGAGGGGGTCGCCGGCTTCCGCGTCGGTGACCCGGTCGACTCCATCCCGGCGTTCTCGCAGAACGACTACGGCGTCTACGCGACGCACGCGCTCGTGCCCGCCCGGGCCGTCGTCCACCGCCTCCCGCAGCTGACGGCCGTGCAGGGCGCCGCCGTCTGGATGCCCTACCTGACCGCCTACGGCGCCCTCGCGGAGGACGGGCACCTGCGGCCGGGCGACCACGTGCTGCTCACCGCGGCCGCCTCCAGTGTGGGGCTGGCCGCGATCCGGATCGCCCGGCGCCTGGGCGCGGTGCCGATCGCCACCACCCGCACCCCGGCCAAGCGGCAGCAACTGCTGGACGCGGGCGCCGCCGAGGTCATCGTGACCGGTGAAGAGGATCTCGTCACCCGCGTCCTGGACATCACCGGCGGTGTGGGGGTGCGCACCGTCTTCGATGCCATCGCCGGTCCGGGCGTCGTCACCCTCGCCCACGCGATCGCCCCGGGCGGGCGCTTGATCGTCTACGGCCGTCTCGATCTCACCGACACCCCCATGCCCGGCCAGGACACCTTCGCACCCATCAGCAGCCGCTTCTACACCATCCACGAGGTGAGCCGCGACGCCGAACGGCTGCGCCGCGGCCACGCGTTCATCACCGCGGGCCTCGCCGACGGCACGTTCACCCCCGTGATCGACCGGGTCTTCGAGGGGCTCGACAGCATCGCCGAGGCCCACCGCTACCTCGAGGCCGGGACTCAGGTCGGCAAGATCGTCGTCACCGTCACCGACCACAAGAAGAGCTGACGGACCATCAATTCATGAGCACTTCCCGGGCCTCCGCGTCGGCCGCCGCGACCACCGCCGCCAACAGGCCCGGGAAGCGCCGCTCCAGCTCCTGCGTGCGCAGCGCGTTCATCTTGGTCGTGCCGACGTAGTACTGGCGCAGCAGCCCGGCGGCGCGCAGCACCGCAAGGTGGTGGCTGGAGGTGGAGCGCCCCACCGGCAGGTCGAAGGACCCGCAGCTCAGGTCGCGGGGTGCGTGCGCCAGGGTGCGCACCACGGCCCGCCTGGCCGGATCGGCGAGGGCCTCCAGCACCTGCTGGACGCTCACGTCCTCCACCCCCGGGTGCTCGATCACCCGTGCCTGTACAGGTGTCCGTCCCACACCCACCACCCCCTGTTCCTCCGCAAGCCGAACCCCCGTCCGCTGTCAGCAAAAGCCGCGCACCGGGCGCGACTTCGCGCCCGACGCTACTACGCCCACGGCTCCCGACGCGCCCGACGCGCCAGCCGCACGACACGCCGCTCCCCCCCGGTGGGCACCGGAACCCGCACCGGCACCGGTGGAGTCCGCAGCCGGCGGCTACATCGCGAGGTCGACGTGGAGGTTGAACCTGACCCGGCCGATCCGGACGTAGAGGTTGCCCTGCCAGGTCCTGGTGTCATGGGTGTCGCCGACGTTGCCCTTGCCCTTGGCGGCCTTGTCCTCCGGCGCGCCGGAGCGGAAATCGGCGATGAACTGGGCGCCGGCGCCGAGGCTGGCCAGGCGGGCCCACCGGTTCCGCTGGTCGGCGTACTCGGCGGCCGTGTACCGCTCCTGGTGGTAGCCAAGATTGACGCCGCCGCCGCCGACGTACTGTGCGACGCACAGCTGGAGCAGGACGCCCTCCCGGTCGGCCGAGACGGTGTGATCGGCCTTGATCGCGGCTTTCAGCGCGCCCAGGTGCGGGGCGAGGTCGGCCTCGCGCTGGGCTCGTGCGGCGGCGTTCTGGACCTCCTGCTTGTCGGAGTCGATGGTGCGCTCGGCGGACTCCACGCCCTCCTTCGGGTCCAGGGCGATGCGAATGCTGGTCGCCCACTGCTCGTCCTCGATCCACTGTCGGTCGAAATCGATCTCCAGGCAGTAGGCGGTGAGCAGTTCCTCGGCGTGCTGCGCGTTCTTGGCCACCGTCTTGGGCAAGGCCGTCCCCCCTCGTCGTCGGTGTCGGCGTCCCCGCGCGCCGCCGGGCGAATCCCGGTGTGCGGGGACGCTAGCAGCGGCGGCCCCCGCCGTTCACGGGATCGGTGGAATCCGTGACGCATGGGAGTGCTGGGGCGTGGCGGCCGCCAGGACCAGCGGGCGCAGCCCCTCGACAGATACCTCTTACTGAGAGCTAAAATGAGCGTGTGACGACACAAGCCCCGAACACCCCCGACACCGCGCTCGCGGAGGAGTTCTCCGCGCTGCTGGTCGGCCTCCAGCGCATGCTGCGGCGCAGACTGCGCCAGGGCCTGGACCAGCCCCGGCTGCGCGGGGCGCAGGTGGAGCTGCTGCGCCTGGTGACGGACAGCCCCGGGCTGCGCGTCTCGGACGCGGCCGAGGAGCTGTGCCTGGCCGGGAACTCGGTGTCCACGCTGGTCAACCAACTGGTCGCGGAGGGCCTGCTGCGGCGCGAGGTGGACCCGGCGGACCGGCGGGCGGCGCTGCTCCACGCCACCGGCGAGGCCGAGGAACGGATCGAGGCCTGGCGCGCGCGGCGCCGGGCGCTGGTGGGCCGACTCGTGGCGGCCCTGCCCGAGGACGAGCAGGCGGCGCTGGCCGCGGCGCTACCCGCGCTGCGCTCGCTCGCGCAGGGCCTGCGCACCCTGCCGGAGGAGGAGTGATGGAGGAGACGGACGCGGTGGTGTGCCGCGGCCTGGAGTACACCTTCCGCCACGGCCGCGGCAAAGGCCACGAGACCCGGGCCGTCGACGGCGTCGACCTGACGGTGCGCACCGGCGAGGTGTTCGGTCTGCTGGGGCCCAACGGCGCCGGCAAGACCACCACGATCCGCGCGATCACCACCCTGCTGCCGGTCGGCGCCGGCATGGTGCGGGTCTTCGGCCACGACGCCACCCGCCGCCCCATGCAGGTGCGGCGGCTGCTCGGCTACGTGCCCCAGCAACTGTCCGCCGACGCCGGGCTGACCGGACGGGAGAACGTCGCCCTGTTCGCCCGGGTCTTCGACGTGCCACGCGCCGAACGCGCCGAGCGCGTCACCCAGGCCCTGGCCGCCGTGGACCTCCTCGACGCGGCCGAGCGGATGGCCGCCACCTACTCCGGCGGCATGGTGCGCCGCCTCGAACTCGCCCAGGCCCTGGTCAGCGCGCCGCGCCTGCTGGTCCTGGACGAGCCCACCATCGGTCTGGACCCGATCGCCCGCACCGGGGTGTGGGAGCGCGTGGACGCCGTGCGCCGCGCCACCGGCATGACGGTGCTGGTCACCACCCACTACATGGACGAGGCCGACCACCACTGCGACCGCGTCGCCCTGATGGACCGCGGACGCATCCGGGCCCTCGGCACCCCCGCCGAGCTCAAGGCCCGGGTACGCGAGGACGACCCGCAGCGCCACGACCCCACCCTGGACGACGTGTTCCGCCACTTCGCCGGCCGCGACCTGGCCGACGCCACGGAAGGAGACTTCGGCGATGTCCGCCGTACCCGCCGCACCGCAGGACGCGTCGGCTGAACCGCCCGCACGCGGACCCGCCCCGGGGCCGGGCCGGCAACTGGGCCCGGAGCTGGGCCTGCTGCTGGTGCCCCCGCGCGCCCGCACCGGCTGGCGCCTGGTGCCCGCCCGCATCACCGCGATGTGCGCGGTGGAACTGCAGAAGCTGCGCCATGACCGCACCGAGCTCTACACCCGGGCGATCCAGCCGGCCCTGTGGCTGCTGATCTTCGGGGAGACCTTCACTCGCCTCAAGGCCATCCCCACCGGGGGGATCCCCTACCTGGACTACCTGGCGCCCGGGATCATCGCCCAGTCCGCGATGTTCATCGCGATCTTCTACGGCATCATGATCATCTGGGAGCGGGACTCCGGCGTCCTGACCAAACTGCTGGTCACCCCCACCCCCCGCGCCGCGCTGGTGACCGGCAAGGCCTTCGCCGCCGGCGTCAAGGCGGTGCTGCAGGCGGTGGTCGTGGTGCTGATCGCCGCCGTCCTCGGCGTCGCCATGACCTGGAACCCCCTGCGCCTGCTGGGCGTGGTGGCGGCGGTGCTGCTCGGCTCGGCGTTCTTCTCCTGCCTGTCGATGGCCATCGCCGGGATCGTGCTGACCCGCGACCGCCTGATGGGCATCGGCCAGGCGATCACCATGCCGCTGTTCTTCGGCTCCAACGCCCTCTACCCCGTCGATCTGATGCCGGGCTGGCTGCAGGCCGTCAGCAAGGTCAACCCGCTCAGCTACCAGGTCGACGCGCTGCGCGGCCTGCTGATCGGAACGCCCTCGCACCTGCCGTTGGACTTCGGGGTCCTCGCGGCCGCGACGCTCGCGGGGATCGCGGCGGCCTCGGGCCTGTTGAGGCGCCTGGCCCGTTAGCGGCGGCGCGCCGCAGTGCCTACGCCACCGCGGTCTCGGCGGGGCCGCGCGCCTGCCGCGGGTGCGGGCCGCGGCGCCCGGCCCCGGCGCCGTCTGACGCTGTCAGCTGTTGTGGATGCCCTGGCCCGGCGTGAGGATGCCCGCCGGGTCGTAACGCCGCTTGGCCCGCTCCACCCGGTCCCACAGCGCCCCGTAGTGGCGCCGCCAGTCCGCTCCCGTCATCCCCGGCACGGCCCCGATCAGGTACCGCTTGCCGCCCAGCTCGACCGCCCGCTCGTACAGCCGCCGGTTGCGCTCCAGCATCCCCGCCGTGTCCGCCCCCGGCCCGGGGAAGGCCAGCAGGTCGAAGTGCCAGCCGGTCCGCGCGTCCGGCAGCACCGCCAGGGGCGCCTTCACCCGCGCCCGCGCGTACGGGTAGAACAGCAGCAGCCCGGCCCCCAAGTCCGCCGGCGTCAGCTCGCGCGCCGCCTCGCGCATGAACACCCCCGCCGTGGCGGCCGGCAGGAACAGGCTCAGCCACGGCTTCGGCAGCCCCCACAAGCCCGCCGCCCGCAGGTACCCGGCGAACGCGTCGACCCGGAACGCGTACTCGCGCCAGCTCTGCTCCACCACGGACGTCTCGTCCGCGACCGGCCGCAGCCCCGCCAGCAGCGCGTCCCGCTCGACGGGCCGGCCGGCGTCCCCGTAGGCCACCAACTCCGCCGTGTAGCGCCAGCGCTGCCCGTCCGCGCTGCGCACCACGTTGCCGACCTGCAGGTCGAAGCGCCCGTCGGCGAGCACTCGCTCCTGGTCGGCGAGGTAGGTGTCCAGGTCGTCGTAGGCGAGGGTGAACACGGTGGAACGCGCGCGCACCGGCACCAGCGCCAGCGTCGCCCGCACGATCACGCCGACCTGCCCGCCGCCGGCCAGTACCGCCTCGAACAGCTCCCGGTTGCTGGTGCGCGAGGCCGTCACCAGCTCCCCGGTGCCGGTCACCACCTCGAGCTCCTGGACGGTGTCGACCTGCATGCCGTAGTGCTGAACGGCCCCGCCGATGCCGCCCACGCTCAGCGTCCCGCCCACCGACAGGTGCAGGTAGTCCGTCAGGGCCGGCGGCACCCACCCCTGGGCCAGGCCGGCGTCCACCAGCTGGGCCCAGGTGGCGCCGGCTTCCACCACGGCCCGGCCGGGCTGGACGGAGACGATGCCGTTCAGGCCTCGGGCGTCGATCGCGATGCCGCCGCGCGGGTTGGCCTGGCCGTAGCTGGAGTGCGATTCCAGCCCGTCCTGCCCGACGACCGCCAGGTCGCCGCTCTGCCCGTTGACGGCCACCGGGATGCGGTGGCGGCGGGCGAAGGCGATCACCTTCTGCACGTCCGCCACCGAGCCGGGCCGCAGGACGGCGCGCGGAGTGGCGCTGACCAGGTGCCCGAAGTCGCCGCGGAACCGCTCCAGCCCCGCGCCCTCGAGCGTCACCCGCCCGTCCAGCGGCGGCAGGTCGGCGACCTGCGCCCCGGGCTCGGCGGCCCAGGCGCGGGCGGCGGTGTTCCAGCCGACGGCGGCGGCGCCCGCGCCCGCGATCAGGGCGCGGCGGGACAGTCCTGGCCTGCTCATGTCTGAATTTCTCCGATCATTCGTCATTTGCCGATTGTCGTACCGCAACCGGCGGGCCGGCACCTACCGGCCCGCACGCCCTTGTCCGCCGCCCCACGGCAGCGGGAGGACGCGGGCCGGCTAGTGATTGGTCTGGCCCAGGCGGCGTTCGATCTCCCGGAGGTCCGGCGCGGTGTGGTTCCACATTCCTCGCTGGTAGGCGGGGGCGTCGGCGGGGATGTGGGAGGAGGCGGTCCTGGCTTCGTCGAGCAGGGCCTGCCGGGCCCGGGGCAGGCGGGCCACTCGCGGGCCCTCGGCCGCTGCCCGCAGCACAGTCCCCGAAGGGCGGCCGTGTTGCCCGGCCCTGCCGCAGGATGCCGCCGACGGCGGGTCTAACCTGGCCGCATGTTCGTTCTGGAGTTGATGTACACCGCCCCGCTGGAGCGGATCGACGAGGCGTTGCCACGGCATGCGGAGTGGTTGCGCGGGCAGTACGAGGCAGGGATGTTCGTGGCCTCGGGACGCAAGGTGCCGCGGGAGGGCGGCGTGATCCTGGCGGCGGGGCCGGACCGGGCGGCGATGGAGGCGCTGGTCGCCACCGACCCGTTCGTGCGTGAGGGCCTGGCCGAGTACCGGGTCACGGAGTTCGTCGCCACCGTCACCGCGCCGGCGCTCGAGGGCTACCGCGAGCAGCTGCCCGCCTGATCCCTTTCTGATCCCTTCCCCACCCGCGACTGAACCCTCCTCGACCCGCCTGAGCCCCGACCGTGTGCGTCGGAGGCCCGGCCCCGCTGCCGCCTGAGCCTCGCCCAAGCGTGTCCGAGCCCCGGGCGAGGCGTGTCACGCGCCGCCCGAAGCGCGTGGCGAGGACGTGTGGTGGGGGGCGCGGTGCCGTTCTGGTTACGATCGGTGAGGGCGGGGGCAGTGGACGGGTCGCGGGTTTCGGTTTTCGCTGGGAGGAGACGGATGGCACACGCACGGGCCGGGCAGCCGGCGCAGGCTGGTGATCTGGTGGATGTGGCGCGGCTGGTGACGGCGTACTACGCGGTGCGGCCGGATCCGCAGGAGGTCGCGCAACGCGTGGCGTTCGGGACGTCGGGGCATCGGGGCTCCTCCCTGGACGCGGCGTTCAACGAGGACCACATCGCCGCGACGACGCAGGCGATCTGTGAGTACCGCGCGGAACAGGGCGTGAGCGGGCCGTTGTTCCTGGGGGCGGACACCCATGCGCTGTCGGAGCCGGCGAGGGTGACGGCGTTGGAGGTGCTGGCGGCCAACGGCGTCAACGTACTGGTGGATTCCGCCGACGGTTACACACCGACGCCGGCGGTTTCGCACGCGATCCTGGCGCACAACCGGCGCAGTCCGCAGGCGTTGGCGGACGGCATCGTCGTGACGCCCTCGCACAATCCGCCGCGCGACGGTGGCTTCAAGTACAACCCGCCCAGTGGGGGGCCGGCGGGCTCGGAGGCCACGGGGTGGATCCAGGACCGCGCCAACGAGCTGATCCGTGAAGGTCTGCGCGGAGTGAAGAGGGTCCCGTACGCCCGGGCCTCGGCCGCGGCGACCACGGGCCGTTACGACTTCCTGACGGCCTACGTGGAGGACCTCCCGTCGGTGCTGGACCTGGAGGCCGTGCGGGCGGCGGGGGTGCGCATCGGTGCGGATCCATTGGGCGGGGCGTCGGTGGCGTACTGGGCGCGGATCGCCGAATCGCACCGGCTGGACCTGACGGTGGTCAATCCGGTCACCGACCCGACGTGGCGGTTCATGACGCTGGACTGGGACGGCAAGATCCGGATGGACTGTTCCTCCCCGGCGGCGATGGCCTCCCTGATCGAGCGGCGCGAGCAGTTCGCGGTGGCGACCGGCAATGACGCGGATGCCGACCGGCACGGCATCGTGACCCCGGACGGGGGTCTGATGAACCCCAACCACTACCTGGCGGTGGCCGTCGACTACCTGTACCGCCACCGCGCCGACTGGCCGGGGGACGCGGCCGTGGGGAAGACCCTGGTGTCCTCCTCGATGCTGGACCGCGTCGCCGCCGGCCTCGGACGGCGGCTGGTGGAAGTCCCGGTCGGCTTCAAGTGGTTCGTCGACGGCCTGCTCGAGGGCTCGATCGCCTTCGGCGGCGAGGAGAGCGCCGGCGCTTCGTTCCTGCGCCGTGACGGCGGGGTCTGGACCACGGACAAGGACGGCATCCTGCTGGCCCTGCTCGCTTCCGAGATCACCGCGGTCACCGGCGTCACCCCGAGCGCCTACTACCGGGAGCTGACCGCCCGCTACGGGGAGCCCGCCTACGCCCGCGTCGACGCCCCCGCGGACCGGGAGCAGAAGGCCCGCCTGTCCCGGCTGTCGCCCGAGCAGGTCACCGCCGGGGAACTGGCCGGGGAGAAGATCACCGCGGTGCTCTCCCAGGCGCCCGGCAACGGGGCGGCCATCGGCGGCCTGAAGGTCTGCACCGACAACGCCTGGTTCGCCGCGCGGCCCTCGGGAACAGAGGACGTGTACAAGATCTACGCGGAGTCGTTCCTCGGCGAGCGGCACCTCGCGCGGGTACAGGAGGAGGCGCGCGCCCTGGTGGGCGAGGCCCTGGGCGGCTGAAGTTCCGTACGTCGTGGGGGGGGGGGGGGAGGGGGGGACCCCCCCCCCCACCAACCCCCACCGGTGGGGGGGCCCCGAGGCCAGGCTGTTTGTTGTTAGGCCCCCCATCCCCGCCAGCTTACCCCCACCGCCGCACGGGCCT
>NZ_JBVHXY010000071.1:0-9623 GCF_055569215.1 Kitasatospora sp. NPDC029312 | reverse complement strand
AGGTTGGGGGGGGGGGGGGGGGGGGGGGGGGGTGGGGGGGGGGGGGGAGGGGGGGGGGGGGGGGGGGAGGGGGGGCGGGGCGCCCGCCCCCCCCCCCCCCCCCCACGGAGCTGCCACGGGTGGCGGCGCCCCGGGGCCGGTCTTTTGGGCGCCGGCCCCGCCGTACGGTCCGTCACGCCCCGGCGGCCGTACGGTCCTTGCGTGATGGTGCCGGCGCGGCCGTTGCCTCGCGGCGTGGCCGCTGGTCGCGGGTGGTGGCCGCCGCCGTCAGGGAGGCCGCCAGTGCCAGTCCTGCCGCGGCCAGAGGGAACCAGTGTGCTCCGAGCAGGGTGATCGCCGTGGAGCCGGCGACGCCGCCGGCCGCGGTGCCGAGGTAGAGCGCGCTGCTGTTCAGGGAGATCAGCAGGGGAGCGCTGTTCGGGTCGATCGATGCCAGTCGGTGCGGCAGTGCCACGGACACGGCCCAGCCCGCCAACGGCGCCACCACCGCGTAGACGAGTGAACCGGGCATGGTGCGTCCGAGCCAGGGCAGGGCGGCGAAGGCCACGGCGGCGACGGCGGAGCCGGTGAGCAGGACCCGGCGCACCCCGATCCGGTCGACGAGGCGTCCGCCGAGCCAGCTGCCGGCCACCGATGCCAGGCCGGTGGTGAGCAGGACGAGGCCGAGCCGGCCGGTGTCGCCGCCGGTGGCGCCGGAGACGGCGGTGGCCAGGTAGATGTAGACGGTCTGGAAGGCGAGGAAGAACGTCAGGGTGGTGGCCGCCGCGCCCAGGACCCGGGGCCGGGCGAGCGGGGCGAGGCGGGCGCTGAGGGCGGGCGCGGCGGTGGGGGCGGGCAGATCGCGCAGCAGGGCGGCGAGGCCCGCCAGGGCGACCAGGGCGAGAACGGTGACCAGCCACATGGTCAGCCGCCAGTTCGCGTGCCCGATCCAGGTGCCCAGCGGCACGCCGAGCGCGGTGGCGACCGTCATGCCGCCGAGGACGGTGGCCAGCGCGCGGCCGCGGCGTTCGGGGGTGACGAGGGTGGTGGCCACTGCGTTGGCGGTCGGGGTGTAGAGAGCGGCCCCGGCGGCGGCCAGGACACGGGTGGCCAGCAGGAGCCCGTAGGTGGGGGCGACGGCGCTGAGGGCGTTGGCCGCGCTGAAGACGGCCAGCGCGGTGAGCAGCAGGCGCCGGCGCGGCCAGCGGGCGGTGGCGGCGGCCAGGGGCGGGGCCAGCAGCGCGTAACCGAGCGCGAAGACGGTGACCAGCTGGCCGGCGGAGCCCACCGACACGTCCAGGTCGGTGCTGATCGGGGCGAGGATGCCGGCGATGACCATGGAGTCGGTGCCCATGGCGAAGGTGCCGAGGGCGAGCAGGAGCAGGCGTACGGGCACGGGAAAGGCCCCCCGGGAATGGTGTCGGACGAATATTGTTGGACCAGCATCCAACAGTTGGATGCTCGTCAAACAATTGAGGATTGGTGGATGATTGTCAAACCATCCCCGTCGCCGCCCGGTGCGCCGACACCCCGACACCCCGAGACGCCGGAGCCGAGCCCATGACCGCAGACGAGCGGCTTCCCCAGCCCGCCACCGCCGACATCGACCTCGTCACGGTCCTGCACGCCCTCGGCGACCCCGTGCGCATGCGCCTGCTGCTCAGCTACGCCGACGGCGCCGAACACTCCTGCGACCCGCGCGACCTGGGCCTGGACCACCTCCACAAGTCGACCGTCTCCCACCACATGCGCGTCCTGCGCGAAGCCGGCGTCACCACCACCCGCGTCGCCGGCCGCAACCGCTTCGTCAGCCTGCGGCGCACCGACCTCGACGCCCGCTTCCCGGGCCTGCTCGACGCCCTGCTGTCCGCGGCGGGCGCCCCGGCCCTTCGATAGGCGGCGCACACGAAGACGGCGCCCACGAAGACGGCGCCCCCAGGAAGGCGCCCACGAAACGGAAAGGGATGGCTCATGTCGACCATCAAGGGCGTGCTCTTCGACGTCGACGACACCCTGTTCGACTACTCCGGCTCCGAGGCGGCCGGCCTCCTGGCCCACCTGCGCGCGGGCGGCGCGCCCGACGCCTCAGCCTGCCCGCAGGCGGCCCTGGAGCTGTGGCGCGCCATCACCGAGGTCCAGTACGCGCGCTTCCTCGCCGGTGAACTCACCTTCCGCGCCCAGCAGTACGAGCGCACCCGCCGCTTCCTGGCCCGCCTCGGCCGTGCCGACGCCGACCACCTCACCGACGAGCAGGCCGCCGCCTGGTTCGCCGGCTACGCGGCCCACCGCGACGCCGCCCAGGCCGCCTTCCCCGACGCCGCCCCGGCCCTGGCCGCCCTCGCCCCCCACTACCGGCTCGGCGTCGTCTCCAACTCCGACGCCGACCACCAGCGCCGGAAGCTCCACGCCGTCGGCCTGCTCGACTACGTCGCCGGCGCCCTGGTCTGCTCCGACCAGCACGGCGAAGCCAAACCCGCCCCCGGCATCTTCCACGCCGGCTGCGCGGCCCTGGGCCTGGCCCCCGGCGAAGTCGCGTACATCGGTGACAAGTACGTCCTCGACGCCGAAGGCGCCCACCGGGCCGGCCTGACCGCCTTCTGGCTCGACCGCACCGCCTCCCATGCTCCGGTGGCGCCGGGCATCCGCGTCCTGCACGCCCTCGACGCCCTGCCGCAGGCTCTCGCCATCGCCTGAACCCGCCCGCCTCGCCCGTCCGCCCGGTTGGGGCACGGAAACAGTAGCCATAGACATAGTAGCCATGTACCGTAATGCCCATGAGTTCAGCAGCCGAGAGCGCCACCGCCGGTTTCCTGGTCTGGCGCCTGTCGATGAAGTGGCGCGTCGCAGTCGATCGGGCCCTCGCACCGCTGGGTCTGACCCACGCGCAGTACGCACTGCTCGCCTCGCTGTACGGCATGGCGCGCTCCGGGCTGCGGCCCAGCCAGCGCCGGCTGGCCGACCACACCGGGCTGGAGCCGCTGTACGTCTCCAAGCTCGCCCGCGCCCTCGAAGGCGCCGGGCTGGTGGCACGCACCCGGGACCCGGACGACCCGCGCGCCATGCAGCTGACGCTCACCGAGCACGGACACGACCTCACAGCCCGCGCCATCACGGTCGTCCAAGGCCTGCTGGACCAGCTGCTGGAGCCGCTCGGCGGCCAACGCAGCCAGCGCGCCCAGGAGTTCAGCCGCGAGCTGACGATCCTGCTCGACGCACCTCTCGACGCACCTCTCGACGCGCACACCGACAACCACCAGGAGCACCGGCCATGACCACCACCACCACGACCCCGACGCCCGCACCCCTCACCCCCCGCGCCATCGCCCTGGCCCACTACGCCTCGCGCGCCATCCTGGAACGCGTCCTGGCGCGCCACGGCCTCACCTTCGAGCAGAGCGTCACCCTGCGGGCCGTCACCGCCGCCGGCGGCAGCCTCGAGCGCGACGCGCTCATCGCCGACGTCACCGGCTCGCTGAAGGCCGACGAGGCGACGGTGCACGCCGTCCTGGAGGAGACGATCCGTACCGGACTCCTGGAGTCGGATGCGGCCCCCCAGCCCGCCCGGCTCCGGCTCACCGACGCCGGACGCGAACTGTTCGAGCGCACCGGCGCCGAGACCGCTCCGATCAGCGCCCGCGTCTACGACGGCATCCCGGCCGAGGACCTCGCCGTCGCCGGCCGCGTGCTCGCACTGGTCGCCGAACGCGCCAACGCCGAACTGGCCGCCCTCTGAAAGCGGAAGCGGGGGCGGGCCACCTCGGCCGCCCCCGCCCTGCCGCTTACGCGAGCCTGACCACGACGTCGGGCGGCCCGGACGGCCCTTGCCTCACTGCCCGGGACGCTCGAACGTCTCCACGTCGCTTCGCCACGACCCCTCGACACTGCTTGCCGGGTTGATCAGGATCACGAAATCGGGAAGGGCACCAGCGACCGGAAGGCCGTTCTCACCACGGCTGCCGGGCTCGGCTTCCCAGTCGATCAAGTGCATGGTGACAGCGTGCTCGCCAGGCCCCAACGCCACCATGAGAACGGTGTCGTCCGGGTCCGCGTCCACCTTCTCGATCCCGCTCACGCAGGCCAAACCCGTGGAGACGAACAGGTAGGGCAACGAGGAGACGACGACGAAGCCCGCCTCGCGGTCGCTCAGCTCCGCCGGGCGGTTCCGGGCGCCCACCCGAACCAGCAACCCGAAGGCGCCGTCGCTGCCGATGTTCACCGGCACGAACGACCCGACACGAATGTGCCGCGACACGTCCTCGTCCACGAGCAGCTCCGCCTCCCAGGAGTCGTAGTCCACGACACCTCGGAAGGCCGCAGGATCCCAAAGCCCGAGCATCCCGGCGCTGGTGGCCACGGTTGCCGAAACCTGGATACCGGGCTCGTGCCCACCAAGCATCTCGTCCTCCTGGAAGCCGTTCACCGCCCCTCGGCTGCGGCAAGATCACTCATCCTGCCAGCCGGACCAGCCCACCGGGGGGGGCAGCCCTCGTGAACTGGCTTCGCCACACCCGGCCCTTTCCAACCAGGGAGCCGTACTGCTCCGCATCGGCAACGGGCAACCCCGCCTCCCCGCCGCAGGCTGACCCTCGTCCGCTCCCTCACCGGGCTGTCGCAGGCCGGTTCGCCGCATCATCGGACCACCGGTCCGGACGCCCGCGATGCCCGGAGCCCGGCGCGGCCCTCAGCGCCCGGTGAACGCGACGATGTCCGCCAGCGGCGGATCGTAGCCGCGGGTGGTGTCCACGCACAGCCGCGGTACGCCGGGCAGGGACAGCGGCGTGAAGTCGTCCAGCAGATTGCC
The DNA here is from genome assembly GCF_055569215.1 of Kitasatospora sp. NPDC029312. Taxonomy (NCBI): domain Bacteria; kingdom Bacillati; phylum Actinomycetota; class Actinomycetes; order Kitasatosporales; family Streptomycetaceae; genus Kitasatospora; species Kitasatospora sp. NPDC029312. The sequence continues at coordinate 4,843 of NZ_JBVHXY010000071.1, read as the reverse complement.
CGCCCCGGACGGGGCCGCGAGCAGGTCGTGGTCGGCGTGCGCGCCGCGGTGACCGCCGGCGGCCAGGCGGGCGGTGATCCGCCGCCGGGCCAGCGCCCGGTCCACCTGGCAGTGCACCACCCGCAGTTCGGTGTGCGCGACCAGCGGCTCCAGGCCGGGGCGCCACACCCGGTCCTGGAACGCGGCCTCCGCGACGACGCTCACCCCCGCGCGCACCAGCACGCCCAGCACCTCGAAGAACACGGCCCGCACGGCCCCGTCCACCCCGTCGGACCCGATATCAGAGGTGCCCGCGTGCACGAGGCCCTCCTTCAGCTCTCCCGGCACACCGCCGGACAACCGACCGCCCCGGCCAGCGCGTGCGCCAGCGTGGTCTTCCCACTGCCCGGCCCGCCGCTCACCACGATCAGCACCGCCCGCCTCCCGTCCCACTCGAAGCCGTCACGACGGTACGCCGCCGGGCCGGATTCGAGGCCCACCTTCACGAGGATGTGACCCTCGCGCGGGTGGTGCAGACCTCCGGAGGGTGCCCGTCACGGTGGAACGCCTGGACGACCACGGGTCAGTACCTGTGCCTGCGGTACCGGCGGGCATTCTCCACAGACGCCCTCGCCTCCGTCACCGCCTACCCGGCCACCGCCCGCATCACCGCGGCCGAGCTGATCATCCTCGGCCGCGACCGGCAGATGTACGAGTGGGAGACCGCCGCCCGGGTCGCACTCGGCTGACCAGCCCATTGGCGAGGCCTCTACCACGCTGGTACTACCCATTTCAGCGTCGCGGACATGGCGACGCCTCCGGCCAGCGCCCGCAACGAAGGGAAGAACCAACGCGTCCGAGAACACGACCCGGCGCCCGCTGCCGAACTACGCTACGCCGTTGATATCACCCGCACCGACCTGGACGGTCTGATCACTTTCCTACGCGGGCAGATTGACGCGGCCCTCGCCGTTACCCTCGCACCCGAGAGCGCGGGCGGCCGCATGGCCCGCGCTCTCGACGTGCTGACCACCTTCGCGTACACGACCGCCAGCGAGGCGGTGGACAAGCTCGCTCGGCCCGGTCTGAAGGAGGAGTCGCGGCTGCAGGCACTGTACCGGCTGTCCGAGGCCTGGCAGGAGTGGCATGGCGCGGTCTCTCACTGGGCGAACAACGACGGTTATGACACCGCCCGCTGGCGTGAGCTCAAGGCCACCGGCCCTCGATGGGAGGAGTACCACCGTATCGAGCGTCTCGGACTGACCGTCACCCCGAACGGTTGGCGCGCCTGGCTCGACGAATCCGCTCAGATGTTCTGACCGGCCAACCGGCGCCTCGAGCCTGCCTCGCGGGCCGGGCCGGAGGCGGCGGTTTCACCTCTAATCGACCCTCTTCGCTGGGAGGGAGCGAGTACGGTTTGATGCGTTGTCAGCGGTAATCCGGGGGGTGCGATGACGGGCATCGAGATCGCGATCGGCTACGTATTCGCGTGGGCGGTCCGTAAGGCGAAGCGGGTGGCCGGCCGGGCGGATGAAGAGGTGGACCGTTCGCTGGACGCCGGGATGGACCGGCTCCACGATGTGGTCAGCCGCAAGCTGGGCCAGGACCCGGCGCTGCAGAAACTGGCCGAGGAGGCCGCGGCGGGGCAGGACAAGCCCAGTGATCGCACCCAGCGGCGGCTCAAGGACTCGTTGGAGGAGGCTGCGGAACAGGATCCCGGCTTTGCCGAGGCCCTGGATCGCGTGGTGAAGGAGCTGCAGGCCCTGTCTCGCCCGGGCGGCGGTGTGGCGGCCGGGGACGGCGGGCAGGCCGTCGGCGGGAACGTGGACATCCGTGCCGACCACGGATCCGCGGCCGCTTTGACCATGGGCAACGTGAGCCTGGGAAACCCTCAGCAGCCGGGTCCGCCTCAGGGCTGAGTGGACCCGGCACGGCCATCCACCCACACGCCAACCGTGCCGGGAGCTCCGGCGGGGTGGTCGTCACCGCGACCGGCGGCGCCGTCGCCGCCGGGAACGTCACTGAGCTTCACCAGCACCGGCACGAGCATGCCGCGCCGCGCGCGCCCGCGGCATGGCCGTATCAGGTCGGGCGGATTCCGCCGCTGGCGGGCAGTTTCCAGGACCGTGCCGAAGCAGCCCGCCTGACGCAGGCGCTGACCGGTGGCGCGACCGCGGTGGTCGGGTCGGCGGGCGGGGTACTCGTGGGCGGGGTGCTGGCCGGGATGGGCGGGGTCGGCAAGACCCAGCTGGCCGCCCATTACGCCCGCACCGCCTGGCGCAGCGGGGATCTGGATGTGCTGGTGTGGATCACGGCGGCCAGCGCCACGGCGGCCGCCGCCGGGTATGCGCAGGCCGGTGTCGAGGTGCTGGGCGCCGACCCGGAAGGGGCGGCGCAGGCGTTCCTGGCCTGGCTGGAGCCCAAGCCACAAGCGCGTGTGTGCCGGTGGCTGGTGGTCCTGGACGACGTCGCCGACCCCGATGACCTACACGGCTGGTGGCCACCCGCCAGCCCGCACGGCCGCACCCTGGTGACCACCCGGCGCAAGGACGCGGCCCTGTCCGGCGCGGGGCGCCGCCTGATCGAGGTCGGCCTGTTCACCCCGGCCGAATCCCTCGCCTACCTCACCGCCGCCTTGGCCGCCGGTGACCGCCACGAACCCGGCGAGGAGCTCGCCGGTCTCGCCCAGGACTTGGGGCGCCTGCCACTGGCCCTGTCCCAGGCAGCCGCCTACCTGATCGACGCCGGCATGACCTGCGCCACCTACCGCGCCCTGCTGGCCGACCGCACCCGTACCCTCGCCGAAGCCGTTCCCGACCGCCTGCCCGATGACCAGGCCCACACCGCGGCCGCCGCCTGGAGCCTGTCCATCGACCGGGCCGACACCCTGCACCCCGTCGGCCTGGCGCGCCCGATGCTCCAGCTCGCCGCGTTCCTGGACCCCAACGCCATCCCGGACACGGTCCTGACCAGCCCACCCGCTCTCGCCCACCTCTCGGTCGGGCAGGGCGGACCGCGCCGGTCCCGCTGGTGGAGGCGCCGCCGCGCCAACGTGACCGTCGAGCAGGCGGTGCTCGCCCTACGGGTGCTTCACCGGCTCAGCCTGATCGACCACAGCCCCGACACCCCGCACCAGGCCGTGCGGGTCCACCAGCTCATCCAGCGCGCCGTCCGCGACATCCTCGCCCCTGACCAGCGCGAGCATCTCGCCCGCACCGCCGCCGACGCCCTGACCGCCGCCTGGCCCGCCATCGAGTCCGACACCGCCCTCGCCCAGGCTCTTCGCGCCAACACCCAAGCCCTCACCGGCCATGCGGAGGAGGCCCTGCACTGGCCCTACGCGCACGATGTGCTGTATCTGGCCGGCCGAAGCGTCGGCGAGGCCGGGCAGGTCACCGCCGCACGCGACCACTTCCTCCACCTCGCCGAAACCACCCACCACCACCTCGGCCCCGACCACCCCCGCACCCTTACCGCCCGGAACAGCCTCGCCTATTGGCGGGGCCAGGCGGGGGATGGGGCCGGGGCTGTGGCCGCGTTCGCCGAGCTGCTGGAAGAACGCCGGCGGGTACTGGGCCCGGACCACCCCGACACCCTCACCACCAGGAACAACCTCGCCTATTGGCGGGGCCAGGCGGGGGATACGGCCGGCGCTGCGGCCGCATTCGCCGAGCTGCTGAAGGACCGCCTGCGGGTGCTGGGCCCGGACCACCCCGACACCCTCACCACCCGGAGCAACCTCGCTTCCTGGCGGGGCGAGGCGGGGGATACCGCCGGGGCTGTGGCCGCGTTCGCCGAGCTGCTGGGCGACCAGGTCCGGGTGCTGGGCCCGGACCACCCCAATACCCTCACCACCCGGAGTAACCTCGCCGATTGGCGGGGGCGGGCGGGGGATACGGCCGGGGCTGTGGCCGCGTTCGCCGAGCTGCTGGACGACCAGATCCGGGTGCTGGGCCCGGACCACCCCGACACTCTCACCACCCGAGGTGCCCTCGCCCACCGGCGGGGCGAGGCGGGGGACGCGGCCGCAGCCGCGACCGCCACGGCCGAGCTGCTGAAGGACCGCCTGCGGGTGCTGGGCCCGGACCACCCCAATACCCTCACCACCCGGAATAACCTCGCCTATTGGCGGGGCGAGGCAGGGGACGCAGTCGGAGCTGCGACCGCCACGGCCGAGCTGCTGGAAGAGCGCCTGCGGGTGCTGGGCCCGGACCACCCCGACACCCTCACCACCCGAGGTGCCCTCGCACACTGGCGGGGCGCGACAGGGGACGCGGCCGCAGCCGCGACCGCCACGGCCGAACTGCTGGAAGAGCGCCTGCGAGTGCTGGGACCAGACCACCCCGACACCCTCACTGCCCTGAACAACCTCGCCTACTGGCGGCGCGAGGCGGGTGACATAGTCGGAGCTACGACCGCGGCGGCCGAGCTGCTGGACGACCAGGTCCGGGTGCTGGGCCCGCACCACCGCGACACCCTCACCACCCGAAGTGCCCTCGCTTCCTGGCGGGGCGAGGCGGGGGATACGGCCGGGGCTGTGGCCGCATTCGCCGAGCTGCTGGACGACCAGATCCGAGTGCTGGGCCCGGAACACCCCGACACCTTCGCCACCCGGAACAACCTCGGCCACTGGCGGGACGAGGCGGAGAAGAGCGATTCGGATGTCCGAAAACGCTCGCCGGACGACCAGCGACCTTAATCACCGCCTGTGCTGCGAGGCACTTGTACCCCCATCCTCCGAGACGCCCGGATCGGTAGACCGGACGCGGCTAGGGACCGTCTTCAAAGATCAGATCCAGAGCAGAATTGAGGCGATGGTGACGGCAGCCTGGTAGGACTCGCGGGTCTTGTCGTAGCGGGTGGC
>NZ_JBVHXY010000070.1:0-30615 GCF_055569215.1 Kitasatospora sp. NPDC029312 | reverse complement strand
TCTTCTCCTCCCCCTTTGCTCTCCCCCCCCCCCCCCCCCCTCCCCCCCCCCCCCCCCCCCCCCCCCCCCCCCCCCCCCCCCCCCCCCCCCCCGCCACCCGGTCAACGCGCCCACCCCGGGCGAGGTGCGGGCCCTGCTCGGCGCCGTCCGGACGCTGAACCTGTGGCGGCCGCCGAGCGAGGTCTTCCAGCCGCGCCTGGACTACCAGTTGGAGATCGCCCGCTACCACTCGGTGGGCCAGCTCACCGACCGGGACGCCGGCGACCTGCGCGGCCTGCTGCACGGCCTCGGACACACCCCGCTGCAGCTGTGCCACGGCGACGCCCTGCTCAGCAACATGCTGCTGGCGCCGTCCGGCCCGGTGCTGGTCGACTGGGAGCAGGCCGGCTGGTACCTGCCGGGCTACGACCTGGCGGTGCTGTGGAGCGTGCTGTCCGGTGACACCGCCGCCCGCCGCCAGATCAGTCAGCTCGCCCAGAGCGGCGGCACGATGGCCCGGGACGCCTTCCTGGTCAACCTGGTCCTGGTGCTGATGCGGGAGATCCGGCTGTACGACGTGCCGGGCGCCGGCGAGGAGCAGCGGATCATGATCCGCCGGCTCTACGACGACGCCGCGCTGGCCCGCCGGGCCGTCCGGGCGGCGGTCGGCACGCGCTGAGTCCGGCGGATCCGCCGGGTCGTCCAGGAGGACGGAGCGCTCCTGACCGAGCATCCGGCGGTTCGCCGAGGGTTCATCGAAAGTTCACCGGAGGCCCTACGGCCGGGCGCCGCGCTCCAGGGCGGCCCGGCCCACGGCCTCCAGCACGGTCTCCTCCGGGGCCAGGTGCACCCGGCTGCTGAGCACGTCCCGCAGGTAGCGCTCCAGCGGGTGACGTCGGCTCAGCCCCGGGTTGCCGGTCAGCGCGACGGCCTGCTGGACGGCCGCCGTCGCGGCCCGGGTGGCCAGCAGCTGGGCCGGACCGGTCCGGGCGACCGCGTCCGGTTCGCCCAGGTCCACCCGGGGGGCCAGCCCCTCGACCAGTTCCTCGGCCCCGATCAGCTGGGCCTCGATCTCCCCGAGGGCGCAGCGGTAGCGCGGCAGGGTGCCGAGGGGTTCGGTCAGATTGGCCGGGGTGCGCCGGCTGAGGAAGCCGACCAGCCAGGATTCGGCGGCCCGCGCGACGCCGATCGCCACGGCGGCGAGGGCCAGGTCATGCCAGGCACGGGAGAGTTCGGCCTCCGCGCGGTCCTCCGGCCCCGGGGCGCCGAGGCCGAGCGCGAGTTCGGCCGGCACCCGCACCCCGTCGAGGACGACGTCGTGGCCGGCGCTGGCCCGCAGGCCGAGCTGGTCCCAGGTCGGGTCGATCTCCAGGCCCTCGCTCTCACCGCGGACCAGGAAGGTGCCGACCCTCGGCTCGGGCTCGTCGGTCCGCGCGGTGACCGCCATCCAGGCCAGTGCCTCGGCACCGGTGCAGTACGTCTTCCGGCCCGTCAGCAGCCAGCCCTCGCCGTCCCGTCGGGCCACCGTCCCGGGCAGCCCGTCCGTTCCGCCGCCGGGCTCCGCCCGGAGCGTGTTGACCAGGGCCGGCCCGCGCCGGGACTCGGTGAGCAGTCGCCGGTATCCGGCCGTCGGCCACCCGGGGCGGCGGGCCTGCTCGGCGTGCCGGAGCAGGGTGAAGGCGGTGACCACGGCCACCGAGGCGTCGCCGCGCCCGAGTTGGGCCAGCACCCGGACGGTGTCGGCGAGCGTCCCGCCCGGCCCGCCGTAGCGCGGGGAGACGGTCAGGGTGAGCAGCCCGGCCTCGTGCACCGCCTCGATGCCCTGGTACGGGAAGGTGGCGTCGCGGTCGTGCTCCTCGGCCCGGGCGGCCAGCAGGTCGACGACCCGGGGCAGCCCGGACAGGGCGCTTTCGACCGCTGGGCGGTCGGATTCGGACATATGTGGGCGGCTCGGATCAGAATGGCCGGAAGTCGAACGGCCCGGGACCCGGAGACGGGGATCCGGGCGACTGGAGCTCGGACGGCCGGACGTCGAGTGGCCGGATGCGGTGTGGCCGGAATCCGGTGATTCGGTTCGGGAACGATCGTTCGAGGGACGATCGGTGGCGGCGGGGGTCGTCATGATGCTGGTGCCTCCGGACGGCAGCGCGGGCTCAGCGAATGCGGGCGGCACGCCGCACGGGCGCGCGGAACCGGCTGGCGGCCCCGGAGGTCGACGCACGGCCCGCCCCCGGATTCGGCCCCGGCCCGGTCGGGCCGGCTGCCCACCGCCACGGGGGAATCCCCCTCAGCGGCCCGGACACACCGCGCTGGCGGTCCGCCGCAGATCGAGATGCCTGCGACGGGTCAACAGCGGGAAACGGCACAGCATGTCCGCGACTGTACGAACCGTTGATCGAAACCGTCAAGCAGCGTCCGGGCTCCGGGCGGGCGTCCGGTCAGCCCTGCTGGAACATGTCGGCCGGAAGCGGCTTCAGCAGCTGATACAGGTCGTTTGAAATCGGTCGGTCCCAGGACGCGATGGTGACCAGCACGCCGTCGCTGCGGCCGAACTGGGCGCAGAACACGCGCTCCTCGCTGACCTTGACCTTCTTCACGATCAGCAGGTCGTCCCCGAGCATGACCGGAAAGTCCTCGGCCGAGACGAAGTCGACCGGCTCGTCGTTCTCCAGCGCCGCGAGCAGCTGGCGCACCTCGAAGGGCACGTCGTCGCCGGTCTCCCGGGCGGGCGAGCCCTCGGGGAGGTTGCCGATGAACATCGCCGGGCCTCTGCCGCCGAACAGGTCGTAGCGCAGGAAGATCCCCTGGCAGGAGCCGTCCGGGCCGGTCATCATGGCCGCACCGAAGTCGCCGGGCCAGTCGCCCGGGTCCATCGCGAGCACGTCGAAGTCCGGGCCGGCGGGCTGTCCGGAGCGACGGCGGAGAAAAGACATGGGAACATCGTACGTGCCCGGCACACCGCGCTCGCGGGGTGGGTGGGGCACCGTCCCGGGACCGGCGGGAGATCGACGCTCAGAGACCAATGTTGACTCTGAGCAACCGTCCGGGCTACGTTCGGTTCAGCACGACAGCCGTTCTGGGTTTCACCCTTCGGGGGGACGGCATGTCGCAACGCGGCCCTACACGCGTATCCCTCACTGTGCACTTGTCGTGTCGAAAAGCCGAGCACCCAGCTTCGAAATCGCACACAGCACAACCCACAAGCCAACAGTTCCATGCAGTTTCGTGCAGTTGATGCAACAAGAGCCAGATCCGCGGGGCCCCGGCCCGTCGCTCCCGTGGATCTGCTCGGGACGCCGCCGCGTGGGGGCGTGCGGGTCCCGAGCAAAGGTGCCGTCATCCGAGTCGCTCTCGGCTTCGGCGCCAGCCTCCCGGCGACTGCCGGCCCTTCGTGGGCCGGGACCGGCCGACGCACCCCGGTGCGCAGGGGATGACTGGGAGGATGGCCTGGCAGTGGTGCCGGGCCGCACAGCAGGCGCCGTGTCTGGCCGCGTGGGGGCGGTGGGCACGGCGTCTGCCTGTGCTCATACTCTGAGCTGCGTTTGTCTAACAGTCAACAGAAATTCTGTCGGGGCACGCTCAAACGATCATCAGCCCTGATATCCGGTGCCGGAACCACCTGCTGAACCGTCTGCTGAACCGCCCGCGGAGCGGACCCGTTCACCGTGCACCTCCGTGCCGGGCGGGTCCGCTCCGCGGATGCTCAGGTGAGGTCGAACTCGCCGTCCCGGGCACCGAGCACGAAGGCCCGCCACTCGGCCGGGGTGAACACCAGGACCGGCCCGTCCTCCTGGCGGCCGTCCCGCATCCCGATGTACCCGTCCACGAACGCGATCTGGACGTCCCCGACGCCCTGGCTGCTGCAGAGCCACTCGGCCCCGGTGAAGTCCACCTTCGGCTTCCCGTTCGGCGCCAGCTCCCGCTGGGCGCCGGCCGCCCCCGTGTCCGTCCCGCTGTCCACTGCCACTGACCGATCTCCTCCCGACGACGTTCCAGGGCCAGCCTAGCCACACCGGCCCGGCCCGGTCAGCGGGTTGACGGGGACTCCCTCCGGAACCGGAGGCGGCGCCCCCTCCCGGGACGTCCGGGCCCACCGAGGCGTGTCCCGACCGGCGGCGGCGGGGGGCAGCTGCCAGAGTGCTGCCAGGCGCGTACGGCCCCGAACCCGCCTCTCCAGCCCACGACCCGCCCAGGGAGCAGCCGATGAGCCGCCGGGACGGCACCCGCGCCGATGTCATCCCCATCTCCGACGCCCCCTCGGCCCATCCCCCGGCGCCCCGCACCCCGCCCGTGCCCACCCCGCTGCCCCGGCCCACCCCGGCGCGGCCGTCCGCGCACGGCCGGGTCGGCATCGTCCTGGTCTCACACAGCCAGGAACTGGCCACCGCCGTCCGCTACCTGGCGCTCACTTTGACCGGATCCGACTCCCCCGCGCCGGTCGCCGCGACCGGGGGCGATCCGGCCGACGGCGCGGGCATCAGCGCGGTGCTGGTGGCCGCCGCGACCCGGCGGGTCGACCAGGGGCACGGGGTGGTGGTGCTCGCCGACCTCGGCGGGGCGGTCACCACCGTCCGGGCCCTGCTGTCGGCGGCCGACGAGCACGGGCTGCCGTTCCCGGTCCGGTTCGCGAACGCGCCCTTCGTGGAGGGCGCGGTGGCCGCCGCCGCGACGGCCACCGCGGGCGGGGACCTGGCGGCGGTGCTGGACGCGGCGGAGGAGGCCTACCGGCAGGGGAAGTCCTGACGGGTCCGGCCCCCGTTCCCGCTCGCGACTACGGCAGCTCCCGGCCTTCCCGGCTGAAGACCGCCGGGCCCTGGCACTCCAGGGCGTGGCGCAGCCGCTCGTGCTCGGACTCGATCATCGGCGGCAGCTCGTCCAAGCCGAACCAGCCCACCTCCAGCGATTCGTCGTCGTTCACCCGTGCCTCGCCGCCGACCGCCCGGCACCGGAAGGTCAGCACCAGGTACTGCGTCAGATCACCGTTGGGGTAGACCACCTGCGGGGAGACGGTGACCGAGGCGAGCAGCTCCGGCACGACGAGCACACCGGTCTCCTCCAGGCACTCCCGCACCACGCCGTCGGCGGGCTGCTCGCCCGGGTCGAGGATGCCGCCGACCGTCGCCCACCGCCCGTCGTCGGCCCGCCGGGCGAGCAGCACCCGGCCCCGGTCGTCCACGGCGACGGCGACGACGGCGCTCAGCCAGAGCGGGCGGGTCCCGACCAGGGAGCGGAGTTCGGCGAGGAAGGGGGGAATGGCCATGCGGCGCAGCCTACCGAGCCGTCGACCGGCCGGGCGTCGGCCGCTGTACGGGCGCAGCTGTGCGAGGAGGTGCCCCGAGTTCGAGAAGGTATTCACAGTAAGGGCAGATTGAACTCATTGTCGGGAAATGGTGAATGAAGAGCACAGGAGATTGTGGGACTGGATGAAATTCGGTCGATCTGACCAATTTCACTCGATCTGTTGATCCATGCCCCGAGGGTTAGGGCCGAGTTCCCCCGCACCGCTCTCGCGCAGCGCTCTCACGCACCGCCGGACTGCCGCTAGAGCGCGGCGCGCCGCCGGTCCCGGAACACCCCGAAGGCGATCCGGCCGAGGAGCAGGACACCCGCCGCCAGACAGCCGGCCACCGCCATCGCCCAGGCCGGACCGTCACTGTCCGGAACCACCACGGCCACGACGATGCCCAACACCAGGCACGCCACACCGACCACCGCCAGCGGAATCTGGTGGGTGACCAGCGCTCCACCGCTGCACGCGCGGGCCATCCTGGTCGCGCCGTGGCGGTGGAAGGGATCACGGTCCGCATCTGCCATGAGCCCAAGGTACCCCGGGCGCGCCCGGGAGGCAGCCCGCAGGCAGTGAGCGGTCAGGCACGCAGTGCGACCGTCTCGGCGGCGCACTACGACCTGTCCGGCGGGGCGGTACGGCCTGCCCGGCGGGGCGGTGGGGCCCGCCGATACGTGTTCGCACTCCACAATCAGTCCACGAAAAATCCTCGTCCCCCCGGTACAACCATCCCGCCCGGGCAGCGGTCTCAATGGCATCGAGTGATCCAGGAGCCGTTCACGGGACGGGTGAGAACCCCCCACCGAGAACCGGAATACCCAGGGGGCGGAGCCGCCGTTCCCTGGAGTCGGAGGCCGGGCTCCGTCCTCCGGCGGGACCGCCACGCCGCTCGGCGACCGAGGGGGAACCGTTGCCGCAAACCCAGTCCACCACACCCATCTCCATCGCCCGTGCCAGGCCCGTGCCCGGCATGCGGGCACTGCCGCCGCCCGCCGGGTGCGCGGCCGATCGCCGCGGGGCCGATCGCCACGGGGGCGATCACCACGGGGCCGATCGCCAGGGCGTCGGCCGGCACGACGCCGGCCACCACGGCGCCGACCGACGGCGGGCATCCGTGACCGCGGGACACAGCGGGACGGGATACGCCGAGCCGGGGCACGCCCGGGCGGAGCAACCCGAGCCGGGGCACGGGGAGCCCGGGCACGCTGAAGCGGGGCACACCGGCTCGGGTCACGCCGAGCCGGGACAGCAGGACGCACGGGGCGAATGGCTGCGGTTCGCCCCCGTACAACCGCTGTTCCGAGCCCGAGCCGCCCAGCGGCTCGCCGTCCTCGCCTACCACGGGGTCACCGACCACCGTTCCTTCGGCGCCCAGCTCGACCGGCTACGGCGACTGGCCACCCCCGTCTCCCTCCAAGCCGTGCTCCAGGCCGTCACCGAACGGCGGCCACTGCCACCGCGCAGCGTCCTGGTCACCTTCGACGACGCCGACCGGAGCGTCCTCACCCACGCCCTGCCCGCCCTCGACGCACGCGGCATCCCCGCGACCGCCTTCGTCATCTCCGAGCTCATCGGCACCGAACGCCCCTTCTGGTGGCACGAAGCCGACTTCCTCGCCCGCCACGGCGGCCGCGCCCGCTCGCTCGACTGCGGCCACCCGTCCCAGCTGCTCCCCCGCCTCAAGGCCATGCCCGACCCGGACCGGCGCCGCAGCCTGCACGAACTGCGCGTCAGTGCCGACCGCCGGCCGCCCCGCCAGGAACAGCTCACCCCGGCCGACCTCCTCGCCCTCCGGGACGGCGGCGTCGCCATCGGCAACCACACCCAGGGGCACCCGTGCCTCGGCCGCTGCGACGACGCCACCGTCCGCTCCGAGATCACCGGGGCCCACGAAGCCCTCACCCACTGGCTCGGCGAACCACCGATCGCCTTCGCCTACCCGGACGGCGGCCACGACCCCCGCGCCGAAACCGTGCTCCAGGAACTGGGCTACCGCCTCGGCTTCCTCTCCGACCACCGCCTCGGCCCCCGGCTCCCCAACCACCCCCTCCAGATCAGCCGCCTCCAGGTCGACTCCACCACCAGCACCCGCCGCTTCGACACCATCCTCTCCGGCCTCGAACCCGCCTACCGCCGCTGGCGCCGCCAAGCGGTCGCCTGACCCCGCGTGCCGCCCGACGCCGTGCCGCTCCGGCACGGCGTCGGGCGGGGCGCTGCCGCGCCTGAGACAGCAGGCGCGCCGTGCCGCTCAGGCACGGCACGTGCCGCAGGGCTCGCGTGCGGCCGAGCGCTGGAAGTCGACCCCGCCGACTTCCAGCGCGCCGAAGCGAGCGCCGGGACGGCACTGGGCGAAACCGAGCAACTGCGCACGGGTCGCACCGCCCCTCGGAGGCCGCCCCGACCGACTGGCGAACCGCCTCATACCCGGTCGCGGCTGCGAGCGGGCACGCCCGCTCGCCGAAAGCTGAAGCACTCGCGAACCTCGCGGAGGCGATAGCTGCTGGGTAGGAAGTCGATCCGGCCGACTTCACACGCGAGCCGAAGCGGCACGGCGCGCGGGGCGATCCCGGCGGGGAGAACTCTTGCCTGCCCAGAGGCATGCCCTGGGCGGCTCGGGGACCGGTCCCGCACCCCATCGCTCACCGGGAGATGAGGCGCTCGCGGACCTCGCGCAGGCGATAGCTGCTGGGCCCCCACCGCATGCCCCGAGCGTGGGAAGTCGATCCAGCCGACTTTCGGCGCGTCGGGCGACTCGGCACGGGGTGACGCTCCTGCCCGTGCCTGCCGGGGTGGTCGGCTTGGGCGAGCGCCGTGGGCTCAGGAGATCAGGGTGGCGAGGGCGAGGCCCTGGGGGTAGAGGGTGGCGGCGGGCGGGAGGGTCGCGGGGGTGCCGGCGTGGAGGACGGTGAGGGTGCCGTTGCCGGTGGCGGTCGGGTCGGCGACGCGGCGGAGGGCCTGGGCGGCGACGGCGTCGGCGGAGCCGTGCAGGGTGAGGGCCGGGGAGGCCGTGGCGGCGACGGCGTCGCGGATGCGGTCCTCGACCAGTTCGTAGTGGGTGCAGCCGAGCACGATCGCGTCGGTGCCGGCCGGGGTGCGGGCGGCCGCGTCGGCGATGGCGGCGGTGATGGCGTCGTCGTCCCCGTGTTCGACGGCGTCGGCGAGGCCCGGGCAGGCGACCTCGGTGACGCCGGCGGTGCCGCCGAAGTCGCGGATCAGCCCGCGCTGGTAGGCGCTGCCGGTGGTGGCCGGGGTGGCCCAGATGGCGACGCGGCCGCCGAGCGCGGCGGCGGGCTTGATCGCCGGGACGGTGCCGATGACGGGCAGGCCGGGCTCCAGTTCGGCGCGCAGGGCGGCGAGGGCGTGGACCGAGGCCGTGTTGCAGGCGATCACCAGGGCGTCGGGCTGGTACCCGGCGGCGGCCCGGCAGCAGCCGAGGGCCAGTTCGGTGACCTCTTCGGGCGTGCGGGGCCCCCACGGCATCGAGGCGGGGTTGGAGGAGAGCACCAGATCGGCGTCCGGGCGCAGCTTCCGAAGGGCGGCGGCGGCGGCCAGCAGACCGATTCCGGAGTCCATCAGTGCGATCTTCACGGGGCAAGACTTTAGTCGATCCGCCCGGCGGAGCCGGTTCTGCGGCAGACTGCCGGGGTGACCGTCCTGCTGTGGATCGCCGCGTTGTCCCTGCTGGTCTGGCTTTGGCTGGCGTGTTGCCACGGTTCGTTCTGGCGCACCGACGTCCGTCTGCCGCCGCGTCGCCCACCGGTGCGGTGGCCGCAGGTGGCGGTCGTGGTGCCGGCCCGGGACGAGGCCCCGGTGCTGCCGGTGAGCCTGCCGACGCTGTTGGCGCAGAAGTATCCGGGGCGGGCCCGGGTGATCGTGGTGGACGACCACAGCTCGGACGGCACCGGTGCGGTGGCCGCGGAGCTGCGGACGATGGACGGGCTGGAGCTGACCGTGACCACCCCTCCCCCGCTGCCGCCGGGGTGGACGGGCAAGCTGTGGGCGCTGCGACACGGGGTGGAGCTGGCCGGTCCGGACGCGGAGTACCTGCTGCTGACGGATGCGGACATCGCGCACGGCCCGGATTCGCTGGCCGAGCTGGTGGCGGCGGCCGAGGGCCACGGCCTCGACCTGGTGTCGCAGATGGCCCGGCTGCGGGTGGAGACCGGCTGGGAGCGGCTGATCGTGCCGGCCTTCGTCTACTTCTTCGCCCAGCTGTACCCGTTCCGCCGGAGCAACCGCCCCGGTTCCCGGACGGCGGCCGCGGCGGGCGGCTGTTCGCTGGTGCGGCGGGAGGCGCTGGAGCGCGCGGGCGGGGTGGCGGCGATCCGGGGCGCGGTGATCGACGACGTGTCACTGGCCCGGGCGGTGAAGTCCTCGGGCGGGCGCACCTGGCTCGGCCTGGCCGACGCGGTGGACAGCGTCCGCCCGTACCCGCGGCTGGAGCAGTTGTGGCGGATGGTGTCGCGCAGCGCCTACGCCCAGTTGAGGCATTCGCCGTTGCTGCTGCTCGGGACGGTGCTGGGGTTGGCGCTGGTGTACCTGGTGCCGCCGGTGGCGACGGTGGCCGGGCTGGCGGCCGGGGCTCCGGCGGTGGCGGCGGTGGGCGCTGCGGCCTGGGCGCTGATGGCAGGCACCTACCTGCCGATGGTCCGGTACTACGGGCAGCCGGCCCCGGCCGTGCTGCTGCTGCCGTTCACGGCCTCGCTGTACCTCCTGATGACGGTGGACTCGGCGGTGCAGCACTGGCGCGGCCGGGGCGCGGCGTGGAAGGGCCGGACGTACTCGCGGACGTGAGAGCCGGGAGGCGGGGAACGGGAGGCGGGAACGGGGCGGGCAACGGACGAGCGGGAAACGGACGAGCGGGGGACGAGGACCCGGGGAAAAGCCCGGCGTTCCGAGCCGGACGGATCCATACTGCTCGGATGGACCGTCAGCAGATCTCCCGCCTCGCCCATGCCGACCACCCGATCGCGGCGCCGCTCGCGGACGAGTCGGTGTCCCGTCTGCTGGACCGCGCGCTGGCCGGGCGGGAGTCCGGGCGGATGCTGGACCTCGGGTGCGGCGAGGGCGCCTGGCTGCTGCGGGCGCTGGCCGCGTACCCGCAGTGGCGGGCGGTCGGGGTGGACGTGGACGCGGAGGCGCTGACCCGGGCCCGGGAGACGGCCACCGCGCTCGGCGTGGTGCGCCGGATCGGCCTGCACCACCTGGACGCGCGGGAGTTCACCGCCCGGGAGGCCGTCTCCCTGAAGTCCACCTCCCGCGAGCCCTTCGACGTGGTGCTGTGCGTCGGCGCCACCCACGCCTTCGACGGGCTGCTCCCCACGTTGGCGGCCGCCCGTGAACTGCTGGCCCCGGGCGGCCGGTTGCTGGTCGGCGAGGGCTTCTGGGAGCGCGAGCCGTCCCGGGCCGCGCTGGACGGGCTGGGCACGGCCCGGGAGGACTTCGCGGATCTGGCGACCACCACGGACCGGGTGGTCGCCGACGGCTGGACCCCGGTGTACGGGCACGTCAGTACGGCGCAGGAGTGGGACGACTACGAGTTCTCCTGGACGGGTTCGCTGGCCGAGTGGGTGCTGGACCACCCGGACCACCCGCGTGCGGTGGCCGCCCGCGAGGCCGCGGACCGCCACCGCGGCGAGTGGCTCCACGGCTACCGGGGGACGCTCGGCTTCGTCACCTACCTGCTGCGCCGCGACTGAACCCCCGCTGTCAGCGGGCTACTTCTGGGTGCGCGCGAGGAAGTCGTCGATCAGCGGGGCGATTTCGGGCAGCTTCTCCTCGAGCGCGAAGTGCCCGGTGTCGAAGAGGTGCAGCTCGGCCTCGGGCAGGTCGCGCAGGTAGGCGCGGGCGCCGGCTTCGGTGAAGAACGGGTCGCCGGTGCCCCAAACCACCAGGGTGGGCGGCTGGTTGGCGCGCAGCCACTGCTGCCACACGGGGTAGAGCTCGACGTTGGAGAAGTAGTCGAGGGCCAGTTCGACCTGGATGTCCTTGCGGCCGGGCAGGTCGAGGAAGTGCTGGTCGAGCGTCCAGCCGTCCGGGGCGACCAGGGTCGGATCGCCGGTGCCGCCCTCGTACTGGCCGCGGGTGACGTCCAGGGTGAGGATCGAGCGGGCGGCGTCCTCGGCGCCCGGGACACCGCGCTTGTGGGCGATGAACTCCTTTGCCTGGTCGGAGAGTCCCTCCTCGTAGGCGTTGCCGTTCTGGACGATCAGACCGGTGATCCACTCGGGGCGACGGGTGGCCAGGCGCAGGCCGACGGGTGCGCCGAAGTCGAAGACGTACAGCGCGAAGCGGTCCAGTCCGAGCGCGAGGCAGAAGCGTTCGACCACGTCGGCGAGGGTGTCGAAGCGGTACGGGAAGGCGTCCGGCGCGGGGCTGTCGCTGTGTCCGAAGCCGGGGTAGTCGGGGGCTATCAGCCGGTAGCGGGTGCCCAGGGCGTCGAGCAGTCGGGAGTACTGGTGCGAGGCGGAGGGGAAGCCGTGGAGCAGCAGGAGGGCGGGGGCGTCGGCCGGGCCGGTTTCGCGGTAGAAGACGCGCAGGCCGTCGAGGTCGACGTAGCGGTGGTGGACGTGCGGGATCGTCAGCTCGCTCATGTTAACCATTAAACAGCATTTGAATGGTTAGCACGAGCGGGTTGTTCGCCCTGACCGCGCGTCATGTCCCCAGGAGCGGTTCAGTGCTTGTGCAACTGCTCCTGCTGCACCAGGTAGTCCAGCACCTCGGGCATCCCCTCGACGCCGCCGGCCCTGCTCGGCGAGGTCCGGTACTCGCCCTGGACGACCACGGTGGGCAGCTCGGCGATGCCGTAGCGGGTGAACTGGGCGGCCGCGTCGTCCACCGACTGCCCCACCCCGGCGGAGCGGTAGGTGCGGCTGAACAGCTGGGCGTCGACGCCGTGGCGCACCGCCCAGTCGGTGGCGGTGGCCTCCGTGGTGAGGTCGGCGTGGTCGCTGTGGATCGAGCGAAAGGCGGCGGTCTGCAGCCGGTCGACCAGGCCGAGGCGCTCCAGCGTGTAGTACAGGCGCGCGTGGGCGCGCTGGGTGCCCTCCTCCTGGCCACCGGGCCAGATCGCCGGAACGCGTCGCAGCGCGACGTCCGCGCGGTGCTTCTCGGCCCAGGCCTGCAGCGGCTGCTCGAGTTGCTGGGAGTGGCTGCAGTCGTACCAGAAGAACTCGACCGCCTCGGTGCGGGCGCTCTCACGCACCGGCTGCGGATGGTCGAGCTTGACGAACTGGACGCCCTCGGACGGGGGCCGGTGGGACACCGCGCCGGCCTGGACGGGGGACGCGGCGATCCCGGCGGCGACGGCGAACAGGAGGGTGGACCGCAGCATCGACTTCGAGTTCACATCGGGAAGTGTGCTGACGGCGGCCGGTTACCGGCGAGTCGGTACGGGGCGCCGGGCCCGGATTCGCCCGAACGGCGCAGCTGGGCGGGGTTCGAGCCGCCCGTCAGTGCGAGGGGCGATCGCCGGTCCACACGTCGACGACCAGCCGCTGCCAGGCGTCCACCACCGCGCCCAGTTCGAAGTGCGCCAGCGCGTGCGCCCGGGCGGCCGCGCCGAGTCCCGCGCGGTCGCAGGCGAGCACCTTGGCGAGCGCCTCGGCCAGGGCGAGCGGATCCCCGGGGGCGACCAGCGCGCCGGTGGCGCCGTCCCGGACGACCTCGCGCACCCAGCCGACGTCGGTGGCGACGGCGGGCACCCCGGCCAGCGCCGCCTCGATCAGCGCGCCGGGCACGCCCTCGCTGTCGCTGGTGAGCAGCAGCGCGTCGGCGGCCCGGTAGAGCGGGACGGGGTCGGGCAGGGCGCCGAGGAAGTGGGCCCGGGCGGCGGCCGGGTGCCGGGCCAGGGACTCGCGCAGTGGGCCGTCCCCGGCGACGGCGAGCCGGACGTCGGGCAGCCGGTCGAGCACGTCGAGGGCGAGGTCGAGTCGCTTCTCCGGCGCTATCGCACCGATCCAGGCGACCAGCAGGACGTCCGCCGGCAGGCCCAGGGCGTGCCGGGCGGCGCGCCGCTCGGCCCGGCCGTCGGCGGGCGGATAGCTCTCGGCCGCACGGGAGTTGGGGATGACGCGGACCTTTCCCGCCGGCAGCCTGAACCGCTCCTCCAGCACCTCGCGCGCCTCGTCGGTGAGCGTGGTGACGGCGGCCGCGCGGTGCATCAGGGTGCTGCCGCGCAGTCTGCGCAGCCGGGTCGCCGTCCAGTAGCGGGGGTGGCCGACCGAGACGTAGACGAAGGGGGTGCGGGTGCCGGCCAGGGCGAGGGCGCAGGCTGCCAGGGTGTCGGAGCCGTGGGCGAGCACTACGTCGGCGGCCCCGGCGGCCGAGCGCAGTGCCCGCAGGGTAGCCGGGCGCAGTCGGCCGGGGCCGAGGACGGCGACGTGCGGCCCGGCGCGATCGGGGCAGGGCTGTCCGCAGGCGTCCGGGACGGCTCTGCCGATGGTGCACGGGCCCGGAGCGGCCCCAGCCGGACGGGCGGCGGGCACCGCCGGGTACGGGGCGAGGGCGCACAGCGCGGAGGCCTGGCCCCGGCGGCGCAGTTCGCGGTGGAGGTCACGGGCGAAGTTCTGGGCACCGGCCCGGCGTGGGTCACTGACCAGATGCAGGACACGCGGGCGGTCTCCGGCCGAATCGGCCGCCGTATGGTCGGGCATGGACAGACCTTGGCACAGCGGCACGCCCGGTACAGCCCCTTCACGCAACCCGGTGGTGGCCCGTGCGCCCGCGCCCGTACACCCGATGTGCGCTGAACTTCCGCCGTCGTGCGCCGGATCGGACCGGTGTGCGCCCCGCCTCGCCCCCCGCCGCTCCGCCTCGCGCCCCGCCGCTCCGCCTCGCCTCCGCGACTCCGTTCGGCCGCCCTCCACTCCAGCGCACGCCGTACCGGTGGCCCGGCCCCGTCGTCGGATCGGGTGGCCCGCCGACCGCCGATGGGCCGGTACGCGGAGCGCCCGTGCGCCGCCCGGGAAGGCCGGGTACGGCCGGACACCGTCGGGTGGCCGGTTACGCGGATCGGGTGAACGCGGTTGGACCTCGGCCCTGGCCGCTCGGCAGGATGTCCGGCCGGGGCGGCCCCGCGCCGCCCCATCTCCCCCTCCTCGTTCGGATTTGGAGTCACCCGGTGTTCAAGGGATTCCGCAGCTTCCTGCTGCGCGGAAACGTTGTGGACCTCGCCGTCGGCATCGTGATCGGCGCGGCCTTCACCGCCGTCGTCACCGGGTTCGTCAGCGCCTTCCTCACCCCGCTGGTCGGCGTCGCCACCGGCGCGGTCGGCGACTTCACCCAGAAGACCTTCGAGGTGGGCGGCACCAAGTTCCCGTACGGCCTCTTCGTCAACGCGCTGATCGGGTTCGTGCTGGTCAGCGCCGTGATCTACTTCGCGGTGGTGGTGCCGATCGGCAAGCTGCAGGCGCGGTTCGAGTCGGCCGAGCCCGCGCCGGCCGTCAGGGTGGACTGCCCGGAGTGCCTGAGCTCGATCCCGGCCGCCGCGGCCCGCTGCTCGTTCTGCACCTCCGAGGTCGCCGTCCGGGCCGGACTGCCCGCGCAGGGCCAGGCGCTGCAGTCGCACTGACGGTCCGGAGGCGCTGACGGGACACTTACTCCCCAAACATTCACGAGCCCCCGCCGTACCGTCGGCGGGGGCTCGAATGCGCCGGCGCACGCCCCGTGCGCAAAATTTCTCCCCAGGGCCCGCAACCGTCCACGGGCCGGTCACCGCAAGGTCGTGCGGCGGTGGCGTCCAGGCGTTGTTCGATCACTGACGGGGCGCCAGCGCTGTCCGGAAGTGGATGCCGGTATGTCCGTTCTTACTACTTTCGAAACCTTTGTGCGAGCGAAGACTGTGTAAACACTCGAACTGCTCCCCCTCCCGCTCTCCTCAGCAGGCGCATTGTGGGCTTACCGTATGCCCCATGACCTCGCCCCGCTCCTACGACGGAGTCGGCTACCCCTCTCCGTCCTTCTCCTCCGGCACGCCGATTTACGACAGCCTCGTGGCTGAGCGCGGCGTCCCCCAGATCGCACCCATCAACGTGCCGGCCGCCCTGCCGCCGGCACTGTCGTCCGGATACGGATCAAGCCTCGGCCAGTCCTACGAGAACCGGTACGGCAACGGGTACGAAAGCGCCGGCAGCAACCTCCCCGCGCTGCCGCCCGCCCGCCTCGCCCTGGGCCCCGGCCCGAGCAGCGGCCCCTCCGCCGGACCCGCCACGGCGTACATCCCCGCCCAGCCGGCGCCGGCGTACGCCTCCGCCCCGCAGCCGTCCCTCCCCGGCTACGGCAACCCCCAGCCGTACCAGCGGCAGCAGCCCGCTGCCCCGGCGTTCGCCCAGACCGCCAGCGGCGGCTACCAGCCGACCGGCGGCCAGAGCTTCGGCGGCCAGAACACCTTCATCGGCCAGGGCGGCGGCCAGCAGAACTTCGGCGCGCAGCCGACCGGCGGACCGGCCGGTTTCGGCCAGCCCGGCGGTCAGCCGCAGGGCGGTCCGCAGAGCTTCGGCGGCCAGCAGTCCTTCGGCGGCCCCAACCCGGCCGGCCCCGGCTACCAGGGCCAGGGCGGCGACCAGGGCTTCGGCGGCGCCCAGCTGCGCCCGGCCATGGCACCGGTCGCGCCGGTCCGCCCGATGCAGCCGCAGCGCCCGGCCCAGTACGGCGAGCCCGGCACCTACCAGGGCGGCTACCAGCCGCAGGGCCAGGGCTACTGAGCCCGGCCACCCCTGGGCCGGCCCCCACCCGGCCCGAACCCGCACCACCTGAGCACCACCCGGCGGCCCCCGAACGCCGGGCGAACGGAGAAACGGGTCATCCACGGACCGCCCGGAACGCCCCCCACGGCGTCCCGGGCGGTCCGTGCGCGTACGGGCGGGTGCTGGCCCGTACGAGCAGGTGCTGGCGGGTGCTGGCGGGCGCCAGGGGCCCTGCGGGCGCCCGTCGCGCGCCTGGCAGGATGGAGGGATGCAGCTCACCGGACTCCACGTCTATCCCGTCAAGTCGATGTACCGCCTGAGCCCGGACACCGCCGCGGTCCAGCCCTGGGGTCTGGCCGGTGACCGGCGCTGGATGCTCGCCGACGCCACCGGACGCTTCGTCAGCCAGCGCGACAACGCCGCCCTCGGCCAGATCCGCGTCAGCCTGCTGCCCGGTGGCGTGCTGTCGTTGACCGCCCCCGACGGCTCCCGGATCGAGGTCACCGCCCCCGCCGTCGCGTCCGGCGACCCGCTCGCCGAGGTCGAGGTCTGGGGCACCCGCTTCCGCGCCGCCGAGGCCGCCAAGGACGCCCACGAGTGGATCGCCGAGCGCCTCGGCGACTACCGCCTGGTGCACCTGGACGACCCGCGTGCCCGGCCCGTCGACCCCGAGTACGGCGGCCCCGGTGACACCGTCTCGATGGCCGACGGCTTCCCGCTGCTGCTCACCACCACCGCCTCGCTGGACCGGCTCAACGAACTGATCGCCGCCGAGCACCCGGACGGCCACGAGACCCTGCCGATGGAGCGCTTCCGGCCCAACGTGGTGGTCAGCGGCACCGAGGCCTGGGCGGAGGACGGCTGGCGCCGGATCCGGATCGGTGCGCTCACCTTCAAGGTGGTCAAGCCCTGCGGCCGTTGCGTGGTGACCACCACCGACCAGGAGAGCGGCGAGCGGCGCGGGCCCGAACCGCTGCGGACCCTGGCCCGGCACCACCGGCTGCTGCGCAAGGCCGCGTTCGGGCAGAACCTGATCCCCGAACGGCCGCACGGCGTCGAGGGCGACGAGCTCGGCTCGCTGCGGCTCGGCGACGACGTCGAGGTGCTGGAGGACGGGGCGCACTGGTCGGCCGACGCGCGCTGAGCACTCCTCCGCGCCCCGGCGGGGCAGTCGTTCCGGCTCGTCCGGCCTCGGCGGCGCCGGTACGGAACCCCGGCTGTGCGCGCTCGTTGAACAAGTGGTCGGAACCTGTGGCCGCGTTGAGCGCTGCCGGTGTCCGCGCGGCCGAGGGCGGCCGGAGCACCCGTACGGGCGCGCTACGGTGGGGCGGACGGCCCGCGCACCCCGCGCCCACGGCCCGTTGATCGCCGGCACGACGAAGGTGGGGACGACAGACCGTCATGGCTGAGCACAGGGTCCGGGTCACCCAGGACAGCGCATCCCGCTGGCGTCGCCGCGCGGGCGACTACGACACGCTCGCCGAAGCCCTCGCGGCCGCCGAACCGGGTGACACCGTGGCCATCCGACCGGGAACCTTCCGGGAGAACGTGCTGCTGGACAAGCCGGTGACGATCGTTCCGGAGCACGGCCCGGGCACCGTCCGGATCGAACCGACCTCTGGCGTGGCGCTCACCGTCACCGCCGCCGCGACCGTGCGCGACCTGGTGATCGAGGGCAGCGACAGCTCCACCCCGGCCGTCCTCATCACCGGCCCACAGGCAACCCCCTCGTTCAGCGGCTGCCGGGTCGAGACGCGCTCCGCCACCGGCATCGAGGTCACCGGCGGCGCCCGGCCGACCCTGCGCGGCTGCATGGTCGCCAACCCCGGCGGGCTCGGGCTGCGGCTGCGCGGCGAGGGCACCGCCGCCGCCTTCGAGGACTGCGAGGTCGCCGCCGCCGGACAGGCCGGGCTCGCCGTCCTCGGCGGCGCGACCGCCGCGCTCGACCGCTGCCGCGTCCACCACGCCTCCGGTGCCGGGGTGCTGCTCTCCGACCCGGGCAGCGCGGCCGAACTGACCGGCTGCGAGATCTACGAGATCCGCGGCAGCGGCGTGCAGGCCGAAGCCCAGGCGGGCGGGCGGCTGGTCGACTGCGAGATCCACCGGGTCACCGGCAACGGCCTGACCCTGGACGGCGAGGCCGAACTCGTGCTCACCGGCTGCCGGGTGCACGACCTGCCCGAGAACGGCGCCGACCTGCGCGGACGCTCCCGGCTCAGCCTCACCCACAGCACCGTGCGGGACTTCGGACGCGGGGCGCTGTCCGTCTGGGACCAGGGCACCGAGGCCGTCGCCGACGCCTGCCAACTCCACGGCTCCACCGGCGAGTACCCGGCGCTGTGGGTCAGCGACGGCGCCCGGCTCACCCTCACCGACTGCTCGCTGTACGACCTGCCGGACGCGCTGTTCGTCCTCGACCGGGACTCCGCCGCCGTCGCCGAGGGCTGCTCGTTCAGCCGGATCCGCAGCTCGGCGGTCTCGGTCAGCGGCGGCGCCACGGTCGCCCTGGCCGGCTGCCGCGTCCAGGAGGCCGGCACCGGGCTGTGGTTCCGCGACCACGGCAGCGGCGGTCTGCTCACCGGCTGCGAGATCTCGGACGTGGCCACCGGGGTCATCGTCACCAAGGGCGCCGACCCGGTGCTGCGCGACTGCACCGTGCGGACCAGCATGGACGCCGGGGTGTACGTCTCGGCCCAGGGCCGCGGCACCTTCGAGGACTGCCGGGTCTCGCACGGCAAGGGCTTCGGCTTCCACATCATCGACGGGTGCCGCACCCAGCTCACTCGGTGCCGAGCTGAGCAGAACGAGCGGGCCGGGTTCGAGTTCTCCGAGCCGGGGCCGATCACCGAAGGATGCGTCTCGGACGACGTCGGGTCCTCCGTCCCGGCGCGGGCGGCTGGAGCGCCTGGGGCGGCCCGCGCGGCTGGGGCGGCCGGCCCAGCTGCCTCGGCGGCCGAGGTGCCGTCCCCCAGGAGTGCCCAACTGGCCGCGGCGGCGCCCGTGTTGGTGGGCCGCTTGAGCGCCTCGGCCGCCGCCTCGGCCGGTTCCGCGATCGCGCCGATCCCGGACTGCCGGCCGGCCGACGAGGCGCTCGCCGAACTGGACTCGCTAGTCGGGCTGGCGACGGTGAAGCAGGAGGTGCGCACCCTGATCGACCTGATCTCGGTCGGCCGACGGCGCCGCCAGGCCGGGCTGAAGGCGCCCTCGCTGCGCCGGCACCTGGTCTTCACCGGCGCCCCCGGCACCGGCAAGACCACCGTCGCCCGGCTCTACGGCGAGATCCTCGCCTCGCTCGGCGTCCTCCAGCGCGGCCATCTGGTCGAAGTGGCCCGGGTCGACCTGGTCGGCGAGCACATCGGCTCCACCGCGATCCGCACCGCCGCCGCATTCGACCGGGCGCGCGGCGGGGTCCTGTTCATCGACGAGGCGTACACGCTGGCCCCGGAGGACGGCGCGCGGGACTTCGGGCGCGAGGCGATCGACACCCTGGTCAAGCTGATGGAGGACCACCGGGACGAGGTGGTCGTCATCGCGGCGGGCTACACGGCCGAGATGGAGCGCTTCCTGTCCGCCAACCCTGGCGTGTCATCACGTTTCTCACGCACCATCACCTTTCCCGACTACACGGCGGACGAGCTGCTGGAGATCGCCCGCTCCCAGTGCGCGGAGCACGAGTACGCCCTCTCCGAGGCCGCCGAGGGCGCGCTGCTGGAGCACTTCGGCCGCCTGGAACGCGGCCCCAACTTCGGCAACGGACGCACGGCACGGCAGATCTTCGAAACGATGGTCGAACGTCATGCGGTCCGAGTCGCCGCACTCGCCGACCCGTCCACGGAGGAACTCCAGCTCCTCGTGCCGGCCGACCTCCCGACGGCGCCACTGCCGTAGCGGACGGCGGCGCCCGGCGGCCCTGGAACGACGGCGAACAGATGTCAGGCGACAGCTAACTGATAACAGCTGACAGATGATGAAATCTGTCAGCTGTTATCTGTCAGCCGACCGGCGATCAGGCCATCCACTCCCCGCCCGCCAGGAACGACTCCAGCGCCGCCTGGTACGGGGCGATGTCGATGCGCTCGCCGGCCAGCCAGTCGTCCGAGTAGTACTTGTCCAGGTAACGGTCCCCCGGGTCGCAGATCAGGCTGACCACGCTGCCCGCGCGCCCGGCGGCCCGCATCTCGGCGACGATCCGCAAGGCGCTCCACAGCCCCGTCCCGGTGGAGGCGCCCGCCTTCTTGCCGATCACCTGCTCCAGCACCCGCACCGCGGCGATGGAGGCCGCGTCCGGCACCTTCATCATCCGGTCGACCGCCCCCGGGACGAAGCTCGGCTCCATCCGGGGCCGTCCGATGCCCTCGATCCGAGAGCCGCTGTCACACACGGCGTCGGGGTCGTAGTTCACCCAGCCGTGGAAGAAACAGGAGTTCTCCGGATCTGCCACGCAGATCCGGGTGTCGTACTGCATGTAGTGCACGTACCGGGCCATGGTCGCCGAGGTGCCGCCGGTGCCGGCGGTGGCGACGATCCAGGCCGGCTCGGGGTGCGGCTCCAGGCGCAGTTGGGCGAAGACCGACTCGGCGATGTTGTTGTTGCCGCGCCAGTCGGTGGCCCGCTCGGCGTAGGTGAACTGGTCCATGTAGTGCCCGCCGGTCTCCTCGGCGAGCCGGGCGGAGGCCGCGTACACCTCGTCGGAGCGCTCGACCAGGTGGCACTCGCCACCGTGGAACTCGATCAGGTCGATCTTGGCCTGGCTGGTGCTCTTGGCCATGACGGCGATGAACGGCACCCCGATCAGCTGGGCGAAGTACGCCTCGGACACGGCGGTGGAGCCGCTGGAGGCCTCGATCACCGGCTTGCCCGGGCGGATCCAGCCGTTGCAGAGCCCGTAGAGGAAGAGCGAGCGGGCTAGGCGGTGCTTGAGCGAGCCGGTCGGGTGGGTGGACTCGTCCTTGAGGTAGAGGTCGATCCCCCACTCGGCCGGCAGCGGGAAGCGCAGCAGGTGGGTGTCGGCTGAGCGGTTGGCGTCGGCCTGGACCTTGCGGACCGCCTCCTTCAGCCAGGCGCGGTACTGCGGGTCCGAACGGTCGACATCGACGGTCGGCTCGAGGCCGGGGGTCCCACCGGGCTGGGTGCTCATCGGTCACTACTCCTCGTTGCGGCCCCCCGCTGCTCACTACGAGTGTACGAGGATCACGATAAGTGACCGTTTCCGGAAATCCAGCTTCCCCTTATTACCGGGCAATTACCGGGCATCGACCGCCGCCGGCCCTCGGGGGCGGGCGGGCGATCCGTCCGGCCGGGCACCGTCTACGACACCGGCACCGACTGCGGATCCGCCAGGTACGGCCCCCAGCCCAGCTCGGCCGCGCCCGCGAGCGCGCCGTGCGCCAACTCCGCCCCGACGATGGGCACCCGTCCGCTGCGCCCCCACAGGCAGCGCTCGGCGACCACCGCGCGCAGCCGGTCGGGAGCGGCCTCCAGCAGGTCGAGGTGAAGGCCGCTGAGCACCACGCGGTCCGGATTGAGGATGTTGGCGACCCCGGCCAGCCCGAGCCCGAGCCGGTCGATGACGTGCTCCACCGCCGCGCGCGCCCGCTCGTCGGTCGCGGCCGCCCAGCACAGTTCGCGGGCCTGGTCGAGCAGCGGGCGCCCGGGCTTCGGGGTGAGCCCGGCGGCGGCGAACAGCGCGTCGGGGTCGGTCTCGGAGTTCAGACAGCCCCGGTTGCCGCACACACAGGGCCGGCCCTGCGGATCGACGGTCAGGTGGCCGACTTCCAGCGCGAGCCCGGCGCTGCCGGTGTGCAGATGGCCGTCGATCACCAGCGCTCCGCCGACGCCGCTGTGGCCGGAGGTGACCAGCAGCAGGTGGCGGGCGCCGCGCCCGGCGCCGTGGCGGTACTCGGCGAGCGCGGCGAGGTTGGCGTCGTTGCCGACGAAAGCGGGCAGCGGGCGCAGGGCGTTGGGGCCGTGGTCGGCACGGCCGACCTCGACGTCGTACAGGTCCGCGACCGGGGTGCCGCTGGGCCAGGCGAAGTGCAGTGCCGCCAGCGCGGTGCCGTCGGGCTCGGTGACGGGGTTGGGCAGCGCGAGCGAGGCGGCCAGACAGCGGCGCTCGGTGGAGCGGGCCAGTTCGGCGCCCGCCTGGGCGACGGCGCGCAGCATCCGGACGGGGTCGGTGGCGGCGGGCAGCGGCAGGTGGACGGGCGGGTCGAGGAGTCCGCCGAGGCCGGCCAGGGTGACGCTCAGCTGGTCGGCGTGGATCTGACCGGCGACCACCACCGGGCCCTCGGGGTCGATCGCCAACCGGTGCGAAGGCCGTCCTCGGCCGCCGCCGGCCGGTCGCGAGTCGACGGTGATCAGCCCGAGCGCCTCGAGTTCGGCCGTGACCGCCCCGGCGGTGGCCCGGGTGACGTCCAGGGCGCGGGTGAGCGCGGACCGCGTGGGCGTCTGGCCGGTGTGGATGAGCGAGAGCGCGGGGCCGAGCAGCGTCCGACCACGGTCGGGGGCCGCGCGCCGGTGGGCGTCGCGCGGGGCGTCGGAGTCGGTCCCGGAGCGGGGCCTCGGGCTTGAAGGTGAGAGCTGCACGACCCTATTGTGACTTTGTGCCGCTTCGAAACAAAATCCGTTCCCACCCGCGCCCCGCCGACTCCTCCCCCCAGTCTCGCAGCACGACCCCCGCCACCGACAGTCCCTGGAGCCCCGCACGGCTCGCCCTCACCGCCTTCTTCGCCGTCGACGGCTTCCTCTTCGCCGCCTGGGTCGTCCGCATCCCCGACGTGCGCAGCCAGGTCAGCGCCTCGCACAGCGCCCTCGGCCTGGCGCTGCTCTGCCTGTCCGCCGGGGCCGTCCTCACCATGCCGGTGGTCGGGCGCCTCTGCCTGCGGTACGGCTCGCGGCCGGTCACCGTCGGCTCGCTCGCCCTGCTCAGCCTCGCCGTACCGCTGTCCGCGCACGCCCACTCGGTGCTCTCGCTCGGCGGCGTGCTGCTGCTGTTCGGAGCCGGGTACGGGGGCGCCAACGTCGCCATGAACAGCGCCGCCGTCGACCTGGTCGCCCAGCTGCGGCGGCCCGTCATGCCCAGCTTCCACGCCGGATACAGCCTCGGCGGGCTGCTCGGTGCGGGCCTCGGCGGACTGCTCGCCGACCGGCTCACCACCGCCTGGGCCCTCGCGCTCGGCGGACTGCTGGGCCTGGCTGTCACCGTCGGCGCGGGCGTCGTGCTGCTGCGCGGCTCGGCGGCGCCGGCGGTGGCGCCGGAGCGCCCGGCCGAGGGCGCGGCGGACCGACCGGCACGCGGCCAGGCCCGGCTGCTGGTGCTGCTGCTCGGCCTCACGGCGTTGTGCACCGCGTACGGCGAGGGCGCGGTCGCCGACTGGACCACGCTGCACCTGACGGACGACGTCCACGCCGGCGCCGGGACGGCCGCCTCCGGGTACGCCGCGTACGCCTTCGCGATGACCAGCGGACGGGTGGGCGGCACCTGGTTGTCCATCAGGCTCGGCCAGACCCGGCTGATGCTGTGCGGCGGGTTGGCGGCGGCGGGGGGCATGCTGGTCGCGGCGCTGGCCCCGGCCGTTCCGCTGGCGATCGGCGGCTTCGTCCTGGTCGGGCTCGGGTTGGCCAACCTGTTCCCGCTGGCCATCGCCCGGGCAGGAGCGGCGGGCGGCCCGCAGGGCGTCGCGCTCGCCTCGACGCTCGGGTACGGGGGGATGCTGATCGGGCCGGTGGTGATCGGCTTCCTCGCCGACGCGGCCGGACTGCCGCTGGCCCTCACCACGGTGGCTTTCACGGCGACGGCGGCGGCGCTCCTGCCGCTGGCGGTCGGACGGCACCCGACAGATAACAGATAACAGATAACAGATTTCAACATCTGTCGGCTGTCATCTGTCAGCCCTCCGATGGCCTCTGTCCCCGTCCCGCTCGCCCCTCCCCCGCCTGCCGCTCCCGCCCCCGGAAGTGGCAGGATGCAGCCCCATGACGACCAGCGGACGCATCCAGCTACTGCGCGCCGACGAGCGCCCCGCCACTCCGTGGCTCAACGGGGGCGGGGTGACCAGGGAGGTCGCCGGCTTCCCGGCCGGAGCCGGACTGGACGGCTTCGACTGGCGGGTCAGCCTCGCCGACGTCGCCTCCGCCGGGCCGTTCTCGCCGTTCCCCGGCGTCGACCGCGTGATCACCCTGGTCGAGGGCGCGGGCATGGCGCTCACCGTGGAAGGCGACGAGCAGCTGATCGACGCGCCGTTCCGCCCGTACGCGTTCCCCGGCGACGCCACGACGGACTGCCGGCTACTCGGCGGCCCGGTGGTGGACTTCAACGTGATGACCCGTCGCGGCCGGGTCGAGGCCACCGTGGACCTGTTCAGCGCGCCCGTCCCGCTGGACGTCCCGTCCGAGGCGACCGTCCTAATGGTCTGCCTCGCCGGTTCGGCAGTCCTCGACGGCGCCGAACTGGCCCGCTTCGACGCCGCCCTGCTGACCGCCCCCGGTCCGTACCGGCTGCGGCCCGCCGACGGCGGCATCACCGCCGCCGTCACCTTCCGCCCCGCCCACTGACTCCGGCCCGAACCCGCTGGCTCCAGCCGGCTCCAGCCGAGGCCCACCGAACAGCCCGATGCCGAACGGCCCGACGCCCGTGTCCCCGGGGCAGCCGGGGACACGGGCAGTCGCGGCGGATCCGGCTCGGCTGAGCCCAGTCGAGCTCAGCCGCAGAGCACCGGCGTTGCGTGCGCCGGGTCCAGGGCGTTGGTCACCAGATGCAGCGCCGTCGGTGAGAACGCGATCGCCACGTGCTCGGCGAGCGTGACCGGGCAGTGGTCCTGCAGGACCTCGTTGTCGACGCCCGGCCCGTTCAGGAACTGGGTCCGCCACGGGGTGACGACCTCGTCGTACACGGTCGAGATCACCGTGTACCTCACCCCCGGCACGGTGTCCGGCCCGGAGGCCATGGTCACGTTGAAGTCGGAGCCGACGACCTGGTCACGGCAGGCCTTGCAGGCCGTGTAGATCAGGTCCGCGACGCCCGGGAAGTACGGCGCGAGGTTGGTGATCCCGTCGAGCGTCGTGCCGTGGTTGGACGGCGCCAGGCCGACCAGCTTGTCGACCTTCAACGCCCCGCCGAGGAACTTCAGGTAGTAGTTCGGCAGCATGCCGCCCTGCGAGTGTCCGACGATGTCGACCTTGGCCGCGCCGGTCGCGCTCCGCACCAGGTCGACGAAGTGCGCCAGTTGGGCCGCCGAGTCGGACACCGGCGCGAGCCCGCCGATCGGCAGCAGCAGACCGCTGCCGGTGGAGGTGATGCCGGGAACGGTGCCGTAGTCGAGTGCGAAGACGCAGTAGCCGAGACCCTTCAGCAGCGGGGAGAGCGCCAGCCAGTTCTCGTAGCGGTTGGCGAAGGTGCCGTGGACCAGGACCACCGGGTTGGGGTGCGCGGCGGTCGGTCGGCAGTTCCAGTCGTTGGCGCCGGGCGGCGAGGCCACCGAGTCGCCGTCGGGCGGGAGTTGGGCGGAGGCGACGGCCGGGGCCGGGTCGGTCGACGGTGCGGCCGAGGCCGGAGTCGCAGCAGCGCCCGCCAGCAGCGCGCCCGCCAGCAGGATCGCGCCGAGAACGCCGCCGGGTCGGCGGCGCAAGGGAGTCAGGGAGAAGCGGAGAAGTGGGGTTCTCAACTGTTGCCTCCACGGCGGAAGTTTGTTACCAACAGGTAACCCGAGTGGCTCAATGATGCGGTCGCCCCTCCGGCCCGGCCCTTGGGCGTTCCCCAGACCTGGACGGTGTTCTCTGTGACCGGTCACAACGCACCCCACTGCACGCCCCCGGACACCCCCGCAACCACGCCGACCTGGCACGTTCCGGTGATCGGCGGCCGCCCGGCCGACCAGCTACTCCTCAGCGGAGTCCGCGAGTTGGCCGAGAGCGTGGTCGCCACCCTGCTCGACCGGGTGCCGGTCTACCGCCGCCTCCCGCGCGAGCAGCTCACCGGCGAGCTCACCCGGGACACCGAACGACGCATCCGCGCACTCGCCCACACCGTGCGCACCGGACTCCCCGCCCCCGCCGAGGAGTTCGCCGCCGTACGGGAGTCCGCCGCACGCCGGGCCGAGGAAGGCCTGCCGCTGGACGCCGTACTGCTCGCCCATCACCTCGGCCTGGAGGTCTGCTGGGAGTTGATCACCAGGGACGCCCACGCCGGTGACGCCGCCGATCTGCTGGTCCTCAACCGGCTGCTGCTCGACCAGCTCCGCCGGGCCACCACCGCCGCCGGCGCCGGCTACCTGGACGGCCGGCGCCCGGCCGACGACCGGCACCACACCGCCCGGCAGTCCCTGCTCAGCGCGCTGCTCGCCGGCACCCCCGCCGACGAGGCCGCCGCCCGCGCCGGTGTCCGGCTGCCCGCCGGTTACGCGGTGCTCTGCCTGGCCATCGCCGACCACCCGGACGAGCGGGCGCCCGGCGTCGACGCCGGCATCGCCGCCCACCGGAAGCTCCGCCGCTTCGCCGCCGAACTCGACCACCGCACGCGGCAGTCGGCACTCACCGCGCTCACGCCCGCCGGCGGCCTGGTGATGCTCCCGCTCGACCCGGACGCCGAGCCCGAGCCGACCGACCCGACTGGCCCGACCGGCCCGGCCCGCCGGACCAGCGCCGCCGCCGAGGCGCCGTGGCCACAGCTCACCGCCACCCTGGCCGCGGCGTCCCGCGCCGCCGGCGCGCCGGTGCTGGCCGGAGCAGCCGCCGCAGCCCCGGCCGAGGTACCGGGCGCGGCCGCGCTCGCGTACGAAGTCCTGGACGTGGCCCGGGCGTTCGGCCGCCCACCCGGTCTGCACCGGCTGGACGACGTGCTGCTGGAGTACCAGCTGACCCGCCCCAGCCAGGCCCGTGCCCGACTCGCCGCACTGCTCGAACCACTCGCCGACGGCGGGGAGTTGCTCACCACGCTGCGCACCCACCTGGCCGGCGGCCTGAACCGCCGCCACACCGCGGGCGCCCTGCACCTGCACCCGAACACCGTGGACTACCGGCTGCGCCGGATCGCCGTGCTCACCGGCCTGGACCCGTCCCGCCCGGCCGACGCCCTGCGGATCACCGCGGCGATCGCCGCCCGTGCCGCCGAACAGGCCTCCCCGGCCCGGTAGTCGTGACCCGGCACCCGCGACGCCGGGAGCGGCGGAGCGGGTGCCGGGATCGAGCGGCTATCCGCAGGACAGGGAAGTCACTCCTACTCCCCCGGCAGGCGCAGATCCCAGCCCACCAGCGCGCGCAACTGCTCCGCCGTCACCCCGTCCGGCACCGGCCGGGGCGGCTCGTGGCGCAGCGGCGGCTGCCAGCCCTCCTCCTCGGTCCAGCGGCGCACCACCTTGGCGGGCGCCCCCGTGACCACGGAGTGCGAGGGCACCTCGCCGCGCACCACCGCCCCCGCGGCGACCACCACGTTGCGCCCGATCCGCGCGCCCGGCATGATCACCGCGCCGGTGCCGATCCAGCTGCCCGCGCCGATCTCCACCGGCTGGTTGCGCGGCCACTGCTTGCCGATCGGCAGCTCGGTGTCCCGGTACTCGTGCGCCTGGTCGCTGACGTACACGCCGGGCCCCGTCCAGACGTCGTCACCGATGACGATCGACTGGTGGCCGACGATGTGGCTGTCCCGTCCGATCACGCAGCCGCCGCCGATCCGCACGATCGGCTCCGGCCCGAGGTCCAGCCCGGGAAGGAAGCCCGCGCTGATGGTGACCCGCTCGCCGATGATCGAGAACGGCCCGATGGTGATCCACTGCTCGTTGAACACCGCGCCGAGCGGGAAGGCGAGGGTCGTGCCGTCCCCCAGCTCACCGAACCGGTACGGGCCCGGGTTCCGGTTGGTGACCGCACCGGTCCGCTGCACCCAGCGCCAGCCCCGGTGGACGAGGCGCCCGGTGGCCCGGCGGCCACCGGTCCGGACGGCGGA
The DNA here is from genome assembly GCF_055569215.1 of Kitasatospora sp. NPDC029312. Classification (NCBI taxonomy): domain Bacteria; kingdom Bacillati; phylum Actinomycetota; class Actinomycetes; order Kitasatosporales; family Streptomycetaceae; genus Kitasatospora; species Kitasatospora sp. NPDC029312. The sequence continues at coordinate 2,726 of NZ_JBVHXY010000070.1, read as the reverse complement.
CAGAAGGGAACGGGTTATCGGCATGCGCTCACGTTACCGGCCCGTAGCATCGGTCCGGCCGCCGGGAGGTCGACATCACACCAGCTCAGCCGGCCCCACTGATTCCACCGCCCACACCGGTGCCGGCTGCTCGGCCGTCCGAAAACCGCCACCGGGTTCGGCCGTCGGTGACAGACTCCGTCCCATGAAGATCTCCGCACACATCGACGGGCTGCGCCGCGAGGGCGCCCTGCTCGCCGAGGCCGCCGCCCGGACCGACCTCGCCGCTCCCGTACCGACCTGCCCGGACTGGCGGCTGGGCGACCTGGTGCGACACGTCGGCCACGTGCACCGCTGGGCCGCCGCCTACCCGGCGAAGGGCCTGCGGGCACCGTTGGACGAGGCGGGCCGGAAGGAGGTCCTCGGGCCTGACCCGTCGGACGCCGCGCTGCTCGACTGGTACCGCGAGGGCCACGCCGCGCTGGTGACGGTGCTCAGCGAGGCCCCGGCCGACCTCGACTGCTGGAGCTTCCTGCCCTCGACCAGCCCGCTCGCCTTCTGGGCCCGGCGTCAGGCGCACGAGACCGCCGTCCACCGCTTCGACGCCGATGCGGCGGCCGGCTCGCCGGGCCCGGCCGTGGACACCGCGCTCGCCCTGGACGGCATCGACGAGCTGCTGCGCGGCTTCATGGCCGGCGGCCGGTCGACGGTGCGCAGCGACCGGCCGCGCACCGTCCAGGTCCGGACCACCGACGGCCCCGGGACCTGGCGCCTGACCATCACCGACGAGCCGCTGTCCGTCACCACCGAGGACGGCCCGGAACCGGCCGACCTGACGCTCACCGGGCCGGCCCACGAGCTGTACCTGCTGCTCTGGAACCGCCTGACGGTCGAACAGAGCGCGCCGATGGGTGAGAGCGGGCAGGCCGAGCCGACGGGACGGCTCCAGCCGGCCGAGCAGGTCGAGCTCAGCGGCGACGGGGGCCTGCTCGGCCTCTGGCGGGACGGCGCGGCGATCCGCTGACCCGACCCAAGCCGAGCCAACCCAAGCCACCCGACCCGACCCGACCCGACCCGAGCCGGCTCAGCGAGGGCGCGCTCAACGCACCCAGGCCGCCGGCCTCTTCTCCAGGAACGCCCGCATGCCCTCCTGCGCCTCCGCGGAGCCGAACAGCCGCGCCGACAGCTGCACCAGCTCGTCGGCGTCCCGCTCGAACGAGCGCACCACCTCGGCGTTGGCCAGCCGCTTGGACTCGGCCAGCCCCTGCGGCGAGCCCTGGCGCAGGGCGTCCAGCAGTCCCTTCAGCACCACCGCGGTGTCCTCGGTGGACTCGGCGGCCCGGGTCAGGAGACCGATCCGGGCCGCCTCGGCGGCGTCGAAGACCTCGCCGGTGAGGTAGTAGCGGGAGGCGGCGCGCGGGTCCAGCTTGGGGCGCAGCGGCAGCGAGATGACGGCGGGCGCGAGGCCGAGCCGTACCTCGGTGAAGGCGAAGGTCGCGGCCGGTCCGGCGATCGCCAGGTCGGCCGCGCCGATCAGACCGAGGCCGCCGGCCCGGGCGTGTCCGTCGACCACGGCGATCACCGGCTTGGTGCAGTCCACGATCGCCTTCTGCAGCTCCACCAGACCACGCGGGCCGACCGTCGGGTCCGCGCCCGTCGCCTCGGACAGGTCCGCGCCCGCGCAGAACACCTTGCCGGCGTGGGTGAGCACCACCGCGCGGACGTCCCGGTCCGCCGCCGCGACGGCCAGTCCGGCGTGCAGCTCGGACATCAGTCGGGAGGAGAGGGCGTTGCGGTTGTGCGGCGAGTCGAGGGTGAGCGTGGTGACGGCGTCGGCGGTGCTGACGCGGACGAGGGGCTCTGCGCTGGTCATCGGCGTGGGCCTGCCTTCCGGCTGAGGGTGGGTCGGACTGCGGCACGGCCCCGGGGTGCCCGGACCGCGCCCGGACGACTCTGGCACGCCCACCCACCCCTCGGCCAGAGCCGACCACACCGCGAGCCAGTCCGCCTGCCTGGGTGGCCGGGTGGCAGACCGCCGGGCTGCCCGGGTCCACCCGGACGACAGTACGTTGCCCTGGTCCGGCTGATCGGCCGGGCCGGTCGGCAGCCGAAGAACCGCTTGCGGTCCGGAGGCGCGGTGACGCAGGATCACGCGCCATGACCACCACTCACCTCACGCACATCGCCGAACCGCCCGGCGTCGCCCCCGGATCGGGTTACACCCAGGTCGTCACCGGCACCGGCCGACTGGTCCACGTCTCCGGCCAGGTCGCCTTCGACGAGCAGCGGAACCTGGTCGGCGAGGGCGACCCGAAGGCGCAGGCGCGGCAGGTCTTCGAGAACCTGCGCCGCTGTCTGGCCGCCGCCGGGGCCGACTTCTCCGACGTCGTGAAGTTCACCTTCTTCATGACCGACATCTCCTACCTCGCGGCCATCCGGGAGGCCCGTGACGAGTACCTGGGCGGTCTGCCGCTGCCGGCGGCCTCGGCGATGCAGGTCGCGGCGTTGTTCCGGCCGGATGTGCTGATCGAGATCGAGGCGATGGCGATCGTCCGGGAGTAGCGAGGCCGGCGGTCTCAGGCCGACCACGGTCTCAGGCGCCCGCCCGCAACGCGAAAGGGGCCGGGGGGGGGGGGGGGGGGGGGGGGGGGGGGGAGAAACCACCCCCCCAAAACAGACCCCCCGACCGAGGCCCCCTCCAAACCCCCCCCCTACTCTCCCCCCCCCCCCCTCTTCCTTCCCCCCCA